>CAJUNX010000001.1:0-22909 GCA_910587865.1 uncultured Roseburia sp.
CCTGTATGCCGCTCCCAAAGGCAATGCTCCGGCTTCCGGTCAGCAACACGGCAAACGGTACTGTACAGCCACTGCTGTTGTTGCTGAACTCATAGACTTACCTCCGTATAGCGGTATCAAAAGTTAAGGATCAACTTTTAATACCTGTGATAGAAATATAGTCTATTGTCACATATTTTTCCCTCACAGTCGAGGTACTCACTATCTACCGTTTACGATGCGGGCTAATGAAGATAAAACGAAAAATACATGGGAACAGGATGAGAATGTCTATTAAAAGTAATGACACACTGTACACATCAAGGTGCACTGTAAATCAGATTGAAACTGAATTACAGTGTATTTTTTTATGTCGATTTTTGACTGATTTTGTATTTTGCTGTTATATGTTTTTTCAGAAAAGTGGTACATGGGCACTGAGCATAATTACAGTAATTTTTACGTTTGTTCCTGAAGCAATTTTTGAAAAATGTAAACTACTTCCATTATACCAAATGACGAGTATTTATTGATGGCATTTGCAAAATTAGATAAAGACGGACTGGGAAGATTTTTTTCTTATGATGAATTTCTCGAATGTTTATCGTTGTTCTGGAAAGAGATTGATAAATATTATGGGCAGAATGATGTATGTATATCTATATTAGGCTCAGGACTTACTCGTATAGGTGACACATCTTTTACTAAACAAGAATTGCTTGATATAATAATTGGGTCGTATAAATTAAGTCGTCATAAAATAAAATTTCCCAATAAGTTGCGTATTGTATGCAAAAGAGCGAAAATTTTTCCTTAAATAGAATTGGCGAAAACGTATAATAAAATACAAGACTATAACAAGTAAATATGTTTTTATATGACAAAAAAACCGGGAACCTGTTTTTAGATTCCCGGTCATTACCATTTATGCTGTCTGTTCCGCTTTCAGTTTTTTTACTTCATCAAGAGAAAGTCCAGAAATATTCGCAATTTCTTCCAGAGCATATTTTCCAGCTGACAGCATACGAAGAGCGACCTCTTTTAAAGATTCACTTCTCATATCTTCCATAATTTTACACATCTCACTCACTCCTTTCGGATTCTCTTTTAGATATCGTGTTCGGTTTGCCATCAATTCAAAATTCATATCATCTGCTTTGGTACAATCAAAATCGTGCATGAGTTTTCCTATATCGGATTCTCCACGATATTCACCATTCACATAAAGGATATGCTCTCCATCTTCAAAAGATTTACCCGTTGTAAGATTGATTCTCTCAATCGGGTAAACAGCTTCGCCCTGACCATAAAAATCTTTTTCAATAATAAAAATTGTATATGTGTCCGGCAACTCTTTAAATTCCTGACCAGAATGGAGATTTTCTATATCCATTACGCTTGAATGATATCTTGCCCTGTGTGGGTCTGCTCCCTTGTCCTGCCTCTGGACTTCTAAATCATATTTTTTCCCATCTGAATCCGTTCCATATGCGTCCAGGCAGATAGAACGTGCCCCGGCCAATCTTTTCATATCTTTCTGTGTTTCACACTCAGTAATAATTAAATCAGGTTTATCAGTGATAATGCGTAACACAAATTCCGCTAATGGAATGTTATCTTTAAAAAGACAACGCATAAAATCATCATCGATTGGCCTTAACAAACGCAAACGTTGCAAATCTTCCTGATGTTGCTTATCCGTCACTGTCAATCTTTTCACCTGTTTTCGTATCTCCATACTACCATAAACCTCCTGATTTTACAAGCCGGGAGCCAGAGCATACACGAAAATCAATTTTCTAAAACAGCGCAAATCTGAGAAGGCTCGAGCAGGCAGTCCAGCATTATTTTAGACATGGCTCTTTTCGATGCAGTTCTTGCTTTATACTGCTTCAGCAGGCTGATGGAAAATTTACGAAGCATGTTTAAGTTCTGCTGGATTGTCCTGTTTTCAATACGACAGTAATCCTCACCGTAATGAACATCCAGTAACCAGTGCATCGTTTCTACTGCCCACTCCATTTTGGCGTGATGGAGTAACTCCGCTGCTGAAAGCTTACGGTTGGAGATATAATGATGTCATTCTTCGGTTTTTTTCGTCTTTCTCGGATTCGATCTTAACTGCACCTATACAATTCAGGTTTTTCCACTTTTCTTTTCCATACAGCCATTTCATATCGCCTGTGGTATAAGCTGTTTTGGTTTCAATCCGGTCATGGTTTTTCTCTGTTTTTGTTTTTTTAAACCGCACAGGCTTCCGAGCACGACAATGCTGATTGCTTCTGCAATACTGCAAAAATATCCATTGTATTCTTCTGTTGTTTCCATGTCTTCAAAGAAATCAATTAATGTTGTTCTGTCCATGGCCTCATTATATCTTATCTATCGCTTTTTGAAAATTGATTTCCGTGGGATATAAAAAATAAACCTTGACAAATCAAAAAACCCCTCGTATGATAATAAGAAATCAAAATCAGTCATACAAAAAGGTAATGAGAAAGAGGAGTACGCATACACGCCCGTCAGAGAGCGGAACCCACCGGCTGCGAGGTTTTGCAGGATCACGGTATGCGGAAGGTAGCTTTTGAACCGGAACGTCGAGAAAGCATTTGTTGTTCGCCGGCAAAATCCGCCGGATATCCGGGTTATGCCCGGTCAGCCGTCACGATGTGCGGCCGGGCAGTGAGCACAGGCGTTCCCGCATGGTTTGCGTTATCGAACCGCCGGTTAAGCAGCCGTCGATGATGTCTGGGGAGAGAAGAACCGTGTTCCCTGGCATGTAAGGCGCAGCCGATCGGAATAAGGCCGGCGAACTGCCGGCGAACAAAGGTGGTACCGCGATCAGTCGCCCTTTGCATCCCTTGGGATGCAGAGGGCGTTTTTCTTGTTATAAGGGCAGTTTGCGAAGCGCACGGTCTGCTGCTCTCTGTGCACATTTGCTGTCGCACAGAAGCCGTCCCGGACCGGGAAAAGCCTGATTCTAATAAGGACGGTGGCAGGAGAGGGCGTCAGCCGATGCACAATAAAGCCGTCCCGGCCGGAAGAACTGTCTGGGAACAACAGGGTTGATCGAGAAACCCGCCTGACACACAAAGAAGGAAAGAGGAGGAGAAGCATATGTGCACAGAATGCAGCACGAAACGGGAACTGGCGAAGACCTACGATCCGAAGGGGATCGAGGGACGTCTGTATGGGAAATGGGAGAAAAACGGTTACTTTCACGCCGAGGTGGATCGGAGCAAGAAACCGTTTACAATTATAATGCCGCCGCCCAACATCACGGGCCAGCTCCACATGGGACACGCGCTCGACAACACGATGCAGGACATTTTAACGCGCTATAAGCGGATGCAGGGCTACAACGCGCTCTGGCAGCCGGGGACCGATCACGCGTCGATCTCCACGGAGGTCAAGGTCATCGAGAGCTTAAAGGCACAGGGAATCGACAAGCAGGATCTCGGGCGCGAGGGTTTCCTTAAAAAATGCTGGGAGTGGCGCGACGAGTACGGCGGACGGATCGTGAATCAGCTGAAAAAAATGGGCTCCTCCGCGGACTGGGAGCGCGAGCGCTTTACGATGGATGAGGGCTGCTCGGACGCGGTGCTCGACGTCTTTGTGAAAATGTACGAGAAGGGCCTGATCTACAAGGGCAGCCGCATCATCAACTGGTGTCCGGTGTGTAAGACCTCGATCTCGGACGCCGAGGTAATCCATGAGGAGCAGGACGGCTTCTTCTGGCATATCAATTACCCGGTTGTCGGCGAGGAGGGCCGGTTCGTCGAGATCGCGACGACGCGCCCGGAGACGATGTTCGGTGATACGGCGGTTGCGGTCAACCCGGAGGACGAGCGTTATCAGGACATCATCGGGAAGATGCTGCGGCTGCCGATGACCGACCGCGAGATCCCGGTGATCGCCGACCCGTATGTCGACCGGGAATTCGGAACCGGATGCGTGAAGATCACGCCGGCCCACGACCCGAATGACTTTGAGGTTGGAAAACGTCACGGCCTCGAAGAGATCACGGTGATCGACGACGACGCGGTGATGAACGAATACGCGGGGAAATATGCGGGCATGGATCGCTACGAATGCAGAAAGGCGCTTCTCGCCGACCTGAAAGAACAGGGGCTTCTCGTGAAGACCGAGCCACATTCCCACAATGTCGGGACGCACGACCGCTGCGGCGCGACCGTGGAGCCGCTTGTAAAGCAGCAGTGGTTTGTAAAAATGGACGAACTGATCCGGCCGGCTGCGGAGGCCGTGAGAAACGGCGATGTGAAGCTGCTGCCGAAGCGGATGGAGAAGACATATTTTAACTGGGTCGACAATATCCGCGACTGGTGTATCTCGAGACAGCTTTGGTGGGGACACCGGATCCCCGCCTACTACTGCGCGGACTGCGGCGGGATGGTCGTGGCGAAGCGTGCGCCAGAGGCCTGCCCGAAATGCGGCTGCGCGCATATGGAGCAGGATCCGGATATGCTGGACACCTGGTTTTCGTCGGCGCTTTGGCCGTTCTCGACGCTGGGCTGGCCGCATCAGACGGAGGAGCTGGATTATTTTTACCCTACAGATGTACTTGTGACGGGATATGATATCATTTTCTTCTGGGTCATCCGCATGATCTTCTCGGGCTACGAGCACACGGGGAAGGCGCCGTTCCACACCGTGCTGTTCCACGGCCTGATCCGCGATTCCCAGGGGCGCAAGATGAGCAAATCCTTAGGGAACGGCATCGACCCGCTCGAGGTGATCGACAAGTACGGCGCGGACGCGCTGCGCATGACGCTGATCACCGGAAACGCGCCCGGAAACGACATGCGCTTCTACTGGGAGCGGGTCGAGGCGTCAAGAAACTTTGCGAACAAGGTGTGGAATGCGTCCCGCTTTATCCTGATGAATTTGGACGGCGTGGACGCGGATGCGCTGCCGGAGAGCTTTGAGGCGGTAAAAGCGGATCTGCGCCCGGCGGATAAATGGATTCTCTCGAAGGTGAACTCGCTTGCGCGGGATGTCACCGAGAATATGGACAAATACGAGATGGGGATTGCCGTGCAGAAGGTGTATGATTTTATCTGGGACGAGTTCTGCGACTGGTACATTGAGATCTCCAAGGCCCGCACATACCAGAAGGAGAGCGATCCGGCCTCCGCGAACGCGGCGTTCTGGACGTTAAAAACGGTGCTGACCGAGGCATTAAAGCTCCTGCATCCGTTTATGCCGTTTATCACCGAGGAGATCTTCTGCACGCTGCACCCGGAGGAGGAGACGATCATGCTCGCGCAGTGGCCGGAGTACCGGGCGGACTGGAACTACCCGGCGGAGGAAGAGATGCTCGAGCACTGCAAGGATCTCGTAAAGGGCGTGCGCAATGTCCGCAGTCAGATGGATGTCCCGCCGTCAAGGAAGGCGAAGTTATTTATCGTGGCGGAGGACGCTGCGGTGCGTGAGACGTTTGCCGCGAATCAGGAGGCATATCAGAACCTCGCCGGCGCGTCGGAGGTCGTGGTGCAGGCGGACCGGGAAGACATCGGGGAGGATGCCGTATCCGTTGTGATCCCGGGCGCGACGCTTTATCTGCCGCTCGAAGATCTCGTGGATCTGAAAAAAGAGCGTGAGCGTCTGGAAAAAGAGCGCGGGCGTCTGGAAAAAGAGCTCGCCCGTTCCCGCGGCATGTTAAATAATGAAAAATTCATCAGCAAAGCGCCCGAGGCAAAGGTGGCGGCCGAGCGCGAGAAATTAGCGGGCTATGAGCAGATGATGGCCAGGGTGGAGGAACGCCTCTCGCAGATGGGTGGAAAATAAGCCGTTTTTTCGCCGGATGCGTAAATGGGCAGATTTTGTCGCACGAAATCTGCCCTGTTTTTATAGAAATTTAAGAAAATAAAGTTGAATCCGTTTCCCTGCTATATTATAATGTCCACTGTGACAGTGCGCATGTAAGCCCGCGCACTGCGGGATCAGCAGTCAGATCAGACAAACGAGGTATCTTATGATCAATTTCGAAGAAGAATTAAAAAATTTCCGTCCCAGCCTGGAGGTCGAGGAAGCCGAACAGGCGATTTATAATCACGAGCAGACGGACATGGCCGACGTTCTGCAGGAGATGCTGCGGGAAATGAAGCGGGGCATGTAACTCCATGAAGCGAGGTTTCAGATGATATGTTATAATTGTGGCGCAGCCCTCGGGCAGCCGGACCGATGTCCGGACTGCGGAGCGGATGTGAGAATTTACAAAAAGATCGTGATGGCGTCGAATGCCAGTTACAACGAAGCGTTAAAAAAAGCGCGTGTGAGAGATCTTTCCGGTGCGATTTTAAATCTGAAAGAGAGCCTGCGTTTTTATAAGATGAATATTGATGCGCGCAATCTTTTGGGACTGGTCTATTACGATATGGGCGAGGTGGTGATGGCGCTCACGGAGTGGGTGCTCAGCAAAAATTACCAGCCCAGGGATAATGCCGCGAGCCGCTATCTGGACGAGGTGCAGAAGAACCAGGGCCAGCTGGAGACCATCAATCAGACCATCAAAAAATATAACCAGGCGCTCCAGTACTGCAGACAGGACAGCAGGGATCTGGCGATCATCCAGCTGAAAAAGGTGCTCTCGATGAACCCGAGACTGGTGAGCGGACATCAGCTTCTGGCCCTTTTGTATCTCCAGGAGGGAAAATACGAGCAGGCAAAAAAATGTCTGCGCAACGCGGGACGGATCGATTCGAACAACACGACGACGCTCCGCTATCTCGCGGAGGTCAATCAGATGCTGCGAGGCAGCGGTTCGGGGAAAAAGCAGAAGGACGACGAGCTTTTATCGTATCAGAGCGGGAACGAGACGATCATTCAGCCGCGTTACCGCAGGGAGAGTTCGGCGCTTGGCACTGTGATCAACATGATCATCGGACTGGCGATCGGCGTGGCGGTCACGTATTATCTTGTGGTGCCGGGCGTGCGGCGGCAGGTGTTAAACGAGAAAAAAACCGAGGTGATCGACGCGAACAATGCGATAGCCTCAAAGAATCAGACGATCAGTGAGCTTGAGGCCCAGATCGAGGATCTCACCGTCCAGATCACGAACGCAAAGGGAAACGAGGAGAATTACGAGAGCAGGATCAGCACCTATGAGCAGCTTCTCGCCGCCTACGCGGCTTATGCGAACGAGGACATCGAGGCTGCCGGCACGGCGCTGGGAAATGTAAATGAAGAATATTTAAGCGAGGAATCAAAGCGCATCTATGACGCGGTCAACGCGGAGGTCAACGCGGAATATGTGACGGCGGTCAACAAGGCGGGCCGGGATGCATATGATGCGCAGGATTATGAGGAGGCGATCAAAAACCTTTCGATCGTTGTTGAACTTGACGAGACATACGACAGCGGATATTCGCTGTTTTATCTCGCACAGGCATACCGCAAGAATGAGGATCAGGAGCATGCGGCCGTCTATTTTCAGAAGGTCGTGGAGCTGTATCCGGGAACGGAACGGGCAGGCGTGGCGCAGAACTACATCGATTCCATTGAGGAGGAGTAGGCGGCCGTGCCGGATAAAAATGCGGCGAAATACAAAAGACACCAGGCAGGGGAAATGCGTCTGCCGGGTGTCTTTTTGCGTGTCCGTGCCAGAAAGCGGCGACAAGCTCCTTCTGCAGGGATGCGACGTCATTGTGTCTTTTTGTGTGTCCGTGCCAGAAAGCGGTACATGGGTTAAACAGGATTTCGCGCGTTTGTGCCGGAGCCGCAAACGCGAAATCGCAGAGCCGGGTCTGATATCCGGTCTGCGGCACTCACAAAAATGCTCCGGCATGGAGGTAAATATGAATCAGTATTGTGAACTGACGGATGACTGCATGGTGATCCATATCCCGCGGGAGCTCGATCACCATGAGGCAGGGCGTCTGCGCCAGGAGGCGGATCTGATGATCGGCGCCTGCCATATCAGGAGGCTGGTCTTTGATTTTGCAGAGACGGAATTTATGGACAGCTCCGGAATCGGCGTGATTATCGGGAGATGCAGAACGATCGGATATTACGGAGGGAGCGCCTGCGCGAGAAATCTGAGCGGGAGATTAAGAAAGATCTTTCTCGTTTCCGGTCTGCAGGAGCTCATGAGAGAGGATCAGACCGGGAAAACAGAGAGAAAGGAATCGGGAAAGCTATGATGCAGGGGAAAAACAAAATGACGCTGCGTTTTGACGCGCGTTCGGTGAATGAAGGATTTGCACGGGTTGCGGTGGCCGCGTTTATCGCAGGGTTAAACCCGACGTTGGACGAGGTGGCGGATGTGAAAACAGCGGTATCCGAGGCGGTGACAAACGCGATCATCCACGGGTATGACGACCCCGAAGGGCAGGTGGAGCTCTCCTGCTGTATTGCGGAACGGGAAGTCTGGATTGAGGTGTCGGATACCGGAAAAGGGATTGCGGATGTGAAGCGGGCCATGGAGCCGTTTTATACCACAAGACCGGAGTTAGAGCGCTCCGGGATGGGCTTTGCCTTTATGGAGGCATTTATGGATGAGGTGAAGGTGGAATCTGCAAAGGGAGAGGGAACCCGCGTGTGGATGCACAAAAAAATCGGTGTGCAGGAAGGTTAGTACATATGGAGTGCTTTGCGGAATTGATGGGACAGGCACACGAGGGGGATAAAGAGGCCAGGGACCGGCTGGTGTCGGACAACCTGGGGCTGGTCTGGGCAGTGGCGCGAAGATTTGACAACCGGGGACACGACAGGGAGGAGATCTTTCAGATCGGATGCATCGGGCTGATGAAAGCCATCGACAAATTTGACCTGTCGCTGCATCTCGCGTTTTCGACGTATGCGGTTCCGATGATCACCGGCGAGATCCGGCGGTTTCTGCGGGATGACGGCATGGTAAAAGTGAGCAGGACCTTAAAAGAGAACGGGTATAAAATCAGTAAGGCGAAAGAGCAGCTGACAAAGGAACTGGGGAGGGAACCGGAACTTACGGAAATTTCGGAGGCGACCGGATTTTCCGCGGAGGAGATCGTGCTGGCAACGGAGGCGAACCGGGAGGTGGAATCGATCTATCAGCCGGTGTATGAAAAAGACGGGGACGAGCTGCTGCTGATCGATCAGATCGGAGGCGGAGCGTGCAGCGGGGAAGATGAACCGCAGAAGGAGGCGGTGCTGAACCGGATGGTGGTGCGTCAGCTTCTGGATCTTTTAGGAGAGCAGGAGCGAAGGCTGATCCTGCTGCGTTACTTTGAAAACAAAACGCAGAGCCAGGTCGCAGGAGAACTCGGCATGAGCCAGGTACAGGTGAGCCGGCTCGAAAAAAAGATTCTGCTGCGGCTGCGGGAAAAAATGGTATAACAGGGCGGACGGCTGTTAAACATCAGGCAGGTATGGCCGATATAACCGATAGACAGAAGAACAGAAAGACCGTGAGTGACAGGCAGCAGGGGGATGAGGAATGAATCTTACGATTAATGCAGCAAATGCAGACAGGAATCTGATGAATGCCGCGGAGAAAAACGGCGAAAGCGCACGTTCCGGAAACGGACGCACGAGCATATACGGCGGGAATTTTAATGCTGCCGCGGATCCGATTGCTGCGCGGAAAAAAGAAGCGCAGGCGCAGGCATGGAAGGTAGTAAGCAATGCGTGGAAGACGGACAAAGCCATCGACGACTCCATTCAGGCGAGACGCGATCATTATAAAGAGATGGAGAAGCTGAGAAACGAGGCGGTGGATTCGCTCGGCGACGTGCAGGAGGATAAAGAGGTACTGCGGGAGCTTTACGGAGTGGAGGAAGATTCACAGGAGCAGAAGGATCTTGAGCTGTTAGAGAAGGAGCGCAGGGAAATGCGCAGACCGGGCAGTGAGACATTATCGGAGGCGGAGCGCTCAAGGCTTGAGGAGCTTCACAAAGGGCCGCTGACGGAGTACCAGAAGCGTGCGTTAGATCTTGGTAATCAGGCGGAGATCTATGAGGATCAGATTGAGGATGCAGAACGCCGGATGCGTGACGATGTGGCAGATATCCACAGTATTCAGACGGAGCGGATCAAGTCTGCCCCCATGCCCGGCGCACAGAAAGCCGCGAAGGAGATCATGGATGCCGCGAACGATGAGATCCAAGGGATGCTGATCGAAGAGGCGGTAGAGCACATCGAGGAGGAGCAGGAGGAGCGCGAGGAGAAGGCCGAGGAGTCGATGGAGGAAAAGGAAGAACAGGAAGAGCAGTTAGAAGAGCTGAAGTTAAAACGCGCGATCCAGGAGGCGATGATCGAGAGGACGAAGGAGGCCGCCGAGGAAGCAAAAGAGCAGGCGAGACAGAACGAAGCGCCGGAGATCGAAATCGGTGAGATGGTCGATATCGCAAAAGGAAACAGCATCGCAAAGGATGTCGGACAGAGTCTTTCCGATATCAAGAGCAGCCTGCGCGTCTTAGAGGCGGATCTGAAAGGGATCAAAGTCGATAAAGAGGTTTAAAACCGGCGTGTGAGCGCCGGCAGGACAGGAGAACACGGCAGTGCGGTTACGCATCGCCGTGTTTTTTTGTAAAATAGTTATTGACAACTAACCATGATTAGCATATACTAACTTTGGAAGAAAAAGAGAAGCCATTCTGGCGGAGGAGGAAGAGCGATGCCGTTGTCGATGATCAGGGAAGGCGAGCCGGGTGTGATCCGGCGTGTGAGCGGAAAGGAAGAGACGAGGAGATTTCTGGAAAATCTTGGATTTGTGCCCGGCGGCGCCGTGACGGTCATCTCCCGGACCGGCGGGAATCTGATTGTGAATGTAAAGGATTCGCGGGTGGCCATAGGGAGCGATATGGCGGCCAGGATACTGGTTTGAGAGCCGCTGCGGACGCAGGAACGGGATGCCCTGCGGCAGGATGCCGGAAAGAGATGTATTGCCGCGGGCGGGGATCCGGAGGCGAAATGCCGGTATGGGGCTGATGAGAGGAGGAAAGAGATGAGAACGTTGAGAGAGACGGCCTGCGGGCAGACCGTAAAGGTCAGCGGGCTGACAGGAGAGGGGCCGGTGAAGCGGCGCATTATGGATATGGGGATCACGAAGGGCACGGAAGTGTATGTGCGTAAGGTGGCGCCGCTCGGCGATCCCGTGGAAGTGAGGGTCAGGGGGTACGAACTGTCGCTGCGCAGGGAGGACGCCGGGATGATTCTGGTGGAGTGAGCGGTTCCTGCGGGGATGAGACGTCTGAAAGACGCCTGTAAAACGCTCGAAAGACGGTCAGAAGACGTGCGGCGCAGAGGGAAAAGGCTGCGGAATGCACGGCTTCGTATCTGACAGCATATAAAGGTTAGTTATAACTAATGAATGAAAAAGAAATTAAGGAAATGAGTTTGATGGGAAAAACTTATTCGGGAGAGGAGCAGGAGATGGCACTGAACATAGCACTGGCAGGAAATCCGAACTGCGGAAAGACGACATTATTTAACACGCTGACGGGTTCGAATCAGTTTGTGGGCAACTGGCCCGGCGTTACGGTGGAGAAAAAAGAGGGAAAGCTGAAAAATCACAGGGATGTGACGGTCACGGATCTGCCGGGGATCTATTCGCTTTCCCCCTATACGCCGGAAGAAGTGGTGGCGAGAAATTATCTGCTCACGGAACGGCCGGATGCGGTCATCAACATCGTGGACGGGACGAACATCGAGCGCAACCTGTATCTGTCCACGCAGATACTTGAGCTTGGCATTCCGGTGGTTCTTGCGGTCAATATGATGGATCTCGTGGAACGGAGCGGGGACCGGATCAGAATCGACGCGCTGGGGAAACGGCTGGGCTGTGAGGTCGTCACGATCAGTGCGCTGAAAGGGACGGGGGTCTGGGAGGCGGCAAAGCGCGCCGTTGCGCTGGCGCAGAAAAAGAAAAGCGATCCGCCGGCATGTATTTTTGCGGAAGAGACGGAAGCTGCGATCCGTGCGGCGGAACAGAAGCTGGATGCACAAATTCCGCAGGAGCACAGGCGTTTTTATGCGATCCGGCTGCTGGAAAAAGACGAAAAGATATCCGGGCAGCTTCTGAATGTGCCGGACGTATCGGAGGAGATCCGGCGTCTGGAGGAATTCTATGATGACGACACGGAAAGCATTTTTACGAATGAACGGTACGTTTTTCTTGCATCTGTAGTAGATGCGTGCGTCACAAAAGCCGGCGGACAAAAGCTGACCGTTTCGGACCGGATTGACCGCTGGGTGACGAACCGCTTTCTGGCCCTGCCGATTTTTGCTGCGGTGATGTTTCTGGTGTACTATGTGTCGGTCACCACGGTCGGCGCAATGCTGACCGACTGGACGAACGACGTGCTGTTCGGTACATGGATCGTGCCGGGGGTGACGGGAGGACTGGAGCGGATCGGCTGCGCCGACTGGCTGACCGGCCTGATCGCGGACGGCATTGTCGGCGGCGTCGGCGCGGTGCTGGGATTTGTGCCGCAGATGCTGGTGCTGTTTGTGTTTCTTGCGTTTCTGGAAGCATGCGGATATATGGCGCGCGTCGCGTTTATCATGGACCGTATTTTCCGCAAATTCGGTTTGTCTGGAAAGTCCTTTATTCCGATGCTGATCGGAAGCGGCTGCGGGGTTCCCGGGATCATGGCATCCCGCACAATCGAAAACGACAGAGACCGGAAGATGACGATTATCACGACGACTTTTGTACCCTGCGGGGCGAAGCTGCCGATCATCGGCCTGATTGCGGGAGCCTTTTTCGGAAATGCAGGCTGGGTGGCATGGAGCGCGTATTTTGTGGGGATCGCAGCGATCGTCTGCTCCGGCATCATTTTAAAGAAGACGAGACTGTTTGCCGGGGATCCGGCGCCGTTTGTCATGGAGCTGCCGGCTTACCATATGCCGACGGCGGGCAATGTGCTGCGCAGCATGTGGGAGCGCGGCTGGTCCTTTATTAAGAAGGCGGGCACGATTATCCTGCTCTCGACCATCGTCCTTTGGTTCCTGCAGGGATTCGGCGTGGTCGACGGGCATTTCGGGATGCTTGAGGCGGAGCAGCTTGACAGCAGCATCCTGGCGGCAGCGGGAAATGTGATGGCGCCGCTCTTTGCACCGCTGGGATGGAATGAAGGCGGAGAAGGCTGGAAGATGGCGGTCGCTGCGGTGACGGGACTGATCGCAAAGGAAAATGTCGTCGCGACCTTTGGGATTCTCTTCGGCTATGCGGAGGTTGCGGAGAACGGCGACGAGATCTGGCAGGTGCTTTCTGCGTCAATGAGCGGAGCAGGCGCGTATTCCTTCCTGGTGTTCAACCTGCTCTGTGCGCCGTGCTTCGCCGCAATGGGGGCGATAAAGCGTGAGATGAATCACGCCGGATGGTTCTGGTTTGCGGTTGGCTGGCAGACCGGGCTGGCGTATGTCGTATCCATGTGTATCTATCAGATCGGAACGCTGATAGCGACAGGTACTTTCGGCGTCGGAACGGCGGTATCGTTCGTTTGTGTGGCAGGATTTCTGTGGCTGTTGTTCCGTCCGCACCGGGAGCGCGAAGCACGTTCCGTGCGGATGAAAGGGATGGCGGCAAGGTGACAGGGGCAGAGGGCCCGGAAAGGAGGAACGGATGGGAACATGGTTTGCAGGCATTCTTGTGGCAGCGGCAGCGGCGCTGGCGGTGCGCAGCATGATCCGCGATAAAAAGAAAGGCGGATCGCTTTCGTGCGGCGGCGACTGCAGCCGATGCCGCGGGCACTGCGGATGAGAGAAACGCAGCGCCGCGGATGTGGTAAAACTCCCGGGAGACGGTTTCCGGGAGTTTTTATGTTACGAAAAAGAGAAATCCTATGGACAGATCGTCTTTTTTTTGCTATGATAGTTAAAAATTAAATTGTTTAAAAAAGAATTATTTACTTTTAAACTGTTAAGAGATGGCGGACAGGTGAAGTGATGACAGATTGCATGAGAATGAGCCAGTCGCTGGAAGCGCTGCTGTACGGGACGCAGTTTCGCAAGCTGCTGGAAAAGGAGCTGGGTGCGGTTCAGAAGGAATACGGACTGTGCAAGATCGATATACAGATTCTGTTTTATCTTTATACGGCGGGCAGGCAGAATACCTCGAGGGATATCGGGGAGCTGAACCTGTTTACAAAGGGACATATTTCACAGTCGTTAAGCCGTCTGCATAGAAAGCGCCTGATCACGATGGTGCATGACGACGAGGACAGACGCTGTGTACATAATATTCTGACGGCATCGGCCGGCCGGATCATCGAGAAGGTGAATCTGGCGTATATGCGTGTGAATACAGTGGTGTTTGCGGACGTCACGGACGAGGAGAAGGAGATTCTTTTGTCTGTTGCGAAAAAGATCAATCATAATATCCGGGAGGAGGTAATCTGCCGGATGCAGGAAGAGCAAGGAGGAAGTGCGGATGGGATATGAAGAATTTGTCGTTTATGCGGATAAGAAGAAGGATCTGTGTGTGAAAAACGATCTGATTTCGGATGATCTGTTTCTGAAATACGGGGTGAACCGCGGACTTCGCGATCTGAACGGAAAGGGGGTGCTGACCGGGCTGACCAGAATTTCCGATGTCGTCTCGTTTAAGGATTCGGATCAGGGCAGGGTGCCGTGCGACGGTGAACTCTGGTACCGGGGATATCAGGTGAATACGCTGATCGATACGCTCGGAGAAAATGAGTTCAGCTTTGAGAAGACTACATATCTGCTGCTGTTCGGCGAGATGCCGGATGAGGCGCAGCTTGAGGAATTTGCCGGTATGCTCGGCAGCGCCAGGAATCTGCCGACAAACTTTACGAGGGACGTGATCATGAAAGCGCCCTCAAAGGACATCATGAATTCCATGACCAGGAGTATCTTAACACTGGCCTCCTACGATGACAATGTCAATGCCGGAGGGATTGAGAACAGCATCCGCCAGTGTCTGCAGCTGATCGCGACGTTTCCGATGCTTGCGGCATACGGATATCACGCATATAATCATTATGAGAACGATGCGAGCATGTACATACACCGCCCGGATCCGAACCTGTCGACAGCGGAGAATTTTCTTAAAATGCTGCGTCCGGACGAGAGCTATACCATGCTTGAGGCGAAGGTGCTCGACGTGGCGCTGATGCTTCATATGGAGCACGGAGGAGGGAACAATTCCACATTTACGACGAGGGTAGTTACATCTTCCGGTTCCGACACATACTCCGCGATCGCGGCAGCCATGTCCTCCTTAAAAGGGCCGAAACACGGCGGCGCAAACATCAAGGTGATGGAGATGATGGAGGACATCCGCGCGCATGTGTCCGACTGGTCGGACCGCAGTGAGGTGAAGGCTTATCTGGCAAAGATTCTGGCAGGGGAGGCGTTTGATCACAAGGGCCTGATCTACGGGATGGGCCATGCGGTATATTCGGTTTCCGATCCGAGAGAGCGGATCTTTAAGGGTTACGTGGAGAAGCTTGCGCTTGCAAAAGGAAAAGAGAAGGATATGGCGCTCTATAACAGCATCGAGGTGCTCGCGCCGGAGCTGATTGCAGAAAAGCGTCATATCTTTAAGGGCGTCAGTCCGAACGTTGATTTTTACAGCGGATTTGTATATGATATGTTAGGAATTCCGATCGAGCTTTACACGCCGCTGTTTGCGATTGCCCGCATCGTCGGGTGGAGCGCGCACCGCGTGGAAGAGCTTCTGGGCATGAACAAGATTATCCGTCCGGCTTATAAGAGCGTGATGGAGCATATTCGCTGAGAGAAAAAGCCGTGCGCCAAAGCAGGAAAAGGAGCAGGACTGCGCGGCGGACGGACCGGGAAAAGGATGCAGGTCTGCACCGTGCGGAAAGAAAAGCAGGGCGGTCCGGCAGGGGTTTAATTATAGAAAGGGAGAGCACAATGGAACCAGGAATCACGGGAAAGAAGACGATAACGGTGACAGAGGCGCTGACCGCAAAAGCGCTCGGAAGCGGTGAACTGCCGGTATTTGCCACGCCGGCCATGATCGCGCTGATGGAAGAGACCGCATGGCGCAGCGTTGCGCCAAAGCTTTCGGAGGGAGAAGGGACGGTCGGGACGAGGATGGAGGTATCGCATGTATCCGCAACCCCGGTCGGGATGGAGGTGACCTGTGAGACGAAGCTGATCGGAACGGACAGAAAGCGGCTGACCTTTGAGGTGAAGGCATATGATGCGTCAGGTCTGATCGGTGAGGGGACACACGAACGGTTTGTGATTGAAAACGGGCGGTTTATGGACAGAGCAGAGGGAAAGCGCGCATGATCGCGCTGCCCGGAAAGGACGACTGGCGATGCACATACTGATTGTGGAGGATGAAGAACCGATCCGACAGGAGCTGGCCCTGCTTTTGGAACGTGCATGTTATGAGGTCACTGCGCTCACGTCGTTTCACGATGTGGGCGCATCTGTGTGTGCGGCGGATCCGGACCTCGTTCTTCTGGATCTGAATCTGCCGGAAGAATCGGGATTTGATATTGTAAAAAAGCTGCGCGCCGTTTCGCAGGTGCCGGTGATTTTTCTGACCGGCAGAACGGAGATGATGGATGAGCTGACCGGGATGCTGATCGGAGGGGACGACTATATCACCAAGCCGTTTGCGCCTCCCGTACTGCTGGCGCGCATTGCCGCGGTATTAAAGCGCACAAAGGGGGAAAACGTTCCCGGGGAGAAGATGAATCTGACCTGTCGGGGCGTGACGCTCTCTCTGACGCGCGGCGTGGTCTCTTACAACGGAAAGCAGGCGGAGCTGACGCGCAATGAATTAAAAATTCTTTCTTATCTGTTTCTGCATGAGGGAAGGATTGTTTCGAGAACGGAGCTGATCGAAGATCTGTGGCAGAACCGGATTTTTATCGATGATAATGCACTGAGTGTGAATATGACGCGCATTCGTGCAAAGCTGGAGGAAACCGGCGTCCGTGATCTGATCGAAACGAAGCGGGGAATGGGGTATATCGTGTGAACATACCGTATCATCCCCCGTATTGACGTGGCTGGGGGCATATGGTATTATGGGTCAGGCTTTTCTGCTTTTGCGGTGAAGCTTTTTCATCATATGGGAATAAAACAAAACTGCTGTATGGAGGGCAGATATATGGATTATTCAGGGGAGATTTTTGAACGGGCCGGCGAAGGAGCTTTGGTCGAAGGAGATCGTGAGTGGCGCGACGGTATGCAAAGCGTTCAGAATCTGGAGACCATCATTAATGAGGGCCTTCGTGTCGCCCTGCTGGAGGAGACGCCGGATCAGTCGCTGCAGGTGCTGTTAGAACACCTGGGAAAAGCGCTGAAAGGGGAGCGAACTTATATATTTGAGCAGAACGAGTCGGGCTGCGATGACAACACCTATGAGTGGGTGGCCGACGGAGTGGAGCCGGAAAAGGAGAACCTTCAGAATGTTCCCAAGGAGGTATGCGCGAGCTGGTATCGGAATTTCAGAATCGGCGGGTATATCGTGATTGAGAGACTGGAAGATATCCGGGAGACGGATCCGCTTCAGTATGAGAATCTGAAGCGGCAGAATATCTATTCTCTTGTGGTGGTTCCGCTTTATGACGGAAAAAAGCTGATCGGATTTTACGGTGTGGATAATCCGCCTGCGGAATCTCTGGGATACGCATCCAATATGCTCCAGACGGCGGCATACTTTATCGTGTCCTCCCTGAAACGCCGCAATCTGTTCCGCGAGCTTCAGAAGCGCAGCTATAACGTGCTCCATGCCTTAAGCGTGGACTATCTGGAGATCTGTGAGGTGAATTTTGACACAGGCGAATGCGAGGTGTACCGGAGCAGCGACAGGATGGATATGGACTGGGCCGCCCATTTCAAAGACGGCTATCAGACGGCGATGGAACGATATATATCCACATATGTAGCGCTGCAGGACAGAGCACGTCTGCGCTCCATGACCAAAAAAGAATATGTGCTCGCACAGCTTCGGACAAATAAAAAGTTTTATGTCAGATATCAGGTGAATGACAGTTCCTGCGGACTGAAGTACCTGGAGTTTCATTTTTCCGCCACGGAGAAGACCAAAACGGAAAACAGTGCGATTTTTGCCCAGCGGGACGTCAATGCCGTGGTGGAGCAGGAAGAGAAGTATAAGCTTGAGGCAAGGCAGAGTCTGGAGGGTATTCTTGAGGGAGCGAGAACCGGTATCTGGACGATCGAGATGGAGGAGGGCTGTCAGCCGAGGATGTACACGGACAGGACGATGCGTGTCCTTCTTGGAGTACCGGACGGGATTGACCCGGAGGAGTGCTATCGGCGCTGGTTTGAAAATATAGAGCCGGATTATGTGGAGATGGTGCAGGAATCGGTGCGGGATATGCTCGAAAACGGGCGTTCCGAGGTGATCTACCCCTGGAATCATCCGACGCTGGGGAAGATTTATGTCCGCTGCGGCGGTGTGCCGGACAAAACCTTTAAAAAACAGGGCTCCTGCCTGAACGGATATCATCAGGATATCACGGATACGATGATGACGAGGAAAAAACAGGAGCATGCCATCATGGAACTGCTCGAGAAGGTCGGGCAGGCAAATGCGGCAAAGAGCGAGTTTCTGTCTCATATGTCCCACGATCTGCGCACGCCGATTAACGGGATTTTGGGAATGCTGGCCATTATGGAGAAATGCCGGGAGGACTCCGCAAAGCAGGACGAGTGCCAGAAGAAAATCCGTGTGTCAACGGAGCATCTGCTGTCCCTGGTAAACGATGTTCTTCAGGTCAGCAGGCTTGAGAGCGGAAGACAGGCGGCAGTGAAGGAGCCGTTTGATCTTTTGGATACGCTGGAGACCTGTATCACGATCCTGTCCGCTCAGGCGGAGGAGAAAGAAGTCAGACTCACGCTGGAGGAGGACGGTCTGCAGCACAGGAGAATGATCGGAAATCCGCTGCACGTAAAGCAGATTCTGATGAATGTGATCGATAATGCCATCAAATTTAACCGGCCGGGCGGTTTTGTAACGGTCCGGGTGAAGGAGAACGCCTGTCAGGATGGTACCGCTGACTATCAGTTTGTGATTGAAGATAACGGAATCGGCATCGGGGAAGAGTTCAAAAAGCACATTTTTGAGCCGTTTGCCCAGGAGCATCAGGATGCAAGGACTCACTACAACGGCGTCGGACTCGGGATGTCCATCGTGAAGAAGCTGGTGGATCAGATGCAGGGCGCCATTGAGATCGACAGTCAGGCCGGCAGAGGGAGCATGGTTTTTATCAGTCTGCCCGTTAAGGTTGACGAGGCGTGGAATGCGCAGCCTGCGGACGAGGAGGAGAAGCCGCAGGGCAATATTGCCGGGATGCGTGTCCTTTTGGTGGAGGATAATGAGATCAATTGTGAAATTGTGGAGTTTATGCTTAAGGATGCGGGCGCAAAGGTCACGACTGCAACCGACGGGAAAGCTGCCGTGGATGCGTTTGCGGCATCCGCTCCGAAAACGTTTGACTGTGTGCTCATGGATCTGATGATGCCGGTTATGAGCGGATATGAGGCCACGCGTGTGATTCGCGGCCTTGACCGGCCTGACGCAAAAACCGTGCCGATCATAGCTCTGTCGGCCAACGCATTTGAAGAGGATGTTGCGATGGCGAAAGACGCCGGAATGAATGACCATCTGGCAAAGCCGGTGGACATCCGCAAAATGTTTCAGGTCATGAGCCGGCTGAGATGCTGAAAGAGAATCTGACTTTCAGAGAATGGAGAGGAAAAGTATGAAAAGCATTGCTTTGCCGCGTTCGTTAAAAATCAGCATAGCAGTGATTATTTGCCTGATTATTTTCATTTTTACATTTTTGGGAATATCCATCAGCAGAATGAGCGAAGATACGATTGAGGATATCGGAACGATTTATATGGCCGGAATGAATGAGCAGGTATCCTTACATTTTAAAACCATCATTGAATTTCGTCTGGCGCAGGCGCAGTCCATCGCGCACATTGCAGCGGACGAAGAAGAGTCCGGTTATGGCTCATGGGAAGAGATCGAATACGGCGCAAAGGCCAGGCATTTTTTATGCGCGGCCTTATATTCGTCTGACGGAGAGATTGAAATGATCTACGGCGATCCGGTGCAGCCGAACCATCCGGAGGCGTTTCTCGAAAGCTTAAAAAACGGGGAGCGCAAGGCGGCATCCGCTTTTGACAGCAGCGGGAATAACGTGATTCTGTTTGGGATTCCCTGTGAATATCCCATGTCCGACGGGGACAGAAGCGTTGCCCTCATCACAGGAATTTCTTCAAAATATATGGGTGAGATTCTTTTTCTCGACAAAGACAGTCCGCTGATTTATTCCTATGTCATACGAAAAGACGGAAGCTGCGTCGTACCGGATCAGGACGATGAAAACGATAATTATTTTGAGCGGCTTTACCGGATTTTTGACGGGCAAAAAGAGGAAGCGGAGAATTGTATCGAAGGGCTTACCGCTGCGATGAATGCGGATGAAGATTACTCGGTGATTCTGAATGTCGGAGGATCGCGCCGCCATCTGTACGGCACCAGCCTGCCCTGGTGTGAATGGTATCTGGTGACCGTTCTCCCGCTCACCGGGATGGATCATGCGATTTCCGGGATGAGCAGTCACTGGCTTATCATCGTTTATGCGGCATCCTTTACCGTGATCGCCATGCTGCTTTATATTTTCTTTCAGTATTTAAGACAGTTCAAAGAACAGGTGTCGGAATTAAAGCGCATGAATATAGAGATGGATGCGGCGCGGAAAGCCGCCGAAAAGGCGAGAAAAGAAGCCGAGCACGCCAATGCGGCCAAACAGGACTTTTTATCGAGCATGAGCCATGATATCCGCACACCCATGAACGCCATCATCGGGATGACGTCGATCGCCATGGCCAATACGGGCAGTCAGGAACAGGTGGAGGAGTGTCTGCGCAAAATCGCGCTCTCCAGCAGGCATCTGCTGGGACTGATCAATGACGTGCTGGACGTGTCTAAGATTGAGAGCGGCAAAATGACACTGAACATCGTGCCGGTTTCGCTGCGCGAGGTGATGGAGAGCATCGTAAATATGATGCAGCCGCAGGTTGAGGCGAAAAAACAGCGGTTTGACGCGTCTGTCTATGAAATTCTGGCGGAAGAGGTGTGCTGCGACGGTGTGCGGCTGAATCAGGTGCTGATCAATCTGCTCGGAAATGCCGTCAAATTTACGCCGGACGGCGGCTCTGTTCAGGTGAACGTGTATCAGGAGGAGCTGCCAAAGGACACTTCCTGCGTCCGTACACATTTCATTGTGAAGGATACGGGAATCGGCATGTCGGAGGAATATCAGAAGAGAATATTTGACTCCTTCAGCAGAGAGGACAACGCCCGTGTGCAGAAGACAGAGGGATCAGGGCTTGGAATGGCAATCACCAAATCCATTGTGGATGCGATGGGCGGAGCCATTTCCGTGCAGAGCGAGCAGGGCAGGGGAAGCGAATTCCATGTTGTTCTCGATCTGGCGAAAGCGAACGGACCAAAGACGGATCTGACGCTTCCTGCGTGGAAGGCGCTTGTGGTTGACGGGGATGAACGGCTGTGCAGAAGTGTGGTTCATTCCTTAAGCGAAATCGGGATTGAGTCCGAATGGTGCCTCGATGCCGAAGCTGCGGTAAAACGGATAAAGGAATGCCGTCGGCAGAAGGATGATTATCAGGTGATTCTTCTGGGCGATCATCAGCCGGACAAAAACGGGATTGAGACCGCGCGGGAAATCCGCTCGATTTGCGGAAAGGACGGCCCGATTTTGCTGATGCCGGCCTGTGACCAGAGCAGGACGGAAGAAGCCAGGGAGGCGGGGATTTCCGGATTTCTTTCCAGGCCCCTGTTTTTATCCACGCTTTTCGACGCGCTGAAAGCATTCGCGGGTACGCCGGAGGAGGAAGCCGCGGGAGACGAAAAAGAGACGGATCCGGGGCTTTCGCTGAAGGGAAAGCATATTTTGCTGGCGGAGGATAACGAGATCAACTGGGAGGTTGCCAGAGCGCTGCTTTCCGGACTTGAAATGGAGCTCGACTGGGTGGAGAACGGAGAGATCTGCGTTGCAAAATTCGGGCATTCTCCGGTTGGATATTATGACGCGATTATCATGGATGTGCGGATGCCTGTGATGGACGGCTACGATGCGACCAGGGCCATCCGGGGGCTTGATCGGGCGGACGCGGATATTCCGATTATTGCGATGACGGCGGATGCTTTTTCGGAGGACATTAAGAAGTGTCTGGAGTGCGGGATGAACGATCATCTGGCAAAACCGATTGAGATAGAGGTCGTTGCCCGCAAATTAAAGAAATATCTCAAATAAAGGATACCTGAGGGCAGTGAAATGATTTCAGACGCGGGATACCGCAGAAGCGGTATTCCCGTGCGGCTGCCGGGACACAGATGTTTCCGGAATGGAGGTTGCCATGAGCATTCGGGAATATGTGCAGGATCACATTCTGATCTTTCTGCTGCATGCGGTCTGCATGCTGCTGCTTTCCGGTTATTTGTATATGACGGGATATCCGTGGGGAAACTGTGTGCTGATCCTGATCTGCTGGGGACTGGTGCTTATCTCATGGACTGTTTTCACCTGGGCGGGCAGGAACCGCTTTTTTTCGGATGCGAAAAAAATCCTGGACCAGACAGAGCAGCGGTTTCTGCTCGGAGAGCTGATGCCGCCGTCTCCCCGGCTTGAGGACCGTCTCTACCGTGATCTGATCCGCCGCTCCAATCAATCGGTGATCGAGCGGATCCGCCGCATTGAGGGGGAGCGGCAGGAATACCGTGAATTCATGGAACACTGGGTGCACGAGATCAAGGCGCCCGTGACTGCGATTTCCCTGATCTGCGAAAACGCTGCGGATGAGCGGACAGAGCAGTCCATGGGGAACGGGACAGCACAGGATGCCAGGCATCCGGCAGATTGTGCCGCGGAGCGGTCTGCAGATTGTGTCACAGACCGACTTGCAGAGCCAGTCG
>CAJUNX010000001.1:23009-27237 GCA_910587865.1 uncultured Roseburia sp.
CTCTGCGGCTGTCAAAGCCAGTCGCTCTGCGGCTGTCAAAGCCAGTCGCTCTGCGGCTGTCAAAGCCAGTCGCTCTGCGACTGGCTCTGGAGAACGATCACATCGCAAATTGTGTCGACCGGGTGCTTTATTATGCGCGTTCCGACGAAGTATATAAGGATTATCTGATCCGTGAGACCAGTCTCTCCGAGGTGGCGGCGGAGACGGTGATAAAAAACAGGCGTTATCTGATTTTAAACAAAGCTTCGGTGGAGACAGGGGAGATGGATACGGTGTACACGGACGGGAAGTGGATCTCTTTTATCCTCACGCAGCTGCTGTTAAACAGTGTAAAATACCGGAAATACGATCATGTGCACATCCGGATCTGGACAGAGCGGACGGCGCACGGTGTCTGTCTGTGTGTCCGGGATGACGGGATCGGGATACGGCCGGAGGATCTGCCGCGCGTGTTTGAAAAGGGATTTACCGGGAAAAACGGAAGAGACCGTAAAAATGCGACGGGGATGGGGCTGTATCTGTGCAAAAAACTGTGCGGGAAGCTGGGGATCGGGATTACGGCGGAGTCGAAATGGGGAGAGGGGACGACGATCATCCTGGAATTCCTGGTGAGTACGTATGTTACAAATCTGTAAGGTTCGTGAAAGGGGAAACGATACCACTTTTTACGCAGCTCTGCCAGAATAAAGGAGGCCGGCAGAGAAACTGCGGCGGAAAGTGAGGATGCGATGAACGATTACATTCGTGTATGTGAGGTGGAAAAGTATTACGGCAGCGCCGCAAATGTGA
This sequence comes from uncultured Roseburia sp., assembly GCA_910587865.1. GTDB lineage: Bacteria > Bacillota > Clostridia > Lachnospirales > Lachnospiraceae > Roseburia. Next base: position 23,799 of record CAJUNX010000001.1, read on the forward strand.
CGAAAGCGGTGGACTGTGTGAGTTTTACGGTGGAGGAGGGCGAGTTTGTCGGTGTGATGGGCGCATCCGGCTCAGGGAAGACGACGCTCTTAAATCTGCTCTCGACGATCGACCGCGTGACGGCAGGTCATATTTTTTACGGGAATGTGGATATCACGGAATTGTCCGAAAACGGACTTTCGGAGTTCCGGAGACAGAACCTTGGTTTTGTGTTTCAGGAGTACAATCTGCTTGACACCTTAACGATTGAGGAGAATATCATGCTGGCCGTCACGCTTTTTGGAGAGGTGCGGGGCAGATCTGCGGTACAGTCCTGCTGCGAGGAGATGATGCGGCTTCTGGGAATTTATGAGGTGAGAGACCAGTTCCCCTATCAGGTGTCCGGCGGGCAGAAGCAGCGCTGTGCCTGTGCGCGGGCGCTGGTGAATCACCCGAAGCTGATTCTCGCCGACGAACCCACGGGCGCGCTTGACTCGAGGTCCGCGGGAACCCTGCTTGAGACATTTACACGGCTGAACCGGGAACGGCGCGCAACGATCTTTATGGTGACGCACGACGCGTTTTCCGCGAGCTACTGCAGCCGGATCCTGTTTCTGCAGGACGGGAAAATATTTCACGAGCTGATCCGCGCAGGGAAGGAGCGGAGACAGTTTCTGGGAGAGATTCTGGATGTACTGTCCCTGACGGGAGGTGAGCTTAGTCATGTTAAGTAAGCTTGCACTGCGGAACGTGAAGCGGTCCGCGCGGGACTATCTGGTCTATTTTCTGACGATGACATTTGTGGTTTCCCTGATGCTGGCATTTGACTCGATCCTGTTTTCCGAAGATCTCGGGAAACAGTACGGAGAAGTCGATATCATGGGCGCGATGATCTGGGTGGCGACGGTGTTTATCCTTTTTATCGTCGCGTGGCTGATTCATTATATGGTCCGTTTTATCTTAGAGCGGCGCAGCCGGGAATTTGCCGTGTACCTGCTGCTCGGGATGAAGCGGGGACAGATCAGACGCCTCTGGTTTCGCGAAAATCTGATCCTCGGCGCGATCGCGTTTGCGGTGGGCATCCCGTTTGGCGCGCTTCTGCTCCAGATTCTGATGTCAATCCTTTACAATATGTTAAAGTTACATTACCGGTTTGACGCCGGGATCGGCAAAAACAGCATTCTGATGACCGCGCTCTGCTATCTGGGCTGTTATCTGCTCGCCCTTTTGCGCAGCGCCGGAAGATTCCGGAGGATGAATATCAGTCATCTGATGCACATGGAACGGCAGAACGAGGAGATCAGGGAGTCCGCCGAGCAGGTGAAAAAATGGATTCTGCCGCTGTCTGTCGTCTTTCTCGTCCTGTTCGGGGGCTGGCTGTTTTACGGAAAATACTGGGATACGGTAACGATTCTGGCCTTCATTACGGGTCTGATCCTGGTGATTTACCTGTTTTATACCGGGCTTTCCGCAGCCGTGATCTGCTATGTCAGAAGACGCGGACAGGGTGTTTATCAGGGGACGAACCTGTTTTTGCTGCGGCAGTTCGCCTCAAAGGTGAAGACGATGCGGTTCACGTTAGGCACGCTGACGGCGCTGTTTCTTCTGACTTTTCTGGGGAGTTCGATCGCGTTGATGTTTTCTGATTTTCAGAATAAGATGCTCGAACAGAAATTTCCGTTTGACGTGCATCTCTACAGCGGGGATCCAAAGGATGATTTCTCGGAAAAACTTGCGGTCATCCGGGAGCGCGTCCCGGTGCGGGAGAGCCATACGTATCAGATCTGGGAGAACAACGGGGACAACCAGGTAAATACGTGGCTTTACACGCATTTGAGGGCGTTCGGGGATGAGTACAAAAATCCGGACGGTACGCCCGATGTCACAAAGATCCGCGACGAGGGAGATATGTATTACTGCGATGCAGATACGTATCTCGGGCTGACGGACTACAACCATCTTCGGAAAATGCTCGGATATCCCGAAATCGCGCTGAATGACGGGGAGTACGCGATCCATATCAAGGAGCGGGTGTCTGGCGAGACGGGCGATTTTTCCGACGCGCTTTCCTTAGAAGGCACAGACGGTGCGCTGCGGTTTGCGGGATACCACACGGAGCCGTTTTCCCAGGACGGGCACAACGGCGGCGACTATGTGATCGTGGTGCCGGACCGAGAGCTTGCCCGGATGCAGCCGTATTATGCGGAATGTGCCGTCATGCTCGAGAAAAAGGCGCCGGACGGGTTAAAGGACGCGCTCGATGCGGTTGAGAGGGAGGAGGATCTTAAGAGCCTCGACAGCTATATGGAATACGACACGTTTGAGGAAAACGGAAACAGCTGCTCCGGTTCCGATATGATCGTGGTCTATGTGACGGATCACGCGGTACGTGACAATCTGATTCCGGAGATCAAATATTTGCTTTCCTCCGTGATTTTCCCGATGTTTTATATGGGAATGGTGTTTTTATGCGTCGGTTTAACCGTCCTTTCCGTGCATCAGCTGAGTGATTCCGCGAAGTATCGCTTCCGCTACGGCGTGCTGAAAAAGCTCGGTTTAAGCAGGAAGGAGATCGCCGCGGTGATCCGTCGGCAGCTCGCACTGTTTTACCTCTGTCCGGCACTGTTCGCGGCAGGTATCAGCGGAATTATCGCAGGATATGTGGGAAAGAACTTTAACTTTTACACGGGTATTCACGCGTCGATGTTCCGGTATTTCGGGATGTCGTTTGCTCTCTTTTTCGGGATTTTCCTGATCTATTATATCGCAGCCTATGTGGGATTTCTGAGAAATATCGAGGGAGGGGAGAGATGAGACGCCCTTCACTGAATCGGATTTCTGCTTCAGTTCTGCTGTTAAAATGGTGTTGTGAAAAACAGATTTATGCTTGACAATTCCGACTGCACGGCATATACTAAACACATAAACGATTGTTTATATGTTTATACAATGAAAAGCTGCTGTCGGAGGCCGGGTGCACCGGCCTCCGCAGCATCAGAATCCGCAGGGAAAGAAAGAGGGTGAGAGTGTGCCCGTGACAGAGATTGAATGCTGTGAGGTGACGGAGGTTCACGAGGATCTGCTGCGCGCCGTGACGGCGAAGATGCCGCCGGAGGATGTGCTCGCGGATCTTGCGGAATTATTTAAGGTATTCGGCGATTTTACGAGGATCCGGATTCTCTACGTACTGTTTGAATCCGAGGTATGCGTGTGCGATATCGCGGAGGCGCTCTCGATGACGCAGCCGGCCATCTCCCACCAGCTTAAGATCTTAAAGCAGGCGGGACTGGTGAAGAACCGGCGGGAGGGAAAGTCCGTTTTTTATTCGCTGGCGGACAGCCATGTGCGGACGATGATCGCGCAGGGGATGGAGCATGTCGCGGAATAGGATACGGCGCTGAGGATCGCGCCGGAGCGGAGCATGCCGCACAATCGGATACGGCAGAGAGGATCGCGCCGG
>CAJUNX010000001.1:27337-64302 GCA_910587865.1 uncultured Roseburia sp.
AGCGGAGCATGCCGCACAATCGGATACGGCGATGAGGATCGCGCCGGAGCGGAGCATGCCGCACAATCGGATACGGCGATGAGGATCGCGCCGGAGCGGAGCGCAGGAGAAACGCGGCGGCCCGTGTGGGAAGCCGTCTGGCGGTGTGCCGTGCTGGAAGAGAAAAGAAAGGATGGGTCAGGTATGAAGAAAAAGTTTAAGCTGGAGGATCTCGACTGCGCGAACTGCGCGGCAAAGATGGAGGAGGCCATTAAGAAGATTGAGGGTGTCAGTGACGCGAATGTGAGCTTCATGACGCAGAAAATGACAGTGGATGCGGCGGATGACCGGTTTGACGAGATTATGAAGGAAGTTGTTGCCGTCTGCGCGAAAGTAGAGCCGGAATGCCGGATTCTGATGTAGAGGATGCGGCGCCCGGGCAAAAGCCCGGGAGAGGCATTTGCGCGCGGCCCGTCGGGTGCGTTCTGCCAGCGGGCTGTCCGGGTCTTGTGCAGAGCCTTTGGCCGGCCCGGGCGGGGTATTCCGCGCGCGGCCCGTCGGGTGCGTTCTGCCAGCGGGCTGTCCGGGTCTTGTGCAGAGCCTTTGGCCGGCCCGGGCGGGGTATTCCGCGCGCGGTGTGCCGACATGAGTCCCGTCAGGTCCGGGCCGCATGAATATGGTTTGCGGAACTCATCGCCTGGCGGTGATTTTTTTGGATTATATATGAATATATAAGCATATGTTTATAACATATGGAGGAGAAGAGTGATGACGAAGAAACAGAAAAAAATGAGGATGCGCATCCTGGTGTCCTTTGCCTTGTTTGCCGCGGTGATCATCTGTGAGCATATGGAGCTGATTCCGGGATTAAAAGGAACCTGGATCTGGATGCCGGCCTATCTGATCCCGTACCTGGTGGTGGGGTATGACATTATATGGAAGGCGCTGCGCAACATCAGAAACGGGCAGGTGTTTGATGAGAATTTCCTGATGATGATCGCGACGTTCGGGGCATTCGGCGTCCGGGAATATTCGGAGGCGGTGGCCGTGATGCTGTTTTATCAGGTGGGAGAGCTGTTCCAGAGCTATGCGGTCGGCAAATCCAGAGAGTCGATCTCCGCAATGATGGATATCTGTCCGGAATATGCGAATCTTGAGGTGGACGGTGTTCTCACACAGACGGATCCGGACGACGTGGAGGTGGGAAGTATCATTGTGATCCGGCCGGGAGAGCGGATACCGCTTGACGGGATCGTCACGGAAGGGGAGTCGTTTATCGATACGGCTGCGCTGACCGGAGAGTCTGTCCCGAGAAAAGCGGGGATCGGGGATACCGTGATCAGCGGCTGCGTCAATGGCAGCGGTACATTAAAAGTGAAGACAACAAAAGAATTCGAGGATTCCACCGTGGCAAAAATCTTAGAGCTGGTGGAAAATGCCGGCAGCAGAAAAGCGAAGGTGGAGCATTTTATCACGCGCTTTGCAAAATATTATACGCCTGTCGTCACGATCTGCGCGGCGGTTCTCGCGGTGGTTCCTCCGCTTCTGACGGGAGACGGATTCGGCCCCTGGATTGAGACGGCGTGTACCTTTCTCGTGATTTCCTGTCCCTGCGCGCTGGTGATTTCGGTTCCGCTCGGATTTTTCGGGGGAATCGGAGCGGCGTCGCGGCTGGGCGTGCTGGTAAAAGGAAGCAATTATCTTGAGGCGGTCGCCGGAGTGACTACGATTGTCTTTGACAAGACGGGTACTCTGACAAAGGGAGAATTTAAGGTGGCGAAGATTCTGCCGGAGCATGGCAGTGCCGATGAACTTTTGGAGCTGGCGGCGCTCGGTGAGAATTATTCAAATCATCCGATCGCGGCCTCGATCCGGGAGGCGTATGAGGAGCGTGCCGGAAGCAGCCGGGTTTTTGCCGGGCAGAAACGTTCGGAAGACGGCCGGGGAGTGGAGACGGAGAAAGCCGCCGGCTGCGCGGCACAGGGGAAGGAAGCACCGGCGGTGTGCGGCAGCCGCGTGACGGCGGTAAAAGAACTGGCCGGACACGGGATATCGGCGCAGATTGACGGCAGAAGCGTGCTTTTGGGAAACGAAAAGCTGATGCAGGAAAACGGCATCGCATACCGGCGGGAAGCGTCGGCGGGCACCGTCGTCTATGTGGCCTGTGAGGGCGCGTATGCCGGCTGTATCGTGATCTCGGACACGGTAAAAGAGGGCGCGAAGGAAGCCATTGCGGACATGAAGCGCGTGGGCGTGAAAAAATGCGTGATGCTGACAGGGGACCGTCTGGCGGCCGCAGAGCAGATCGCGGAGGAGACCGGCATTGACGAGGTCTTTGCGGAGCTTCTGCCCGGGGATAAGGTCGCGCAGGTGGAGAAGCTTCTGGCCGCGCAGGGGGAAAAGGAAAGACTTGCGTTTGTCGGTGACGGCATCAACGACGCGCCGGTGCTCACACGCGCCGATATCGGGATCGCCATGGGCAGCATGGGCTCTGATGCCGCGATCGAAGCGGCGGATGTGGTGCTGATGGATGATGATGTCAGAAAGATCGCCTCCGTGGTGCGCATCTCGAGAAAAACGATTGCGATCGTCAGACAGAATATTGTGTTTGCGCTCGGCGTCAAGGCGCTGATTCTGATTCTTGCCGCGCTTCATCTGACGAACATGTGGGGCGGTGTGTTTGCCGATGTCGGCGTTTCCGTGATCGCGATTTTAAATTCCATGCGCACGCTTCGGACAAAACAGTAAAAAAATATTACAATCCTCCCTCCCAATTTCTGTCAGGATATGGTATACTGATCAGAAAGGTTAAGCGCAACACCACAGGAAAGGAGAACATCATACATGGCAAACTACACACTGGATATGGAGCGGTACAGCGCGCTTGCGCGCCAGGCTTCCGCGGAAGGCTGCGTGCTGCTGAAAAATGACAACCAGACGCTTCCGATCCGAAAGGGGACGAAAGTGTCCGTTTTCGGCCGGATCGCATTTCACTATTATAAGAGCGGAACCGGTTCGGGCGGACTGGTAAATGTAAAGAAAGTGACAGGGATTCTGGATGCGCTGCGGGAGGATCCGGATCTTCTGATCAATGAGACGCTCTATGAGAAATATGCCGCATGGGTGAAGGAACATCCGTTTGACAAGGGTGTCGGCTGGGGCCAGGAGCCGTGGAGCCAGGAGGAGATGCCGCTTACGGAGTCCGATGTGGCGGATGCCGCCGCCGCGTCCGATATGGCGGTCGTCGTGATCGGCCGGACCGCGGGGGAGGATCAGGATACAAAGACGCAGCCGGGAAGCTATCTGCTCACGGAGCGGGAAGAGGATATGCTCAAAAAAGTGTGCGGTGCATTTGAAAAGGTTGCGGTTCTCTTAAATGTCGGCAATATCATTGACATGAAGTGGGTGGAGAGCTGTCATCCGTCAGCGGTCATGTATGTGTGGCAGGGCGGTCAGGAAGGCGGCAATGGCGTTCTGGATGTGTTAAACGGAACCGTCGCTCCCTGCGGAAAGCTCACGGACACCATTGCAGGGGACATCTCCGATTATCCGTCCACGAAGAATTTCGGGGATGAGAAAAAGAATATTTATCAGGAAGATATCTACGTCGGTTACCGGTATTTTGAGACCTTTGCAAAGGAAAAAGTGCTCTGGCCGTTCGGGTTCGGGCTTTCCTATACGGATTTTTCCGTGGAGATGACATCCTTTGTCGAGGATGAAGATGCGGTCTGCGCGGAAGTGACGGTGAAAAATACCGGAAATACCGCGGGAAAAGAAGTCGTACAGCTGTATGTCTCTGCACCGCAGGGAGCGCTCGGCAAACCGGCGAAGGAATTAAAGGCATATGCGAAGACGGATGTCATTGCACCGGGCGCATCCGCGTCCGTGAGCCTGACGGTTCCGAAGTCCGCCATGGCGTCTTATGACGACAGCGGCTGCACCGGCCACAAATCCTGCTATGTGCTCGAGGCCGGAAACTACGGGATCTGGATCGGAACCGATGTGAGAAGCGCTGTGCAGACGGCGTCGTTTGAGGTGACGGCGACTGTTGTGACCGGACAGCTGGAGGAAGTGCTGGCTCCGACGGAGAAGTTTGAGCGGTTTCGCCCGGTACAGGACGGGGAAGGCTTTGCGCTGTCGTATGAAGAGGCGCCGACCAGGACGATTGATCTGAAGGAGCGCATCGCACAGAGACGTCCGGCAGATATCGCATACACCGGCGATCAGGGATATAAACTTGCGGACGTCCGGGAAGGCCGTGTCACGATGGAAGCATTTCTCGCACAGCTTTCCGACGAGGATCTCGCCTGCATCGTGCGCGGCGAGGGAATGTGCAGCCCGAAGGTAACGCCCGGAACGGCAGGCGCTTTCGGCGGTGTGACGGAGCAGCTTAAGCACTTCGGAATCCCGGTCGGCTGCTGCGCGGACGGGCCGTCCGGTATCCGTATGGACTGCGGGACAAGGGCATTCTCACTTCCGAACGGGACGGCGCTCGGCTGTACGTTTAACCTTCCGCTGGTGGAGGAGCTGTATCAGGCGGAGGGAATGGAGCTTCGTAAGAACCGGGTTGACACCCTGCTCGGACCGGGAATCAATATTCACCGCAATCCGTTAAACGGGCGCAACTTCGAATATATTTCGGAGGATCCGTATCTGACGGGTACGATGGCGGCAGCACAGGTCAAAGGCATGGGATATGCCGGTGTGACCGGGACGATCAAGCATTATGCGACGAACAACCAGGAGTTCCGCCGCCGCAATACCGATGCAGTCGTATCGGAGCGCGCGCTGCGCGAGATCTACTTAAAGGGCTTTGAGATCGCGGTAAAGGACGGCGGCGCATATTCCGTCATGACGACATACGGTGCGCTAAACGGAATCTGGACCGCGGGCAATTATGACCTCGTGACCACGGTGCTGCGCGGTGAGTGGGGATTTGACGGCATCGCGATGACCGACTGGTGGGCTGACATGAACGAGGAGGGAGGAGAACCCTCTCCGAAGCATACCGGCGTGATGGTGCGCGCACAGAACGACCTGTTTATGGTGACGCCGGATTCCGCGTCAAACCCGATGGGCGACGACTCCCTGGCCGCTATGGCGGAGGGAAGGACGACCAGAGGCGAATACCAGCGCAGCGCGGCGAATATCTGCCGGATGCTGATGCGCTCCCCGGTGATGGACCGTTTCCTGGGCAGGACGCCGGAGGATGACCTTGTCGTGACCGGAGCCCGGGAGGATGCGGATGATATGCCGCAGGATCTGGTGTACCATAAGGTTGCGGACGACACGGTTCTCGACATGAGCGGTGTCTGCACGGACCGCGGAAACAGCGAGATGTTCGGCACGCAGGTGCAGGCGCCGGGCTTCTTCGAGATGTCCCTCCAGATGTGCGCAAAAGAGGGGACCGAGGAGCTTGCCCAGATGTCCGTATCGATCTTCATCAATAATCAGCTGAAGGGAACCTTCAACATCCACGGCTCGGACAAAGACTGGCAGACCCAGTCGCTGGATCTCGGGGGAATGATGGGGAATCAGTACATGAAGCTTTATTTCTCCATGGACGGGATGAAGCTTGGGGATCTGCGGATCCGAAAGACGGGAGAATTTAGGCGTCCGGTGTAAGTGATATAAACAGTATGGAAAAACCGGGGAGACGATTTCGTCTCCCCATTTTATTTTTTACTTGCAATATACCCCATGGGGGTATATAATAATCACAGACAGGGAAACATAACAGGAGAAACGGTTTGAAACGCGCGCAGTTCCCCGGATAATCAGGCGGGAGGGACGTGCAGAAATGAGGAGCGATGACAGATCGGCCGGAAAAACAGGAGTTAAAGCATCAGGAACAGTCAGAGGGACAGGAGTCGGAAAAAAAGGAGCAGTGCGGATGCGGTCCGGACACTCAGGGCTGCTGCCACAGGACAAAAGAGCGCACGGAGAAGGAATATAAAGATCTGATCCACCGCCTGAACCGCATTGAAGGACAGGTGCGCGGGATCCGCGGGATGGTGGAGCGGGATGCCTACTGCCCGGAGATCCTCACGCAGGTAGCGGCCGTTTCGGCGGCGCTTGGCAGCTTTAACAAAGTCCTGCTGGCGAACCATATCCGCACCTGTGTGGCGGAGGACATCAGAGAGGGAAGGGACGAGACGATTGACGAGCTGCTGCATACCCTGCAGAAGCTGATGCGCTGAATGCGGGCAGACAGCGGAGGAAACCGTACAGCCCCGGCCCGCGTCGGAGGAGAAGAATCAGCGGGAGGCATTGGCCCCCGGCCCGCGTCGGAGGAGAAGAATCAGCGGAGGCATTGGCCCCCGGCCCGCGTCGGAGGAGAAGAATCTGCGGAGACATTGGCCCCCGGCCCGCGTCGGAGGAGAAAGAAATCGTGAGAGGCATTCAGCCCCCGGCCCGCGTCGGAGGAGAAGAATCCGTGAGTGTTCGGATCCGTGAGCCCTGAGGCGATAGGAAAGGAGCAACCATATGGAACAATATAACGTGACCGGGATGAGCTGCGCGGCCTGCAGTGCGCGCGTGGAGAAGGCGGTCGGAAAGGTGCCGGGCGTGACGTCCTGTTCGGTCAGCCTTCTGACAAATTCCATGGGCGTGGAGGGCACGGCGTCGGCGCAGGAGATCATTCGGGCGGTGGAGAACGCGGGCTACGGCGCGTCAGAAAAAGGTTCCGCCGGTAAGGCGGGCGGCGTCACAGACGGCATCGCGGCAGACCGTGCGGCAGCGGGGGAGGAGATGCTTGCCGACCATGAGACGCCGCTGTTAAAAAAGCGCCTGTATGCCTCACTCGGCTTTCTGGCCGTGCTGATGTACCTCTCGATGGGGCATATGATGTGGGGCTGGCCGGCGCCAGAGGCTCTGGCCGGCAATCATCTGGCGCTCGGTCTGGTGCAGCTGCTGCTGACTGCGGCGGTGATGGTGATCAACCAGAAGTTTTTCATCAGCGGATGTAAGAGCCTGATACACGGGGCGCCGAATATGGATACGCTGGTGGCGCTTGGCGCCGGGGCGGCGTTTGTGTACAGCACCTACGCACTGTTTGCGATGTCGGATGCCGTGATCCGCGGGGATGCGGAGGGGGCGATGGCATACATGCACGAGTTTTACTTTGAGTCCGCTGCCATGATCCTGACGCTGATTACGGTCGGGAAGATGCTTGAGGCGCGTTCAAAGGGCCGCACGACGGATGCGCTGCGGGGGCTGATGAAGCTCGCGCCCAAAACAGCAGTGATTCTCGTGGACGGCGTCGAACAGACCGTTCCGGTCAGCCGGGTAAAAAAAGGCGACATCTTTCTCGTGCGGCCGGGTGAAAATATCCCGGTGGACGGAGTGGTGACGGAGGGCAGCAGTGCGGTGAACGAAGCGGCTCTGACCGGTGAGAGCATCCCGGTGGATAAGGAGCCGGGCGACGCGGTCTCCGCGGCGACGGTCAACCAGTCCGGTTTCCTGCGCTGTGAGGCGACGCGGGTCGGCGAGGACACGACGCTCTCGCAGATTATCCGGATGGTCAGTGACGCGGCCGCGACAAAAGCGCCGATCGCGAAAGTAGCGGACCGTGTATCGGGCGTCTTTGTCCCCGCGGTGATTGCGGTGGCAGCTGTGACGACGATTGTATGGCTGATTGCCGGATACGGCATCGGATTTGCGCTGGCGCGCGGGATTTCCGTGCTTGTGATCAGCTGTCCCTGTGCGCTCGGCCTGGCGACTCCGGTTGCGATCATGGTCGGAAACGGCATGGGAGCAAAAAACGGAATCATGTTTAAGACGGCGGTCTCTCTGGAGGAGGCCGGGAAAATGCAGATCGTTGCGCTGGATAAGACGGGGACGATCACGAGCGGGGAGCCGAAGGTTACCGATCTGCTGCCTGCGGAAGGCGGATCGGAGGAAGAATTGTTATATTATGCGGCGCTGCTCGAGGAAAAGAGCGAGCATCCGCTTGCAAAGGCGGTGCTGGAATATGCCAGAGATCCGCAGAGAGGCAGTGCCGGGAAAGCGGCTTTTGCGGCAGCGCAGAGAGGCAGCGCCGGGAGAGCGTTTCTTTCGCCGGAGGATGCCGTGCAGGGCGGAGAGAAAGCGGTGTCAGAAAGCGGCGCCGGATGCGGATTGCCGTCGTCCGCGGCGGACCGGATCACGGATTTTACCGCGCTGCCGGGCAATGGTCTTACCGCGGTATGTGCTGGGGAGACACTTGTAGGCGGAAGTCTTGCCTTTATCCGCACGCAGGTGCCGGTGAGTGATGCGGTAAGCGCGCAGGCGCAGGCATTTTCCGGGGAAGGAAAGACGCCGCTGCTTTTTGCAAAAGGGGGAGCGCTGCTCGGTGTGATCGCGGTTGCGGATGTGATCCGGGAGGACAGCCCGCGCGCGGTAAAGGAGCTCCAGAATATGGGAATCCGCGTCGTGATGCTCACCGGGGACAACGAGCGGACGGCAAAGGCCATCGGGGATCAGGCGGGTGTGGATGAGGTCATCGCAGACGTTCTTCCCGACGGCAAGGAGCAGGTGATCCGCGATCTGAAGGAAAAAGGAAAGGTTGCGATGGTCGGGGACGGCATCAACGATGCCCCGGCGCTCACCAGGGCGGATATCGGGATCGCGATCGGAGCGGGAACCGATATTGCGATCGATGCGGCGGATGTCGTTCTGATGAAGAGCAGCCTCTCGGATGTTCCGGCGGCGATCCGTTTAAGTCGTGCGACGCTGAAAAATATACACGAGAATCTGTTTTGGGCATTTTTCTACAATGTCATCGGAATTCCGCTGGCGGCGGGGCTTTGGATTCCGGTGTTCGGCTGGCAGTTAAACCCGATGTTCGGGGCGGCGGCGATGAGCCTTTCGAGCTTCTGCGTGGTGACAAACGCGCTGCGTCTGAACCTGATCCGCATACACGACGCGTCGAAAGACAGGCGGATTGCGCCGCGGAAAAACCGGACAGCGGAGAAAGCAGAGAAAACTGCGGAGAACCGCGCAGCGGGAAAAGCAGACGAAATTGCGGGGGACCGGACTACGGGAAAAGCAGAGGAGACTGCGAAAAACCGCGCGGCGGGGAAGGCAGAGAAAACCGCGGAGAAAGCAGAGAAAACTGCGGAGAACCGCGCAGCGGGAAAAGCAGACGAAATTGCGGGGGACCGGACTACGGGAAAAGCAGAGGAGACTGCGAAAAACCGCGCGGCGGGGAAGGCAGAGAAAACCGCGGAGAAAGCAGAGAAAACTGTGGAGAACCGCGCGGCGGGAAAACAGGCGGAGGGATCCGCCGTGAGTCGGAAGACAGAGGAATCTGCAGACTGCGGAGGTACTTTGTGTGATAGAAAGAACAAAGAAAAGGAGAACGAAACCATGACAAAAACCATGAAAATCGAAGGAATGATGTGCGGACACTGTGAGGCGAGTGTGAAGAAATGCTTAGAAGCGCTTCCGGAAGTCGCAGAGGCGGTAGTCAGCCATGAGACGGGTACCGCGGTGCTCACCCTGCGGGGAGAGGTCTCCGACGAGACGCTGACCAAAACAGTGGAGGCGCAGGACTACAAAGTCGTATCCGTAGAGTAAAAAACAGGCAGGCAGCTTTTTAAGCTGCCTGCCTGTTTTTGTCAAAGACCGCTGTTTTTGCTTCAGAGTCCGCTGACATCCACGGACATCAGAGTCCGGATCGTCTCGCGGTCCTTTTGCTTTTCCGCTTCGGTCAGCCTGTCATAGGGGATCAGGTCGTGATGAATCCGTTTCTTTTTGTCCTTCGCAGCGCCGTTTTCGGGGATTCCGAAGCGCCAGTTGTTCAGATAATGGTAGCGGCACCAGCGAATGTGCTCCAGCTCGGCGAGCAGCTCCAGCCGGTCTTCTGGCAGTGCGGCGTAATCGGCAGGCAGATTCCAGTCCCGAAGCATCTGAAGCCGGATTTCGTGATAGTCCGCGGAGCTGATATTCGAGTAGCGTGTGAACGAATCCAGCTTTTTCCATTCCGCCTCTTTGACCGCATTCGTTTCCTCCGCGCCGTTATACAGATGCGCATATCTTAAGTTGATGCGTTTTGCGAGCTCGATCAGGTGATCTTCAAGTAAATTCTTAAGCTTTAACGCCTCATCCTTCCAGCAGAATGCGCGAAGCCGGTCCTGCTCCTCGAAAAATTCGAGGGGAGTATCCTCGGAGAGGAAGACGTCGAATGTCTGTCCCGGCAGAGTTGACAGCAGATCGCGCAGAAGCTCAGTCTGCTCCTTCTGTTCGCAGACGACGATGCGGTCCGTCTCCTTTAACAGAGGAACGGACGCATACCAGGGCTCGTCGTGGAAAAATACGGGATCCGTGATGGACGAAAGCTCATGGTGCATACAGGAAAATTCTGTTCCGCCGCCGAAAATATGATAGGAGAGCTTCTGTGACGGAGAAAAAATATTGTCGAGAAGTCCCCAGGTGATCAGCTCTTCCCCGAGCGTCCCGAAACCGATCACTGCAATGGTAAGATCACTGCCTTTCTGACGGATCGTTTCCGCCAGGCCGGCCTGCTTCCAGAAAAGCCGGGCCGCTGTCTCGTACGGAGAAAAAAGCTTCAGGTCGCCGCCGATCGACGTCTGCGCCCGCAGGGAGCTGCATTTAAAGCAGACCGGTTTTCCCTCCAGCCGTCTGCGGTTCGCCTGATAAAACGAAATGTTAAACGTCTCATCGCCGAGAAGGATATAGCGGCTGGCGGCAACGAACGAATCGCCGCCCGCGATGCCGCGTGAACCGAGCTCCGCGAGCACATCGTCGGTATCCTTCGTGTCGCCGTATACCGCGACGCTGCCGCCGCGCAGGTATTTCAGGTAGTTGTGCCACCTGGTGCGCAGGGCGGAGATTGCGAGAACAATCCCACCGGCAGTCATAAGCGGGGCGCTCCACCGCGCGATTTCCACGAACAGGTTTGGCGCGCTGTCCCCGTAGTTCATCAGATACATGCAGATGCTCAGGAACATCGCATCCCAGAGAGACTCGTGTTCGAGCTGCCACAGGCCGTAGGTTCCGCTGAGAAACGGAAGTACAAAGATGAGCAGTCGTCGAATCTGAATACGTTTTTCTGACATGATTCCTCCATTTTTGATCCGGCATCTTTTGCGCCGGCGTACAGGTGCCGATATTTTATATATTGTAACAGATTGCATGTCTGATTTCCATAAAACTTTTTCCTTATGATTGAAAATCAGGGAAAAATATGATAGACTAAATTGAATGTTGTCAGGCAATAGCAGGATGGCATTGTTTGTTTTGAAGGGAAAATGGAAAATACAGGAGGTGTCTCTGATGAGCTTGTTTGAAGAACTGGAAGGACTGGGAGTAAATGTAAGTGAGGGAATGAACCGTCTGGGCGGCAATGAAGCGCTTTATACGAGACTGCTCGGCACATTTACAAAGACCATCGGCAATTACGAGATTTTACCGGATTTTGACCCGGCGGACTGTGAGGCTCTCGTGGAGAAGGCACATGCGATCAAGGGAACGGCCGGGAACCTGTCGATCACTCCGGTCTATGCCGCATACACGACGATTACGGATATGCTGCGCGCCGGAAAGCCGGAGGAGGCCCGTGCGGCCCTGACGGAGATTCTGCCGGTGCAAAAGCAGATTATCGAATGCATCGGGAAGAATATGCAGTAGTGACGGTTTGTTGCTGTGGAGGGGCACATGGATAAAGAAAAGACGATACTGATAGTGGACGATATCGATATTAACCGCATGATCCTGGCGGAGATTTTTAAGGACGATTACCATATTCTGGAAGCCGGAAACGGCGTGCAGGCACTTGAGGTGATGGAGGAGCATGACAATATCGTGGCGGTGCTGCTCGATCTGCTTATGCCGGAGATGAACGGTCTTGAGGTTCTTCAGAAAATGAATGAAAACGGCAGGATTCAGACGATGCCTGTCTTTCTTATCACTGCCGCAAACAGCCAGGAGATGCTGCTGGAAGGATATCATCTCGGGGCGGTGGATATCATCTCGAAGCCGTTTATGGCGCATTTCCTAAGCCACCGGATCAATAACGTGATCGAGCTGTACGAACACAGGAATGAGCTTGAGAACATTGTTGCAAAACAGGTCAAGCGGTTAAACCGTGTGAACCGCTCCATGGTAGAGACACTGGCGACTGTGATAGAGTTCCGCGACGGAGAATCCGGAGAGCATGTCAAGCGTATTTCGGGACTGACCAGAATCCTGATGACGCGGGTGAGCGGGATGTTTCCGGAGTATTATCTTTCGGAGGAGGAAATTGACAAGATCTGCATGTCCTCCATCCTGCACGATGTGGGCAAGATCATGATTCCGGACGGGATTTTAAACAAGCCCGGCAGGCTGACGCAGGACGAATTTGAGATCATGAAGCAGCATACGGTCAGAGGGTGCGAGATCCTGCAGGCAGTGCCGGATATTATGGAACAGGGGCTGTATAATTACAGCTATGATATCTGCCGGCATCATCACGAGCGCTGGGACGGCAGAGGCTATCCGGACGGGCTGAAGGGGGATGAGATCAGTGTCTGGTCTCAGGCCGTGGCGATCGCGGATGTGTACGATGCGCTGACTTCGGAGCGCGTCTACAAAAAAGCGTTCGACCACGAGACGGCGGTGCGGATGATCAACAACGGGGAGTGCGGTGCGTTCAATCCAAAGGTGATGAAGGCCTTTGAAGCCTCCATGGACATTATAATAAAGCGAGACTGGATTTCTGACTAACGGGTAAAGGAGGTTCCGCCTGCGGGATAAGGGCGGAGGTAGAATATGGCTGACGATTTAAAAAAACTGCTGGTTGTCGATTCTTCGGAATCGGACAGGAATACGTTAAAGAATTTACTTGCCAACGAATTTCAGGTACTGGAGGCGGACAACGGATATGCCGCGCTTGAGATGATCAGGAGCGCGAAGCCGGGAGTGGACGGTGTGATGATGGAAGTTTCCATGCCTGTGATGAACGGGTTTGACGTGATGCGTCTGATGCAGGAGAATGAGATCACCGGTCTGCCGGTCTTTCTGATGACGGCGGATGCCACGAAGGAGAATGTCGAAAAAGCGGTCGAGCTGAATGCCGCCGAATTTATCCGCAAACCGTTTGACAAAGCGGAGCTGGTGCGCAGACTGAAGGCAAAGATGGGCGTTGTCTCCTACCGGGATGTCTCGGAGGAGGATATTGCGGAGACGAGCGAGTATATTACCCGCCTTGAGGAGACATACAAAAAATATCTGACGAATGCGGGAAAGGAAAAAGATTCCGGACATTACAAGCGGATGGCGGATCTGATGAAGATTCTGCTGAGTAAGTATTCGGCGGTTACGAGCGGTGCGAATCTGAGCCGTGAGCAGATCGAGATCATCAGCCGGGCGGCGTTTTTCTGTGATATCGGATTTATGATGCTGCCGGCCATGAAGGCGCAGCGCGATGAGACGGACAATGAGATGTATCAGAGCCATGCGAGACTGGGAGTGGATATCGTCAGGCTGAACAACTCCAGACACTGTGAATATTTTGTGCAGATCTGTTCCGATATGTGTATGCACCATCACGAGAAGTTTGACGGAAGCGGGTTCCCGGATCGTATTTCCGGAAACAGTATCTCGGTCTATACCCAGATGTGCAGGCTGGTGGATGCGTTTGACAATCTTTACTTTAAATACCGGGAGCACAACGAACTGCAGTTCGACTTTGTTACAAGCGAGCTTTCCACGGATAAAGGAGGTGTAAGCTCAGAGATTTTTTCCATGCTTACGGACTGTAAGTTCAATATTGTTATGTATTATGGTGCAAAGGTGTAATACCCGGAGGATTCAGGATGGATAAGAAAAAGACAGTTTTTTTCCGGCGTACATTTTGTATCATGATTCTGATCTGCATTGTGGTGTTTTTGTGGCTGACGCTGTTTATGAGCTACAAGACACAGGAATCAATCTCGGAGATCAGCAGGATTTACATGGATGAGATGAACATACAGCTCAGGCAGAAGTTCAGCTCGCTGATCAGTCTGAGGCTGCAGCAGGTGGACGGCATTATCATGCGAACGCCTCCGACAGACAGCTATGACGAGGATGTGACGGATGAGCTCTGTATCAGTGCCGAGGTCAGAAACTTCACAAATCTGGGTTTTCTGGATGCGGACGGCAATTACGAACAGGTATACGGGAATAATCTCACGCTGAATGGGACAGAGCACGTCAAAGCGACCCTGGAGCGGTCGGACAGTCTCGTGCTGCGCGGCAGCGATGAAGCGGATGAGCGTATACTTGTGCTTGGAAAGTCGGCGCGGTATCCGATGAAAAGCGGTAAGACGAGCGTTGCGCTTCTGATCGGGATTCCGATGGAGTATCTGAACGAAGCCATGTTTTTAAGCTCGGACGACGGGATGGTATATTCTCATATTATTGACGAGAACGGAAGTTTTGTCATTCGCAATACGGGAGAATTTGCACAGAGCTATTTTGAGCGGCTCGAATGCGTGGTGGATGATGTAAAAGGAAAGGACGGCAGTAAGTATGCGCAGGAGCTGCGGATGGCCATGCAGGAAGGAAAGAATTATTCCGCGCGGCTGTTTGTGTCTGGGGTGGAAAATTATCTGTTCTGTTCCCCCATATCAGAGAACACGGACTGGTACATCATTACGATTATGCCGAGCGGGGTGATTGACGAATCGATCACCCGGCTTGATACGATACGAATAACCATCATGATTTCCTCGGCGCTGGTGATTCTTGTGACACTTTCGACGATTTTTGTTCTGTATTACCGGATATCGCAGCAGCAGATGCGGGATCTGGATACAGCCAGGCACGAGGCGGAGCGCGCCAATATGGCCAAGAGCGCGTTTTTGTCCAGCATGAGCCACGATATCCGCACACCGATGAACGCCATCATCGGAATGACGGAGATCGCGCTGCGCAACATTAAAGATTCCGTGCGGGTGGAGGATTGTCTGGGAAAGATCCGGCTCTCCAGCAAGCATCTTCTGGGACTGATCAATGATGTGCTGGATATGTCCAAGATTGAGAGCGGCAAGATGACGCTGAATATCGTGCCGATTTCCCTGCGGGATGCGATGGACGATATCGTGAGCATCATGAAGCAGCAGGTAAAGGAGCACAGTCAGAATTTTGATATTTTTATTCAGGATATCGTCTCGGAACGCGTCTGCTGTGACGGCGTTCGTCTGAATCAGGTGCTTTTAAACCTTCTCTCCAATGCCGTGAAATTTACTCCGAAGAACGGGAGAATCAATGTTTACGTGTATCAGGAGGAATCTCCGAAGGGAGAGGACTATGTGCGGACGCACCTTAGGGTGACGGATACCGGGATCGGAATGTCGGAGGAATTTCAGCAGAAAATATGGGACACGTTCTCCAGGGAAGAGACGGAGCAGGTGGCGCATATCACCGGGACCGGACTCGGAATGGCGATTACAAAGAAGATCGTGGAGATGATGGGCGGCTCGATTGAGCTGAAAAGCAAAAAAGACGAGGGAAGCGATTTTCACATTACCATTGATATGAAGCGTGCAGGGGAGGAGGAAGAGCAGAAGCTTCCTCCGTGGAATATCCTGGTGGTAGATGACAATGAGATGCTCTGCTACAGCGCAGTTGCGAATCTGGAAGAGCTTGGCGTTCATGCGGAGGCGACGACGGACGGGATGGAAGCGGTTCGGATGATCGAAAAGAACTTCGGGACCGGGAACGGATATCATTTTGTGCTGGTCGACTGGAAGATGCCCGGTATGGACGGCATGCAGACGATCAATGAGATCCGCAACCGGGTGGGACGGGGGCTTCCGGTATTTCTGATCTCGGCGTACGACTGGAGCGACATTGAGGAAGAGGCAAGCCTGTCCATCGAAGGCTTTATTGCCAAACCGCTCTTTAAATCCACACTATATGAAAGCTTAAAGCAGTATGTGGAAGGCGTGGATCAGAAATCAGAACAGGCGGAGAAGCAGGAGGTTGATTTCACCGGAAAGCGGATTCTCCTGGCGGAGGACATGGATATCAACTGGGAGGTCGCAAGCGCGATTCTTTCGGTGTCGGGACTTGTGCTTGAGCGTGCTGAGAATGGTAAGATCTGTCTGGATATGTTCTCGGAATCAGAGCCTGGCTATTATGACGCGATTCTGATGGATATCCGCATGCCGGTCATGAACGGATATGACGCGACGGTGGCAATCCGGGCTTTGGATCGTCCGGACAGCGGACTGCCGATTATCGCAATGACGGCGGATGCGTTTTCGGATGACGCACAGCATTGTCTTGAGTGCGGGATGAATGCGCATATCCCCAAGCCGATTGACGTGAAGGAATGTATGCGGGTACTTCAGGAATGTCTGAAATAAAAAAAGAAGCTGCACCGGCGGCCTGTAGGCTCCGATGCGGCTTCTTTTATATTACACAAAACTTAATCTGAATGTTTTTCGGATTTCGAGTGTGTGAAACACTCAGAAATCCGAAGACATCATGGGGTCAGATGCTTCTGCCCCCAACATCATCTACATGGACCTCTTTGGCCAGACGGATGTCGCGGCTGGAGGCGCCCACGAGAATCTGACGCGTTCCGACGGCGCGGTGCCATTTGTCCTTTGTGCCGTCCGGGCGATTCTGCAGCGGATAAGCGATATCCCAGTAGTACAGAGAGCGCTCGTCGATGGGAATGGTGATGCGCCTCGTCTCACCCGGCGCTAAGTCTTTGACGCGGAGATAACCGGCCAGCTGTTTTTCCGCCATCTGAACGTACGGGGGTACCTCCGCTTTGCCGAGGTAAACCTGCACGATCTCGTCTCCGGCGCATGAGCCTGTGTTTGTCACATCCAGTGAAACGATAAAAGTTGCGCCGTCCGGGGCGACGGAAAGGTTGTCATACCGGTAAGTGGTGTAGCTTAAACCGTAGCCGAACGGATAGAGCGGCTCAATATCGTATCTGTCATACCAGCGGTAACCGAAGAAAATGCCTTCCGTCAGATGCGTTCGTTTTTCTCCGTCCAGGAGAATGCCGCTGTAGCGCTCCGCGAAATGCTCCGGCGTGTCGGTGACGGGAGTGTCCTCGCTTCGCCTGGGCCAGGTCTGCGCGAGCTTGCCGGAAGGATTGATTTTGCCGGTCACAGCCTGCATCACCATCCGGCTTCCTTCCTGTCCGCCCTGGTAGGCGGTGATGATGGCGTCCGCCCGGTCGGCCCAGGAACCGATGGCCAGCGTTGACGAGGTCTGAAGGATGACGATGAGCCTCGCATCCGGTTTCTTTGCGTCCGCGACGCGGGAAAGCAGCTGCGTTTGTTCCTCGGCGAGCTCGATCTTCGGGCTGGGACCGTTTGCGAAGGAAGAGAACATGGTTTCATTCTCACCGCTGTTTACCGCGTAAAACAGAATGGTGTCCGCTTCGGCGGCAGCCGCGAGCGCTTCGTCATAATTTCTCTTCAGGAAAGAAGGCAGCGACCAGGCGGCAGCGACCTGCAGATCCTTGCCGATGACCGTGTGTTCGGCATAGATAAGGATCGGATAGACCGTGCCTGCAGTCAGATGGAAGACGGCGCTGTTGATGCCCATTCCCGTCGGCGTACAGATGACGGTGTCCCAGGGCCACTGGGTATTCTCGCGGGTGCGGCTTTCCGCGACTTCCTGCCACTCGCCGTCGATCTGGATCAGGAAACGCGCATTTCCGCCAATGCAGTGCAGCTTCAGTCGGTATTCGCCGGTCTCCGGGGCTCTCAGGAAGGATTTCCAGGTGTAGGAGCCGGTCGGGAATGCATTTCCGCCGCCTTCTTTCGGATTCTGATAGGTTTTGGTTCCGGTCGTAAAACAGATGCAGGGATCCGTGGCGCAGTGCGTGCCGATCTGCTCCGGAGAGAAGCCGGAATCATCGCGTTCTTCCCAGGAGCCGACCATCGCGCTCACGCGCTCGCCGTCCTCGTCAAACGCATCCATGCCCATAAAAGCAGCGCCCATGCCGCCGGGACCTTTTGCGGAGGCGCCGAGACTGCGGTCCTCGCTACGGATGCCGTAGAGACGGTCGACGCCATTTGTAGTACAATCTGCGTCCAGGAAAAGGCACTCAGCCGGGATCGGCTCGCCCGCGAAATCAATGCCCGGATACGGTGTGACGTGCGTGCCGGTTTCCAGTTCATAAGCCTCTGCACCGGAGAGCATGGCGGAAAGTCTGCCGTAGCTGCGCTCCTGCATCTGGCCGCAGACCGGATATTTGGCGCCGAGGCCGATCAGTGCGACCTTCCCGGAGGATTCCGTCAGCGGCAGCGCACCATTATTTTTCAGAAGAACGATTCCTTCTTTTAAAATCTGCCTGGAGATATCGGTGTTGCGGTCAAAAAGGCCGTTTTTCACTTCCTCCTCATAGCGCCACTCCATCTGGATCGGCAGTGTCCGTCCCGGCTCTTCCATCACGCTGCCGTTTTCATCGAGTCTGACAAGCCCAAGCAGGCCGACGGAGGCCATTCCCCAGAGAACATGGCGGACGGCGCGATCGATGTCGTCCCAGGTCAGGTCGCCGCGGCGGATGTGCTTCATCACGCGGCTGGTGTCGTTATAGGCAGGATGAGGCATCTCGATATCGGTTCCCTGGCTTAACGTGAAGGTGTGAACCGAACCCCAGTCGGACATCAGACTTCCGCGAAATCCCCACTGATTCCGGAGGATCGTGATGTTTAAGTCCCTCGAATCCGAGGAGTAGGTGCCGTTTACCTTGTTGTATGAGGTCATGACGCTGCCCGTGCCGCCCTCGCGGATACACGCTTCGAACGGGCGCAGATAGGTCTCGTGGAGCGTCTGCTCATCAACGCGGTTGTCGATTCCGCCCGCCGGGGACGCCGGAGTGTTGGCGACTGCATAGTGCTTGACCGTGGCGATCACGTTCTGATCCTGCGTACCTTTCGTCTCCGCAACCGACATGCGGGAGACGAGATAGCTGTCCTCGCTCTTCATGTCCTTGTTCCGGCCGAAATGAGGTGTATGTACGGTGTCCACCTGGGGAGCAAGCTGATAATTTCCGGAGCAGGCCGCATTCTCGGAAGCCGCGGCACGGCCGAAATCATAAGCCATCTCGTCGTCCCAGGTACAGCCGAGCAGGCTCGGCTGGGGCAGTCCGGTGGTCTCCACAATACCGGTGACGCCTGCCGGGCCGTCGTACATGACGGCCTCCGGAATCCCGAGCCGGGGTACGCCCGGCTGATAGCCGGCATTTCCGATCTTTCCTTTGCAGTCGGGTTCTTTTCCGCCTCCGAGCAGACTGAGCTTTTCTTCGATGGTCATTGCAGCGATAAGCGCGTCGATCGTGCGCTCCGTGACCTCGGGCGAATCCTTTCTATAGTCCGCCCGGGTAAAATAGTCTGGATAAACTGTCTTTTCCCGCATGATTACCTCCTGAATGATGCCGTGACATCTGTATTATATGTATAAAGATAGCATGTATCAGAGTGGAATTCAAGGAAATGTGCACAAAACATGCCGGATACAAAAAAGCCCGAGTCGGCGGGATGATTCGGACATTTGTACGGTAATAGAAAATCATCGAAAAGATCACAAAAAATACCGTCAAAATTCCTGTTTATTGTTCCTTTCTTTGACTGCCAACATATTATAATACGGGTGTAAGCTGAAAAATCAGAAGGAGGATCAGGCATGTTGCCGGGAATCCGGTCATGCGGTCGCAGAGAACTCGCTGCAGGATACCGTTCGGGCAGAGACAGGTGGTTGATTTTTTCCGGAACCAGTACTATTATAATAATAAGGAAAGTACAGATACCATATATTGTTGCAGAGATCTGACGCGGGGGAACCGGTAGCATGACAGACAAAGAATTTCATAAGCTGGGACGGCGGGAGCTCTTACAGCTGCTGCTCGCACAGGCAAAGGAAGCGGATGAGCTTAGAGGACAGCTGACAGAGACGACGGAGCAGTTACACCAGCTGGAAGAAAATTACGAGCGCCTGAGAAAGCGCCTGGATCAGAAAGACGAACAGATACATAAGCTGAGAGATTCGCTGCAGGCGGAGAAGAAGAAGCGGGAGATTGAGCTCGCGGATGCCGGATCCATTGCGGAAGCATCCTTAAGGCTGAACGGAATCTTCGAGGCAGCGCAGCGCGCAGCCGATCAGTACCTGCACAATATCAGACTCCTTCAGGGAGAGCAGATGGCAGGATATGTGAATCAGGAACCGGTGCTGACCCGGACGCTGCATCTGCCCGAAGAACCGGAAGGGAGCAGAGCGTATGTGTCCCGGATGCCGGTGATGACCATTGTGGATGTGCCGCAGGACGCGGTGAGAAGTATACCGGATGAACGTGAGAATCCGGATACCGGGGCCGCAGACGGATTGCAGACGGCAAAAGCAGTGATCCCGAACGAACTTAAGAAACCGGAAAAAACTACGGATGTGCCGCAGGAGCCGTTAAGAAATACTGCGGATGTGCCGAAAGAACCAGTAAAGAATGTGGTTAATATTCCGCAGAAGCCGGTAAAGAATCTGGTAAATGCCATTTATGCGGAGACGGCGCAGAGAACGCCGCCGCCATCGATAGACACAGAGGGGAATACGTCCGGTACAGCGGCAGCGCGGACCGGTATGGCAAAGACAGGAGGAAATACAGGGCTGACGGCGCCGGTCGGCCGGCAGACTGCCGCAGTGAAGGAAGAACCGTCACGTCCGGTGGAGCCGATACAGACAGAGACACCGGCTGCGGCATCTGCGCCGGAGGAGATTCCTGACACAGAGGCTGAGAAAAAGGCAGACGGAGATTCCGAAGAGACCAGGGTGGTTGAGGTGGTTGAAGTCAGACTCGACCCTCAGGGGAGGACGGGAAAGCCGTACTGGCCGGAAGTGGAAGATGAGCCGGAGATTCCGGAGTGGGCAGACAATGTACCGAAATCAAAGGTGCCTCTGCCAAAAGACAAAGTGAAGCTGTCCCGGACATTACCTGCGGGACGCCAGGCAAGGATCCGGAATTTCAGATTAAGGTAAGTAAGGGGACCGGATGACATGGACAGCAAAGAAATCAGGATTCCTACACTCGAACAGATAGAGGCGGAACTTCAGAAAGAGCAGTATAAAAGCAGATATGGGCGCGTACTTCGAAGTACCGTATTTTCGCTTCTTGTGGTGGCTGCGGTTGCGGTTATCATCGCGGTGCTGGTGTTTCCGGTTTTACAGATCAGCGGGACATCCATGACGGAGACGCTGCAGGATAAAGATATCGTGGTGGCGATGAACAGTTCCGATTATACCACGGGGGATGTGATCGCCTTTTACTATAACAACAATATTCTGGTAAAGCGGGTGATTGCGGTCACCGGAGACTGGGTTGATATAGATGAGGACGGTAATGTGTTTGTCAACGGCGAGATGCTCGAAGAGCCATATATTTCCGAGAAGGCATTTGGCGACTGTAATATTACACTCCCGTATCAGGTGCCCGATGAAAAGGTGTTTGTGATGGGAGATCACCGCGCGACATCGATTGACAGCAGGAATACGGCGGTCGGATGTATCGGGAGCGAGCTGGTGGTAGGAAGGATTCTGTTCCGCGTCTGGCCTTTGAGCGAGATGGGAGCAGTGAAATAAACAGATACATTTTTATTGAAGGAAGGAAGCGGCGAAATGGGAAACTCGATTTTTGATCAGGCTGCAAAGTTCATGCGTGACCGGCGTAACAATCACCGCTGGCTGTCAATCGTACTGTGCCTTGCCATTGTGGTTACGGTCGGGACCTTTTATGTGCTGATCAGACAGGGGCAGGCAATGAGCCATAAGGAACAGGTGCTTGAATGTCAGATGCAGGTACATGTACATGAAGCCGGATGTTTTGACGCAGAGAACAGACTGATCTGTCTCTATTCGGACTATGTGCTGCATATGCATAATTCGGACTGCTATGACGCAAACGGAGTGCTGGTCTGCCAGCTGCCGGAGATCGAAGCGCATACGCATGACGACAGCTGTTACCTGAGGGAACAGAGGCTGATCTGCGGGATGGAAGAGAGCGGGGCGCATACGCACGATGACAGCTGCTATACAAAAGAGCAGGGAGATGTGATCTGCGCTCTTGCGGAACATACCCATAACGAGAGCTGCTACAGTGTGCCTGAGGTACAGCCTGCGCCGCCGGCGGAACCTGTAGAAGGGGGAGCGGAGGGAGAAGGATCCGCGGAAGCTCCCGCAGCGGAAGTCCCGGTCGTACCGGCGGAGCCGCAGCTGGTCTGCGGACTGGAAGAACATCAGCATGCAAATGAATGCTATGCCTGGAACGACAACCTCACCTGCGCGATGGAAGAGGGCGCCGGACATACGCATGACGAGAGCTGTTATGAGACGGTGGAGACGCTGGTCTGCGGGAAGGAACAGCATATTTTGCATACGCATGGCGATGAATGCCGCAGCGCAGAAGGCTTTCTGGTGTGCGGATTGATTGAACTGAACGAGCATATGCATAACGCAGACTGTTTTCGGACGATCGAGCTGACCGGGGATGAAGTGGCAGGGCTGAATCCGGAGCCGACAGAGGCGCCGGAAATGACAGAAATGACGGAAACAACCGATGTGCTAGAACATGAGCACGACGAGAATTGCTATGACGAAGAAGGGAACCTGATCTGCGAGTATGCCCCGGAGGAAGAAGAGGAGCATGTACACGGAGACGACTGTTATGACGAAGAAGGGAACCTGATCTGTGGACTGGAAGGTCATGCACACGACGAGAATTGCTATGACGAGGAGGGGAACCTGATCTGTGAGTATGCCCCGGAGAAAGAAGAGGAGCATGTACACGGAGACGACTGTTATGACGAAGAAGGGAATCTGATCTGCGGACTGGAAGGTCATGCACACGACGAGAATTGCTATGACGAGGAGGGGAACCTGATCTGTGAGTATGCCCCGGAGAAAGAAGAGGAGCATGTACACGGAGACGACTGTTATGACGAAGAAGGGAATCTGATCTGCGGACTGGAAGGTCATGCACATGATGAGAGCTGTTATGACGAAGAAGGGAACCTGACCTGTGAGTATGCACCAGAGGAAGAAGAGGAGCATGTACACACTGACCGGTGTTATGATAAAGAAGGGAATCTGATCTGCGGCTTTGAAGCGCATGAGCATAATGACAGCTGCTACGACGAGGACGGCGAACTGATCTGCGGGTATGTGACGGAGAGATCACACGAGCATGATATCAGCTGCTATGACGAGGACGGCGAGCTGATCTGCGGCTTTGAGGATGCGAAAGACCACGAGCATGACAGATACTGCTATGACGAGGACGGCGAACTGATCTGCGGCTATGAAGGCGTGAAGGATCATGTGCACGGCGAGGAATGCTACGATGAGGAAGGGAATCTGATCTGCGGCTATGACGAGGGACATATACATGACGAAAGCTGTTACGATGAGAAGGGCAGACTGATTTGTCGATATGCGAAGAAACATGTTCATGATGAGAGCTGCTATGATGAAGACGGCAATCTGATCTGCGGCTATGACGATGAGGATGAGGAGCCGGCCGAATATACCCGTATTTTCCAGGGGGACGGCTACACGATCACTGCAATCTATAGCGCTGATGCCAATATCCCGGAGGAGGCAGAGTTTATCGCGGAGCAGATCACTCCGGACAGTGACGGCGAGCATTATGCACAGCGGGAAGCGGAATATCAGGAAGCGGTAGAAAATGAGAACGCATCCATGAGAGCACTGCTTAAGGTAGGCTTTTACGTAGACGGTGTGGAGGTCGAGCCGGAGAGTCCGGTGACACTGATGATACAGTTCCTTGACGAGGACGGTCTGGCGGACGGAAGCCCGATCACAGTGATTCACTTTGCGGATGAAGGTACGGAAAAGCTTGACGGAAGCAGAGCGGAGAATAATAGCACAACATTTCAGATGGAGAGCTTTTCTGAAATCGCAATCGGTTATGGGCAGGATGAGCCCATAACCGTCGAGGAGGAAAGCTCCTCCATTTATATCTCGAGAACTTTCGATTATAAGAATGCGGCGTTTCAGATTACCTTTCATATCGAAGGGGAAGCGACGAGAGAAGACGGCGAGATGTTTCGAAGCAGCACGAAAAAAAAGACGGGATCAGCAGACGAATCGGCGGATGCAGATGACGAGTCGGCTACTGAAAACGAAGCCGAAGGGGCTGAGGAAGAGGATACAGGCCTGACGGAGCAGAACGGGAACGGTGCGGAATCGGAAGAAACTTCAGGAGAAGAAGAGTCTGTCGAATTGGAAGATAACGTTTCTTCCGATGCAGATCAAAACGGCGATATGACGGGGACGGATGACGCGGGTGAAACCGGATCAGACGATGGGGATCTGTCAGACCAGAAACTGGAATTTCATCTGGAGATACTGGATGAAAATACCGAGGAATATCAGACGGCATTGTCTTATATGAATGACATGGATAAGACGACAGATCTTCTGATGGTTCAGGTCATGTCCTACTCCGTGACATTTGGCGGTGCAAAACTGGATTTGTCAGCGTGTGAGGTCACAGCGAAAATAACGCCGACCCGGGCGCTGCGCGAGTACACCATCGAATCCATTCCGCAGGCAATATCCTGCACGCTGTATGCAAATGAAGAGGAAGCCGTTGTTTTCGGAAACAAAGCGGATACGGATCCGGGTACATCGGATGCCGATACATCGGATGAGGGGACGGGATCGGACGGATCTGCGGAGGATAACCGGAACGGAGATCTGACCGGAGCGGACAATGAGGAGACGGCAGACGGATCATCTGACTTCGAATCAGATGGGCTGCAGGAAATACCGGGAAATGCACAGTCGGGTGAAGAAGAAGAGGAGCTGATTGTCGCTGCTCTCGCGCTGCCGAACGCGGCTACGGTGAGTGAACTGGATTCTATGGTTTTGAGTGAAGAGACTCCGGATGAAACCATGAGGTTCACGTTAAACAGCCCGACCTTTGCAGTGCGTGTGGCAAGCCAGGCAAATCCACATTTTTCAGTGCAGTATTATGCGACGCTTTCCCGCCTGTCGGACAGCGGCGCTGCAAGTCTGGATGTGATCAATACGCACACGGACAATGGCGCACACCTGCCGCAGAATGGAAATCTTTCGCTTTCCACGACACAAATCTGTCTGGATGCAAGTGGAAATGTTCAGATGGAAGACGAACTGATGGAAGTATATGCAGGGAGGGAGTTCCAGTATATCAAGGCTCCGAGCATCAATTACTTTGACGCGCTGGTGGATAATGTCGGGTATGAATTGAAAGAAATCTGGGTGATGAAGCCGGAGTTTCATACTCACACACAGGCATGCTACGAAACGGATAAAGGGGAAGAATTTAGCGAGGACGAGGAACGTGTGTTAATCTGTGAGGCGTCAAAAGATACGAATCCAGACAACTGGAAGGTATATCCATACAGCCCGGATATTCATTTTACCAACCGCGAACTGTCGGCGGGAGAGGGAAGCGGCTATATCCTGATCAATAAGAATGCAACGATCCGGCTGGTGTATGATATCACGACAAATGATGACTCTGTATTTAACGGAGCCCTCTATGATTATGATATCAGTGATGGTTATCAGACATCAGGCAATGTGAAGATAATGGATACAAAACATTATGGGATCAACTCGGATGGCAATTATAGCGGAAGCGGTGTAAAATATGCATTTGGAAATAAAAACTGCGGAACCGATTATGGAGAAAACCTTTGGAATGGGAATAAACTGAATGCAGGAAACAGAAAAACAGACGGTGATCCTTATACATCATTTGCGGGATGTACGTTTGGCCTGGTAAGCGGCCTGGGGACGGATGGAAATCCGGTGTTTTCCGCAGGCATTGATGCCCCGAAACTTTTCGGGCCCACAACAGAACCGATCGGAAAATATCAGTATCCTTCGGATCTTCATTTTAAGAGGAACGGGGATACATATACACTTACCTCTGTGACTGGAGATAGGATCAGTGCAGCGAATCTTCATAAATTTAATCATCCGAGCTATGATAATGGAAAGGTACACTATAATATATGGACAAACAATTTCTGGCCGATGGATGGGATAACTGACAATCAGGATATGCTGTTTGGCAGAACAAAGGGGGGTGCAAATACCAAGACACAAAAATTTGGCCCAGGAGACTGGGATAATTTACCGATCAGCGATGACGGGCTGGATCACAACAGTTTCTTTGGCATGTCGTATGAAGTTGATTTTGAATTGTCAGGCGATTATGTGGGACCGTTAGAGTACATGTTTTTCGGTGATGATGACATGTGGGTATTCTTAAGCAAAGTGGATGACAATGGGAACCTCTCAGATTCCAAACTGGTCTGTGATATCGGCGGAGTCCATTCTTCTGTAGGTGAATATGTGGATCTTTGGGATTACCTGAAGAAAGGCGAAGAAGGAATCGGAAAATACCGGCTGAGCTTTTTCTACACCGAGCGCGGCGCTTCCGGTTCGACCTGCTGGATGCAGTTTACATTGCCGTCCGTGACGGTTGTGACGCCCGAGACCTCGACAAAGGATTACGGACAGCTGAGAGTTGAAAAGACGGTTACCAAAATCACCAGTACCGGTTCGGAAGTGGTCGATAACGGGGATGAATTTTACTTTACGATTCGGTTAAAAGGAGCAGATGGAAACCGTCTGCCGGATGATTATTCCTACACGAAGTATGATAAGGAGAATAACATCATCGGGCATGATCTGGTGATATGGAACGGAGGAGAATTCACACTGAAAAACGGTGAATATATCATCATCCGATATCTTCCGCAGGGAAGCAAGTATGAAATTGTGGAGAGTGATACAGCGCTGACGATTGTCGACGGGACGGCGGAGGAAAGCGAAATCCACTATTTTACGGATATAACGGTGGATGGAGCGGAAAAAGGTGATAATCTGGAGACGGATAAGGTGGCAGACGGCTCCATTCCGCAGAAGGACACCAGTGTCGTACATTATAACAACAAATATCACGCTTATGAGCTGCCGGAAACCGGAGGCAGCGGTACAACACCATATACTATGGCAGGCGTCTTCTGTATTTTAAGCGGCGCAGGTCTTATGTATAAAAAGAAATTCAGGGAAAGGAGGTTCAAAAAGGCTTCTTAGAACTGAATGGAACATGGATCAGATGCGAAACGCACAGATCCAGACATAAAAATCATAAAGAAAAGGAGAATGTGATTATGAAACGAATCAAAAAACTGGCCAGCCTGCTGCTGGCAATGGTGATGGTTCTGGCCATGGGCACGACGGTATTTGCAGCCGAGGCAGCAGATCCGCAGGAGACAGGATCCATTACGATCAAGGATGTCAAGGAAGGTGCAGTCTATAACATTTACAGAATATTTGACCTGGAAAGCTATAATGCAGACAAAAACCTGTACTCTTACAAAGTAAATGCTGCATGGAGCGGCTTCTTTGCAGAGGGAGCACCAGGGCAGAATTATGTAGATATTTCTGACACCGGCTACGTAACCTGGAAAGAGGGCGTGGGTGATGCGGCGGCAGCGGCACTGGCAAAGGAAGCGCTGGCTTATGCAAAAGCGAATGCCATTACTCCGGTAAAAACGACCGAGGAGGCAGGAGAAGGTGTAAAGGAAATTAAAGTGGAGGGACTGCCGCTGGGCTATTATCTGTTAGATTCCACGGTAGGTACCTTATGTTCTCTGAATACCACAAATCCGGATGTAAATATTGCGGATAAGAACCAGGAACCGACAAATGAAAAAGAGGTGGAAGAGGATTCCAATGGCAATTATGGTTCAAAAGATGATGCTGATATCGGACAGACGGTAAACTTCCGAAGCACGATTACCGCACAGGAAGGCGCGCAGAATTATATCTTCCACGATAAAATGTCTGACGGACTGACCTTCGGCGAGGTGACCGGGATTACCTTAAACGGAGAGGCGGTTGACGCGGCAGATTACACGGTGCTGACCGGTGATGCAGTCGGGGATAACTGTACATTTGAGGTAGTATTTGTAAAAGCTTTCTGCGATGCATTGGTTGAAAATGATTCAATTGTGATCAGCTATACGGCGACCTTAAATGAGAATGCTGTGATCGCCGGGGCAAACCCGAATGAAAGTAAGCTGACCTATGGCGAGAATAATGAGTTTGAGACGACACCGAGTGTGACAGAGACGTTTACCTGGAAGTTTGGGGTATTAAAATATGTTTTAGATGGCGAAGAAAAATCACCGCTGGCGGAAGCTGAATTCACGCTGAGTAAGAACGAAGACGGTTCTGAGCCGATCAAATTCATAGCCAAGGGAACAACAACTGAGGGTGGAATTCCGATTTATCAGGTGGCAGAGGATCCGACGGCAGAGGGCGTTATCACAACAATTGTGACAGATGCGACAGGTCAATTTATTCTGCAGGGATTAGATTCGGATACGTATTATCTGACCGAGACGAAATCTCCGGACGGCTACAACGAGCTGGATAAGCCGGTGAAGGTTGTAATCGATGAAAATGGTAATGTCACGGCGAATGGCGAAGAGGTTGCTAAGGTAGAGGTTGAGAACAAGTCCGGTTCCCTCCTTCCCTCCACCGGTGGTATCGGTACGACGATCTTCTATGTGATCGGCGGTATCCTGGTAGTGGCTGCAGGCGTTCTGTTAGTAACCAAGAAGCGCATGAAAGCCGAGTAAGAGAAGCGATATACTGAGATAAGATTTACTTAGGAAGCCTATGGCTTGGAAGTACACAGACATATGCTCCGGGGACGGGAGGCTCCGTCCCCGGTTGTGCCGCACAGGCTGACACCTTCCCGTGGTGTGCGGTGAGCAACGGATTTATTACGCAGATACAGGAAATCCGGCGGACGTCAGCAGACGGAGGAAGACCGTCTTAGAATGATTGTGGGGAAACCTATGAAGGACAGGAAAAAGGAAGCGAGAGAAGAGATAAAGAAAGAATTAAAGCAGAACGAACAGAAAGCGGAAGAAAAAAAAGAGCCGGGGAAGAAGAAAAAAAAGAAGAAGCGCGGCCCGTCGCTTTCGACGATGATTTTGGTGATCATCATGCTGGCCGGCGTTGGAATCCTTTCCTATCCGACGGTCAGCGACTGGTGGAATTCCATGCACGCCACGCAGGCAATTGCGGGATATAACGAGGCGGTGGAAAACCTGTCCGGTGATGAACGGGAAGTGATGCTTGAGGAGGCGGCAGCGTATAATGAATCGCTTGCCAACGGTGTGAGATTCAGTCTGTCGGAGGAAGAGTACGCGAAATATGAGAGTACGCTCGACATTACCGGCACCGGCATTATGGGTTACATACAGATCCCGGCGATCAATGTGAATCTTCCCATCTATCACAGTGTGGAGGAATCCGTGCTGCAGATCGCTGTCGGCCATATTCCGGGTTCTTCTCTTCCGATCGGCGGAGAACGTACCCATGCCGTATTATCCGGTCATCGCGGTCTGCCGAGCGCAAAGCTGTTTTCCGATCTGGACCGGATTGTGGAAGGAGATATTTTTACCGTCACCGTTCTTGATCAGACGGTGACTTACCTGGTTGACCAGATCCGTATCGTCCTGCCGGAGGAGACCGACGACATGGCGATCGAGGAGGGAAAGGATTACTGTACCCTGGTAACCTGTACGCCCTACGGGATCAACACTCACCGGATGCTGGTCCGCGGACACCGGATCGATAATCTGTCCGGAGATGTCGTGGTGTCCGCCGAGGCAGTGCGGATACCGAATTATGTTGTGATTCCTGCCGTCGGGATACCGCTGCTGTTTCTGCTGCTGATACTGATGCTGATTTATCATCGCAGAAGAGGTCCGAAAAAATCCGGACAGGAGCTGTTGGAAGAGATTCGTAAGAAGAATGACGAGAGGGGGGACGGTTCATGAAAAAGAAATGGCTGCGGCCGGCGACCGCGCTGACCATTGCGCTTGGGATGATACTGCTGCTGCCGCTGATACCGAATGCTGCGGAGGCCGGAGCTGCCGGAAAACCCGGCTCTCTGACGGTGGAACCATGCGGGGATCCGGGACCGGCAGAAGGTGACGGAGCGCAGGATGCCGGCATGAAAGAGGATCTCGCGACGATCACTTTGGAAATCGATCTTTATAAAGTAGCCGCTATGGAAAAAGAGGACGGCTATGACAGCTACACGTATGAATTGCTGGATGCTTACCAGACGCTTGCGATTGACCGCGATATCGACAATGACGGGTGGAGAGAGCAGTCGCAGATGGCGGCGGCGATCGCGCTGGCGGGTGAGTGTATGGAGACGCCGGATCCGGCCGGGAATCAGCCGGTGTACCGGACCGGCAGAGCGGGTGAGAAGATCGCCGACCTGGAACCGGGGCTTTATCTCGTCATCGCCAGGGCAAAAGATGCGACGGGCTATGTCAGGACCGTCACGACGGATGCGGGGGAACGCAATATCGTGACGACGGCGGATACGGCGGAGTATACGTATACCTTTCTGCCGGAGCTGGTGACGGTTCCCGGCAAGGATCCGATTGACGGTGTGGCGGGCACAGCGACGGAGTACGGGCCGTGGAAGGATGATGTCACGATCACCTTAAAGCCGGAACGCGAGAAACGGTTCGGCTCTTTGGAAATATTAAAGACACTTTTAACTTATGAAACATCAAGTGACGCTGTCTTTGTCTTTCTCATAGAGGGGACGGATGATGCCGGCAATCTGGTTTACAGCGACGAGGTGACGCTGGCCTTCAGCGCGCCGGGAGAAAAGCGGGTGCAGATTGACAATATTCCGGTGGGCACACATGTGACGGTGACCGAGGTTTATACGGGAGCGAGTTACGAGCTGGTGACGGATCGGGAGCAGCATGTGGTGATAGAGGTGGACACACTGGCACATGTGGAATTTACAAATGATTATGACAGACGTCAGAACGGCGGCTACGGCATCACGAATCATTTCGGCTATGTGGAGTCGGAGATCGGCGGAGGCGCCGGCGGGGATTCGGCCGGTGACGGCAATACGGCGGGCGGAAGCTGGAGCTGGTCACAGCTGACGGACAATGAGACAATTCCCGGAACAGGGGAAGATCCGGGCAGCGGATCCGTTTCGGGGAGTACGAACCCGGACAGCGGGAGCGTTCCGGACGCAGGGAATGACGCAGATCAGACGAACGGCACAGCGAACGAATAAAGGAGGGCATGGGAGATGAAAAAACTGAATATCTGCCTGGCAATCCTTGCGCTGCTGCTGATACTGCCGGCAGGAATCGGAGAGGCACTGGCATATTTTACAACTTATACACAGGCAAAAGGCGGTTATACGATTGAACTGGGGGATCAGACGCGCACGCATATTGACGAGAGCTTTTCAAACTGGACGAAGCGCGTGACGATCTCCAACGAGGAGGATTCGCAGCCGGTGTATGTGAGAGCGAGAGCTTACAGCGGGAGCATCTATCAGCTGAATTACAGCTCCGCAGGCGGAAAGTGGGCGCCAAACGGCAATCAGGACGGATTTTATTATTACAGCGATATCTTAAATCCGGGAGAGAGATCAGAGGAGCTTCTCGTGAAGATCGAAAACATCCCGGAGGGCACGGATGAGGCCAGCTTTAATGTGACGGTTATTTATGAATATACGCCGGTGCGCTATGATGACGACGGCAATCCGTATGCAGACTGGACGATGACATTTGATCCGCTCGCGGCGCAGCTTATTACACTGCCGGACAATCTGACGGCGGGTCAGAATCAGGCGCCGGGCGCGAATGACGCATTCAAGGCAGCTGCATCCGCGCGGGAAGGGGGTGCCGTCTGATGAAAAAGCAGAGAAAAAAAAGCAGG
The DNA here is from genome assembly GCA_910587865.1 of uncultured Roseburia sp. Taxonomy (GTDB): domain Bacteria; phylum Bacillota; class Clostridia; order Lachnospirales; family Lachnospiraceae; genus Roseburia. The sequence continues at coordinate 59,111 of CAJUNX010000001.1, forward strand.
ATACCGGTCATCAGTATCGGACTCTTTGCAGTGGCGGCGGTGCTGCTTTTGGGAAGCACAATCGGCAGTGCACGCGCGGCGCTGACCTATTATTCACAGACGTACACCTCGCGTGTTCAGATGCAGAACATCGGTGTGACGCTGCTGGAAAACGGAGAGAAGGTTTCCTGGCGTGACTACAGCGATAAGTCGAACGGCAGCTGGAATGAGACGACAGGCGTTCTCCTTGAGAATATGCTTGGCGAAGGAGAAAAATTTCAGATCGGAAAGGTGTACCAGGAGGAGCTTTCCGTGACAAACAGCGGATCGATTGATCAGTATGTGCGCGTGAATATTTATAAATACTGGACGGACGAAAACGGCGACAAGCTGCAGGAGCTTTCGCCGGATCTGATCAATTTAAATCTGGTCAATATCGGAAACGGGTGGGTGGCTGACGAAGCGTCGGCGACTGCGGAGCGTACCGTGCTTTATTATGACCGCCCGGTGGCGCCGGGGGCTGTGACGCTTCCGTTTTCCGACAGGCTGAAGGTGGAGAACGGAATCACCGCGAAGGTGACGCAGACGGAGAAAAAGGACGGAAAATATACGACGATTACAACGACCTATGATTATGACGGTGTCCGTTTTCAGGTTGAGGTGGAAGTAAATGCCGTGCAGACGCACAATGCGGAGGATGCGATCTGGAGTGCGTGGGGCCGTAAGGCCACGGTTGGCACAGATGGAACGCTGCGGCTGAATTGAGGAGGAAAACAGCATGAAAAGAATATGGATGGCTTTGCTCCTGATTCTCTGTCTGACTTTCGGCATGACGCAGTCGGTCAGCGCGGAGACCTTTTACGGAAATTCTGACTGGAGGGTGACGTTTACCGGTGAGAAGAAAATGGAAAGCAACTTCCGGACAGCGGACTTAAACGAGGCAGTGGGAGGTCTGCAGCCCGGTGATAATATTATTTTTACGATGAATCTGTCCAATGCGAACGAGACGGCGACAGACTGGTATATGACAAACAAGGTACTCTATTCCCTGGAGGACCGGAGCGCAAACGGTGGAACCAGCGGCGGTGCGTATACGTATATTCTGACTTACACGGATAAGAGCGGCGTGGTCAGCACGCTTTTTAGCAGCGATACGATCGGAGGTGATTCGGTCAGCGCGGCGGGGGAAGGTCTGCATGCGGCGACGGATGCGCTGGAGGATTTCTTTTATCTGGATACGCTCACAAAGGGACAGAGCGGAAAGATTACGCTTGAGATTGCGCTCGACGGTGAGACTCAGGGCAATGATTACCAGGATACGCTGGCGGATCTGCAGATGAATTTTGCGGTGGAGTTAAATGAAAACCCGTCGGTGACGCCGAATGACAATCCGAGAACAAGGAGTGACGAGCGGACAGACATCGTCCGGACCGGAGATGAACTGCGGCTGCTCCCGTATTTTCTGGCGATGGGAGGCAGCGGGCTTCTGCTTCTGTTCCTCGGCATCTACGGCATGAAGAAGAATCGGGAGGAGAAAAACGGCAGGAAGGAGGCTGTGCAGCATGAAAACGCTTAGAGCCAGGATCAGACGTTTGTCTTTATCAGCGGCGCTGCTGCTCGCAGGAATTCTGTTTGTGACAGCGGTATGTACCGCTCCTGTACCGGCGCAGGCATCCGGGCGCACGGCTTACACCTATACGATCCGCATTTATTCCGGACAGCAGGGAACGATTAACGGCAGCGATGTGATCGTATATTCCGGATTACAGTACGGGGAGCGGTTCAGCTTCAATCAGAAGCTGGTAAAGCTCAATGACGATTCCAAGTATTATATCAAGGGAATCCGTGAGAGCGGAAAAGAACAGATCGCATCTTTTATCGTGGAGGGCGATCAGGATTATGTGGTAAATTACGGACTGCTCAACGATGCCGTGGCTTATACGATTCATTATGTGGACGCTGCGGGCAATGCGCTCGCGCCGAGTGAGACGTATTACGGCAATGTCGGCGATAAGCCGGTGATTGCTTATCAGTATATGGAGAATTATCAGCCGCAGGCTTATAATCTGACCAAAACGCTTACGGCCAATGCGGCGGAGAATGTGTTTACATTTGTATACACACCGGTTCCGGCGGGAGGAACGCCGGGCGGTACGACTCCGGGCGGAGCGGACGCAGACGGCGGAGCAGCGGGCGGCGGAGCCGAAGCAGGAGGCGGTGAAGGCGGCGGAGCGGATGCGGACGGCGGAGCGGACGCAGACGGCGGAGCGGACGCAGACGGCGGAGCAGCGGGCGGCGGAGCGGACGCAGACGGCGGAGCAGCGGACGGGGCGGATGATAATCTGGTAGATGTCGGAGACAATGATGTGCCGCTGACAGAGCCGGATGATATCTTTGACATTGATGAAAATGCGCCGGTGCCGTTAGCTTCCGGTGAGGAAGACGGGAACGGAAAAAATAAGGAGATCGCTATCGTAGCGGATGCCATGATGCTGTTTCGGACGATCCCGCTGGCGGGACGGATCACAGCGGCAATCATTCTGGCGGCAGCGACAGGCGTTGGCCTGTGGTTTTTGGTATTTTACAAAAAAAGGAAAACACAGAAATGACACAGACAACACAGGCGGGAAACCGTCGCAATGCAAAAAAGGGAGGGAAGATGATTCCCGCCCTTTGCAATTTATTCGGGATACTGATTCTTTTGGCAGTGATCGCACTCTGCCTGCCGCTGACTGCGCCGCGGCTTATGGGATATGAGATCTATCATGTGATCAGCGGCAGCATGGAGCCGCAGATTCCGGTGGGCAGCGTGATTTATGTGGCGGCAGCTGCACCTGAGGATGTCCTGGAGAATGATGTGATTGCATTCTGGAGCAACGATTCGGTCGTGACGCACCGCGTGATGTCGAACCGGATGGTGGAGGGTGAGTTTGTCACAAAAGGCGACGCGAACGAGGCGGAAGATATCAATACGGTTCCCTATGAAAATCTGATCGGTCAGGTAAAATACCATATTCCCATACTGGGGGATCTTATGGTAATATTGACTGGTACGGTTGGGAAGATCTATCTGCTCGGCTTTGCAGCCTGCGGTGTGATGCTCAATATGCTGGCGTCAAGATTGCGGGACAGAGGCGGGGACGAGGATGATCTTTTCCTTTGAGATTCACGGAAGATTCGGGATCCGGTGCACAGGCAGAGAACATGCCAGAAACCGCGGATGCCGGAAAGGAGAGATATGGGGAAAAAGATCAGACGGATTCTGATGATCGTGCTGCTGCTCATTTTTCTGGGGTCCGTAGCGTCGATCCTGCTCGCGCTTTATCAGTATCAGAAAAACGACAGGCTCTACGCCGAGGGCACAGCGAATTATACACGGATTCAGACTGCAGCGCCGGCGGAGACAGGGCCGGCGGGAGAAGAGGAAAAAGTGCTCGCGCCGATTGTCGTTGATTTTGCCGGGCTTTCGGCCGTGAATGAGGATGTGACCGGATGGATATACTGTGAGGGAACGAAGATTGACTACCCGGTGCTGCAGGGAGCGGACAACGACTTTTATCTGCATCACAATTATATCAGGGAGAGCAGTTCCGCGGCATCGATTTTTGTGGATGCGAATAACCGGTCGGGCTTTGCGGATGCGAATACGATCATATACGGACATCATATGCGGGACGGTTCGATGTTTGCGGGTCTTGACGAGTGGGCAAAGCAGGAGTATTATGAAGATCATCCGGTGATGTGGCTTCTGACGCCGGAGCAGGATTACAGGATTGATCTGTTTGCCGGCTATACGACATCGGCGGATGCGGATACTTATATGATTTTTCATGAGAATGACGAAGCGTTTCTGTCCTACCTGGACAGCTGTGCAAAGCAGTCGGATTTTACTTCGGAGATCCTGCCGGACGGGGACGGGCGTTATGTGGTGCTTTCGACATGCGCGTATGTGTTTGACAATGCGCGGTATGTACTGCACGGGAAGCTTGTTCCGGTGGACAGCGCCGGAGGAGCGGAGCTCCCGTGAGAACAGAGTCAGAGGAGCGGAGGCCCCGTGGAAGGAAGCCAGAGAATTAGAGCTCTCGTGAGAAGGAAGCCGGGACGGGTCTGATCATATGGCGGAGGTGGTGACAGGAGAATGCGGTGGAACAGAATAGTTTGTCTGCTGACGGCAGCGATGCTGCTTCTGCATGGATGCGGGGATGCGTCTGCGGTGGGACAGTCTGGGGCACAGCAGTCTTCGGGTGCGGCAGGAGTTTCCGGTTCGCCTTCGGGCATGGAAGGTGAGGCGGCCGGGGCAGCCGGGGGAGATGACGCGGCGAGAGATGAGAATTTCGTGCCGTATCAGGCGCCTGCCTTTGCGGAAGCGGTTTTTCACGAAGATATGGCGGAGGGAGATGACAATGCGAAGATCGATCTCTCCGGCATATCCGACGGTTATGTGGCAGTCCGGGCGGATTCGGAGGTCAGACTGAAGTTTCAGGTGATAAAGGGCGACGGAAGTTATGATTATGATCTGACTTCCGGGGAGCCGTCGGTCTTTCCGATCCAGTCCGGTGACGGGAGCTATACGTTTCGTGTGCTCGAGAGCGTTGCGGAAGGGAAATATGCCGTACTTTACACGACAGATGCCGAAGTCACACTGAAGAGTGAATTCGAGCCGTTTCTCCGCCCCAGCGATTATGTGAATTATCGGATGGATTCCGCCTGCGTGAAAAAAGCGGCGGAGCTTGCAGCCGGGGAGGAGGATGTACCCGGCGTTGTGGCGGCTGTATATGACTACATATGCAGTAGCGTGACGTATGACAGGGAGAAAGCGGCCACGGTAAAGAGCGGCTATCTGCCGGATCCGGACGAGACGCTTGCAAGCGGGAAGGGGATTTGTTTTGATTATGCGGCGCTTGCCGCGGCGATGCTTCGAAGCCAGGGAATCCCGGTAAAAATGATATTCGGCTATGTGTCGCCGGATGATCTGTATCATGCATGGAATATGTTTTATACGGAGGAGACCGGCTGGGTGACGGTGGACTATCAGGTGAGCGGGGACAGCTGGAACCGGCTGGATCTGACGTTTGCCGCGAATGGAAAGGACAGCGAATTTATCGGGGACGGCGGGAACTATGCGGATCTGTACTGTTACTGATCTGAGAGGGCAGTAATCCGGGGATCTGTGCCGCTACTGATCTGAGAAAGAGTAATCCATGGATCTTTAC
>CAJUNX010000001.1:64402-205242 GCA_910587865.1 uncultured Roseburia sp.
AGAGTCTGAGAGATGAGACAGGGCTGTGATCCGCGGATCTTTACAGAGTCTGAGAGATGAGACAGGGCTGTGATCCGCGGATCTTTACAGAGTCTGAGACGGGAGAAACAGCGATGAATACAGTTGAGACAGAATGTAATAATGTGTTGTATGTCAGAACCTTTGACGGATTTTCCATGCGGTGGAACGGCAGTCTGATCGCAGGAAGTGCGAGGTCGGGTGAATTACAGTTTACGTATCTGATGCAGATCCTTCTTCACAACCCGGTGAAGGGGGTCAGCAGAAATCAGCTGGAGGATCTTCTGTTCGGGGATCGTGATATCAGTAACGTCCATCATGCGATGCAGAGTGTGATCTATAACGCGAAGAAGAAGCTGAAAAAAGCCGGGCTGCCGGACGTCAATTATATTACATTAAAAAAAGGGGTTTTTTACTGGACCGAAGAGATTCCTGTGGCGGAGGATGCGGTGGAATTTGAGCGTCTGATCGTACGGGCAGGCAGTGAGGAGGATACGGATCAGAAGCTGGACGATTATCTGAGAGCCTGCGATTACTACCGCGGAGAATTTCTGCCGGCGCAGGCCGGGGTGATATGGGCGGCGCAGGAGGCGAGACGGTATCGGGGGATGTTCTGCGCCTGTGTGGAGAAAGCGGTGGAGCTTTTGCGGGAACGGCAGGATTATTTTCAGATGGAACGGCTCGGACTTTACGCGTCCGGAACAAGCCCGCTCTCGGACTGGGAGACGGTCACCATGGAAGCGCTCGTGGCGATGGGCAGGCTGGATGATGCGAGAAAGCTCTACGACGACACGGTGGAGTTTTATATGCAGGAGCAGGGACTGCGCCCGTCAAAAAAGATGATGGAGATGATGGAAAAGCTCGGGACGCAGATGAAGCACCGCTATGAGGTGCTTGATGCGATCCAGACGGAGCTCTCCAGGGATAATGTGGAGCAGGAGGGCGGAGGCTATCTGTGTACATACCCGGTATTTCAGGGGATTTATCATATGGTAAAGCGCATCATGGAGCGGGGAGGACAATCTGTCTATCTGATGCTCTGCACCGTGGTGGACGGCAGGGGAAACCCGATGAAGGAAGGGGGGTTGCTGGAGGAGCTTTCCGAGCGTCTGGGGGAGGCGATCTGCCGGTCAGTCCGGCACAGCGATGCGGTCAACCGGTATGGAAAGGGCCAGTATCTGGTGCTTTTAATCAATACGACCCGTGAGAATTGTGAGGTGGTCCAGCGGAGGATCAATTATCATTTTATTGTGGGACGGCAGAGAACGGGGGTGCAGTATTATGTAAACAGCGTGATCTGCGAGCAGGAGAAACGGTAGGAAGGTTAGATTCATGGCAAATTCTCAGTGGTATATCGGTACGCCGAACGGCGTGGTGGTGTGTGTGGATCATTTTGAGAAACAGCAGATGGCGGGAAGATTTTATCATGCATACTGCAGCGGGCCGTTGTCGTTTGTGAATGAGGTACAGCTGATTTTCCAACTGGAACATTTTTTTGATGAGATCAGATTCCCGCATCCAACGACAAACAGCCGCACGTTTGCGAAGGAGAAACCGGGAGTTGAAATCAGATGCGGGGGGCAGAGAGTGATGAGCGACGATGAATTGTTAAGCAGGCATGGGGATCTCGGAACATTTATCATCCGGGTACAGCACCGGCAGAACAGCAGCTGGCAGGGACATGTCACATGGATGGAGCAGAACCGGACGATCCATTTCCGCTCGATCTGGGAGATGATCAAGTTAATCGAGAGCGCGGTGGATACGGTGAGTGAACCCGAGGATGCGGGGGAGGAGCCGGCCTGGGATGATAAAACAGATGCGAAACAGCAGGACTGAGGGATCCCTGCAGAGAAGCAAAAACACAGAAAATCAGATATGCGACCGGCCGGGCGGACGATACGGGGAGAGAAATATGCGACGAATCAGAATCATCTGCTGTGCATTGGCTCTGATGCTGTGCGCCGCGGGGAGCGGACAGATTGTGTCTGCGGGACAGACTACAGGCGAAGAGAACACTGCGGATCAGGGCGCGGAGAAGAACGGCTGCGCAGATGCTTCCTTTCATGCGGATCAGGCGCAGGGGAACGAACAGGTGAAGCTTGATCTCTCGGCGACGGAATACGGTTATGTGGCGGTTTTAGCCTATTCCGGTGTGAGGCTCAAGTTTCAGGTGATCAAAGGAGAGGTCACTTACAATTACGATATGTCCGGGGACGGAACGCCATCGGTCTTTCCGATCCAGAGCGGGGACGGGCGTTACACCTTCCGTGTGCTCGAGAAAGTGGCGGAGGGAAAATATGCGGTGGTTTATACGGCGGACTGTGACGTGAAGCTTCAGAGTGAGTTTGAGCCGTTTTTGCGGCCGAGCGATTATGTCAGCTACGATGCGGAGTCAGACTGTGTGAAAAAGGCAGCGGAGCTTGCCGGATCAGAGGAGAGCCGGCTTGGCGTGGTGGAGAATATATATGACTACATCTGTGAGGAGGTCACGTATGACAGGGAGCTTGCGGCGACGGTAAAGAGCGGTTATCTGCCGGATCCGGACGAGACGCTTGCCACCGGAAAGGGAATCTGTTTTGACTACGCGTCTCTGGCGGCGGCGATGCTGCGCAGCCAGGGGATTCCGGTGAAGATGGTGTTTGGCTATGTGTCTCCGGATGATCTCTACCATGCATGGAATATGTTTTACACGGAGGAGACCGGCTGGGTGACGGTCGGCTATGAGGTGAGCGCAGACAGCTGGAACCGGCTGGATCTGACATTCTCTGCGAACGGAAAGGACAGCAGATTTATCGGGGACGGCGGAAATTATAAAGATGCATATTATTATTAAAATAAGCGGTGTGAATGTTAGAATTCACACCGCTTATTGTTTGTTTTTTTCTGATCCGGTATAATGCGGCAAAAAGGAAAAGATACGGGGAGGATTTGGCATGATCTTAAAGACACGGCATCTGAAAAAATATTACGGAAGGGATGAAAGCCTGGTAAAAGCGCTCGACGATGTGAATGTATCTGTGGAAGAAGGGCAGTTTGCAGCCATTATCGGAACCTCCGGCAGCGGGAAATCGACGCTGCTGAACCTGCTTGGAGGGCTGGATACGCCCACGGAAGGCAGTGTCCTGGTGGAGCAGAAAAATATCGGGGAGATGACAGAGGATCAGCTCACCGTATTCCGCAGGCGCAGGATCGGCTTTATTTTTCAGAATTATAACCTCATCCCCTACCTGACGGCATATGAGAATATTGTACTTCCTGTCCGGCTGGACGGAAGGCAGGAGGATAAAACGCTTTTGCAGGAAGTGGTTCGTTTCCTGGAACTGGATCAGAAGCTGGCGAACTACCCCAGCCATCTCTCGGGTGGCCAGCAGCAGCGGGTGGCGATCGCACGGGCGCTGATTTCGAAGCCGGCGATTATCCTGGCGGATGAACCGACCGGCAATCTGGACAGTGCGACGAGCGATAAGGTAATTGACCTTTTGAAAAGGACAAGTGAAACGTTTCATCAGACGATTGTCATGATCACGCACAACCCCCAAATCGCAGAAAAAGCGGATAAACGGATCCGCATTGAGGACGGAAAAATATGTGCGCAGGAGGAGAACGATGAAACGCAGGGATAAAAAAACAGCTGAAAAGATGATCGCTCTGATGGCAAAAGAGAGTCTGAGACAGAGCCGTATGCGCAATCTGTTTATCATGATAACAATCATCCTGGCATCCGCCCTGCTGACGGCGATCCTCATGTTTGCCGCGGGACAGAAGCAGAAGACGAAAGCGGAGCTTTCCCACCGGCAGCAGGTGAGCTATTACAATCTGACGGATCAGCAGCTAAAGCTTCTGGAGGAGGATGAACGGATTGCGTGTCAGATCCGGGTAAAGCAGGGAATCCTCTCCGGGATGGACGGGTTTGACGTGATGCCGTTTTATGTGAATGAGCTGTCGGATCAGATCAGAACCGGTGAGTTAGAGAGCGGGAGGATGCCGGAAGGAAAACAGGAAATCGCCGTTCCGGCGGCGCTGTCGGACAAAATGGGCATCAGACTGCAGGTCGGGAGCGAGGTGACCTTTACGTTTTATGACGGAAATACGGAGACCTTTACCGTGACCGGGATTCTGAAAAGCTCTGATGCGGCAAAGCAGTTTTCGGTGTATGTTTCAGAGGATTATGCCAGGGAGGGCAGCCAGCTAAAGGATGCGGCGTATGAGGTGCATGCGAAATTATGCGGTGCGGAAACGATGTCGGCTGATGAATGCAGGGAGGTGATGTATCAGATCGGCGCGGACGCCGGAATCGAGCGGAAAAATGTGAATCCGTCCCGGTCATTTCTGGATACGCTTTCCGTCGATATGCAGTCGGTCAGCGTTTACGGTCTGACAGGGCTTGTCATTCTTCTCGCAGCCGTTTTTGTGATTTACGGGGTATTCTATCTCTCAGTGATCGGAAGAATCCATCAGTTCGGTCAGCTGCGCACCGTTGGCATGACGAAAAAGCAGATGAAACGATTTGTCTCCCGTGAGGGCAGGATGCTGTTTTTCCGGTCAGCGCCTGCCGGGGTTCTGATCGGCATAATCGGCGGGGGCGTTCTGATTCCGGACGGATTTGACCTGAAAAATACGATCCTGGTGGCAGCAGCCGTGTTTGTGACGGTTTATGCAGTCACTATGCTCTCTGTCCGCAGACCGGCGCGGATCGCGTCGCTTGTCTCTCCGATGGAGGCGCTGCGCTACGTGCCGCAGGACGGAATGAAACAGGCCGTGAATAAAAAATTGTGCCGGAGTCTGACGCCTTTTGGCCTTGGCGTCATGAATTTTTCCAAAAATAAAAAGAAGGCAGTGATCACGATGTGCTCCCTCGGACTCGGCGGGATTTTATTTATGACGGCGGCTACTTATATGTCATCGTATGATAAGGAGAAATTTGCGAGGCAGGGTTATTTTGCGGAAGCGGAATTTCGGATTCATTACCCGGTGTCGGCCATTGAGCTGAGTGAATATGGGCTGAGCGGCCTGCAGGCGGATGTGCCGCTGGGAGATGAGCTCATACAGGAGCTGTTATCCTGGGACGGGGTGAAACAGGTGACGGGAATCAAATGTCTCGGGATTCAGTTTGATGTTCCGAACCGGGATGAATACGGGACCGATGACAGTATCAGCCTGATGACCGGTGAGGAGAGCCGGAACCTCGGGGCATATCTGGAAGCGGGAAGTGCGGACTGTGATAAGCTGATGAGCGGCGATTATGTGCTTGTGGTCGATAATGATCTGGTAAAGGAGGTGTACGGCTGGGGATTTGAACCGGGGGATACGCTTTTGTTTCATTATTATGACGGCAGTAAAATGACGGAAAAGGAGATGGTGATTCTCGGCATTTTAAACAGGCAGTATACGCTGGATCATATGACCGGAGAGGGCTGGTTTCTTATGCCGGAGCAGGCGGCCTTAAGATTGGTATCGTATCCGAGCCTGAATGGGAACCTTCTCGTGTCGACTGAGGCGGAGAAGGAGGAGGCCGTCGGAGAAAAACTCGCGGAGCTGATCAGTGAAAAGCCGGAGCTGGCGTTAGAGACGCTAAAGGAGCGCAGGATTGTCTATAAACAGGATGCGGATCAGCTGTTCGGGGCGATCAGCGGTCTGGCAATTTTTATTATGATGTTCAGTATCCTGAGCATGATGAATACGATGATTACAAATATAGTCACAAGAAAGCAGGAGATTGCCATGCTCGAATCCATCGGCATGGGAAAAAGGCAGATCCGTACCATGCTTCTCGGGGAGAGCCTGCTGTTAGCGTTTCTGACGATCGGAGTCACCATGACTGTCGGGACACTGTGCGGATATGCGCTCAGCAGTATGCTTTACGACATCGGCGCCTTTTACATGGAATTCCGCTTCCCGACCGGGTTTGCATTTGCCTATACCGGCGTGCTTGTTTTAACGCCGCTTCTGATTACAATCGTGTGCATGTACGGCTTTTCGAGAGAAGCGCTCATCGAGCGGCTGCGCGGTGCGGAAGGTTAGGGCAGGTCAAAGCCGCAGCGGGCCGAAAAACCGTCGCCGTCGCCCGCGGATGAGGCGGCAAAGCCGTAGCGGGCCGAAAAACCGCCGCCGTCGCCCGCGGATGAGGCGGCAAAGCCGCAGCGGGCCGAAAAACCGTCGCCGTCGCCCGCGGATGAGGCGGCAAAGCCGTAGCGGGCCGAAAAACCGCCGCCGTCGCCCGCGGATGAGGCGGCAAAGCCGGGGTTGACGAAGGGACAGAATCGTGATACGATAAGCCGGATGTAAATGAAACACAAAAGAATTCAGGAGGAAAAATAATGTTAGATCAGAAGGTTGTTGCGCTGCTGAATCAGCAGGTAAATAAGGAATTTTACTCCGCTTATCTGTATCTGGATTTTTCGAATTATTATTATGACCAGGGCCTGGACGGCTTTGGCAGCTGGTACCGGGTGCAGGCGCAGGAGGAGCGCGATCATGCGATGCTGTTTATCCAGTATCTGCAGAATAACGGCGAGAAGATTACGCTTGAGACGATTGAGAAGCCGGCGGTTGCGCTTAAGAGCGCGAAGGCGGTGCTCAGCGAGGGATTAAAGCATGAGCGCTATGTGACGGAGCTGATACATACGATCTATGCGGCTGCGTATGAGGTGAAGGATTTCCGCACGATGCAGTTCCTCGACTGGTTCGTAAAGGAGCAGGGTGAGGAGGAGACCAACGCGGACGGTCTTGTAAAGAAGTTTGAGCTGTTCGGCGATGACCCGAAGAGCCTGTATATGCTCGATAGCGAACTCGCGGCGAGAACGTATTCTGCGCCGTCACTGGTACTGTAGAGAGTGTGATCAGAGGCTGTTGCATATTTTGCAACAGCCTTTTTACATGCACAATTTTTAAGCAGGAATCCACCGTCGGCAATATCGGCGATGGATTTTGTATGTCAGAAGAAAAAATATGTCAATCGTATGTCAAAATGGGTAAGATAGAAACAGATACCCATTGGAAACCGCATAGAATCAGCACTTTATAAAATTTTCACACAATTTTAGCACTCACTACTTGACAGTGCTAACAATTCGTGTTATAACAAATTCTGTAACAGGGATACATGGAAGATCGTGTGCGCATACTGTGATTATCACACGGTATTCTTTGGCTGCCGGAGCAATCTCTGGCAGGAAAGCGGGGTATACTGTGAAAAATCATCCTGATGGCTGATTTTCACAGGCAAATTTGTGCCGAAGCGTCACAAATTTGGATCGCAAAGTCGAATCTGATATTCGACTTGCGTTCCTGCGCGATAAATCGCTTCGGAATGGAGGTTGCTATGAACATTCAGAAGTTTACACAAAAGTCCGTGGAGGCGATCAACGACTGTGAAAAGCTTGCCTACGAATATGGCAATCAGGAGATCGAGCAGGAGCATCTGCTCGCGGCGCTGCTCCGCCAGGAGGACGGCCTGATCCCGAAGCTGATAGAGAAGATGGAGATTCAGAAGGAGCATTTTACCGGCAACGCCGAGCGCCATCTGGCCGCCCGCACGAAGGTGTCCGGAGGGAAGGTTTTTATCGGGCAGGAGCTGAACAAGGTGCTGATTCATGCGGAGGATGAGGCGAAGCAGATGGGGGATGAATATGTCTCCGTCGAGCATCTGTTCCTTGCGCTTTTAAAATACCCGAACCGGGCGATGCGGGAGATTTTTAAGGAATACGGGATCACCAGGGAGCGGTTTCTGCAGGCCCTTTCCACGGTGCGCGGCAACCAGCGTGTGACCTCCGACAACCCGGAGGCGACTTACGATACGCTGGAAAAATACGGTTACGATATGGTGGAGCGCGCGCGGAATCAGAAGCTGGATCCGGTGATCGGGCGTGACGACGAGATCCGAAACGTGGTGCGCATCCTCTCGCGAAAGACGAAGAACAACCCGGTGCTGATCGGGGAACCGGGCGTCGGGAAGACGGCTGTCGTCGAGGGGCTGGCGCAGCGGATCGTGAAGGGTGATGTGCCGGAGGGATTAAAGGATAAGCGGCTGTTTGCACTCGATATGGGAGCGCTGATCGCCGGGGCAAAGTACCGGGGCGAGTTCGAGGAGCGGTTAAAAGCCGTGCTCGACGAGGTGAAAAGCTCCGACGGACAGATCATCCTGTTTATCGATGAGCTGCACACGATCGTCGGCGCGGGAAAGACCGACGGCGCCATGGATGCGGGACAGCTGTTAAAGCCCATGCTTGCGCGCGGCGAGCTGCACTGTATCGGCGCGACGACGCTTGACGAATACAGGGAATATATCGAGAAGGACGCCGCGCTGGAGCGGCGGTTCCAGCCGGTACTGGTGGATGAGCCGACGGTGGAGGATACGATCTCGATCCTGCGCGGGTTAAAGGAGCGCTACGAGGTCTTCCACGGCGTGAAGATCACGGATTCCGCGCTGGTTTCCGCGGCAGTGCTTTCAAACCGCTATATCTCGGACCGGTTTCTGCCGGATAAGGCGATCGACCTGGTCGACGAGGCGTGCGCCCTGATCAAGACGGAGCTGGATTCGATGCCGACGGAGTTAGACGAGCTGAACCGGCGTGTGATGCAGATGGAGATCGAGGAGACGGCGTTAAAGAAGGAGACGGACCGTCTCAGCCAGGATCGTCTGGCAAATCTGCAGAAGGAGCTGGCCGAGCTGCGGGACGCGTTTAACACCCGCAGGGCGCAGTGGGAGAATGAGAAGACGTCTGTAGAAAAAGTGCAGAAGCTCCGCGAGGAGATGGAGACGGTGCGCAGCGAAATCAAGCTGGCGCAGCAGAATTACGACCTGGAAAAAGCCGCGGAGCTGCAGTACGGCAGACTGCCGGCGTTAGAAAAACAGCTTGCAGTTGAGGAGGAGGCCGTAAAGCAGAAAGAACTCTCCCTGGTGCACGAAAATGTCAGCGAGGAGGAGATCGCGCGGATCATCTCGCGCTGGACGGGGATCCCGGTGGCGAAGCTGACCGAGAGCGAGCGGAATAAGACACTGCATCTGGACGACGAGCTGCACCGCCGCGTGATCGGGCAGGACGAGGGTGTGACGAAGGTGACGGAGGCGATCATCCGCTCAAAGGCAGGGATTAAGGATCCGGGCAAGCCGATCGGATCGTTTCTGTTTCTCGGGCCGACCGGCGTCGGAAAGACGGAACTGGCCAAGGCCCTGGCGGCCAGCCTGTTTGACGACGAGTCGAATATGGTGCGTCTCGACATGAGCGAGTATATGGAGAAGTATTCCGTCTCCCGTCTGATCGGGGCGCCTCCCGGATACGTGGGCTACGACGAGGGCGGCCAGCTGACCGAGGCGGTGCGCCGCAAGCCGTATTCCGTCGTGCTTTTTGACGAGGTGGAGAAGGCGCACCCGGATGTCTTTAACGTGCTCTTACAGGTGCTCGACGACGGGCGGATCACGGATTCGCAGGGACGGACGGTCGATTTTAAAAATACGATTATCATCATGACCTCCAATCTCGGCTCAATGCATCTTTTAGAGGGAATCGATGAAAACGGCGATATCCGCCCGGACTGCGAGGAGGCGGTCATGAACGAACTGCGCGCCAGCTTCCGTCCGGAGTTTTTAAACCGGCTCGACGAGATCATTCTCTTTAAGCCGCTGACAAAAAGCGATATTTCGAATATTATCACGCTGCTGATGAAGGACCTCAATAAGCGTCTCATCGACCGCGAGGTGTCGGTAGAGCTGACGGAAGCGGCAAAACAGTATATCACGGATCACGGCTACGACCCGGTATACGGTGCGAGACCGCTGAAGCGTTTCCTGCAGAAGCACGTGGAGACGCTCTCCGCAAAGCTGATCCTTGCGGACCGGGTGAGGGCGGGCGATACGATCGTGATCGATGCGGACGGTCAGAGTCTGACGGCATCGGTTCGGTAAATAGAAGTTCAGCTCCGCGGGAAACAGATCTTCGGAACGTTTCCCGCGGGGTTTTTGTGTCAGGAGTTTCCCTTGCAAATTTCTGAAAAAGCGGTTACACTGATTACAGTGTATTTTACCATGGCGCCGCCGGCGGTTTGTGACAGACCTGCGGCCGGCGCCGCAGAAAGCGAGGGAGTCCCACATGTCATTTGCCCATCTGCACGTCCACACGGAGTACAGTCTTCTGGACGGTTCCAACAAAATCAAAGAATATGTAAACAGGGTGAAGGAGCTCGGCATGACGGCGGCGGCGATCACGGATCACGGCGTGATGTTCGGTGTGATCGAGTTTTACAAAGCCGCCAAAGAAGCAGGGATTCTGCCCGTTTTAGGCTGTGAGGTCTATGTCGCGCCGAATTCCCGGTTTGACAGAGAGGCATCCCACGGGGATGACCGTTATTATCACCTGGTACTTCTGGCGGAAAACAACACAGGCTATCAGAACCTGATGAAGATTGTCTCCAAAGGCTTTGTGGAGGGATATTACTACCGGCCGCGCGTGGACATGGAGGTGCTTGAGGAATATCACGAGGGCATTATCGCGCTGAGCGCCTGTCTGGCCGGGGAGGTGCAGCGCTATCTGGTCCGCGGTATGTACGAGGATGCGAAGAAGGTTGCGCTCCGCTATGAGAGCTGCTTCGGAAAAGGAAACTTCTTTCTGGAGCTCCAGGATCACGGCATCCCGGAACAGCGGACCGTCAACACGCAGCTTTTGCGCATGAGCCAGGAGACCGGCATCGAACTGGTTGCGACAAATGACGTTCATTATACGGATGCAAAGGACTGGGAGGCACACGACATCCTTTTGTGCCTTCAGACCGGAAAAAAGCTTTCCGACGAGAACCGGATGCGCTATGAGGGCGGACAGTATTTCGTTAAGTCGGAAGAGGAGATGAAAGCGCTTTTTCCCTATGCGCTGCAGGCGATTTCCAATACGCAGAAGATCGCGGACCGCTGTCAGGTGGAGATTGAGTTCGGCGTCACGAAGCTCCCGCACTATGACGTGCCGGCGGGCTACGATGCCTGGGGCTATCTGAATAAGCTCTGCCATGAGGGACTGATCCGGCGTTACCCGGATACGCACGAGGCACTGCTTCCGCAGCTGGATTATGAGCTTTCCGTGATACAGCGGATGGGATATGTGGATTATTTTCTGATCGTGTGGGATTTTATCAATTATGCGCGGATGAACGATATACCGGTGGGGCCGGGGCGGGGGAGCGCTGCGGGAAGCCTGGTCTCTTACAGCATCGGGATCACGAATATCGATCCGATCCGCTACAGTCTGCTGTTCGAGCGGTTTTTAAATCCGGAGCGTGTGACGATGCCGGATATCGACATCGACTTCTGCTTTGAGCGGCGAGGCGAGGTCATTGATTATGTGGTGGAAAAATACGGAAAAGACTGCGTGACGCAGATCGTCACCTTCGGTACGTTAGCGGCGCGCGGGGTGATCCGCGACGTCGGACGCGTGATGGATCTGCCGTACAATTTCTGCGACGGGATCGCGAAAAATATTCCGAATGAGCCGAATATCACGATTGAAAAAGCGCTGGTTTTAAACCCGGAGCTGCGCGCCATGTACGAATCCGACGAGACGGTGCGCACGCTCATCGATATGGCAAAGCGCTTAGAGGGACTGCCCCGCCACACCTCCATGCACGCGGCGGGCGTGGTGATTTCCGAGCAGGCGATGGACGAGTATGTGCCGCTCTCAAGAGCGTCCGACGGTACGATCACGACCCAGTTTACAATGACGACGATCGAGGAACTTGGTCTGTTAAAAATGGATTTCCTGGGACTGCGCACCTTAACGGTGATTAAGGACGCGGCGGATCTCGTGGAAAAAAATCACGGAATAAAGCTGGATATGGACCGCATCGATTATGAGGATAAAAAGGTACTCGGATCGATCGGGACAGGGCGGTGCGACGGGATATTTCAGCTTGAGAGCGCCGGGATGAAAAACTTCATGAAGGAGTTAAAGCCGGGGAGCTTAGAGGATGTGATCGCAGGGATTTCCCTCTACCGTCCGGGGCCGATGGATTTTATCCCGAAATATATCAGAGGAAAAAACGAACCCGGCAGTATCACTTATGCCTGTAAGGAGCTCGAGCCGATTCTGGAGGCGACCTACGGATGTATCGTCTATCAGGAGCAGGTCATGCAGATCGTGCAGAACCTGGCGGGCTATACGATGGGACAGGCCGATAATATCCGCCGCGCCATGAGCAAGAAAAAACAGTATATCATCGACGCAGAGCGGCAGAATTTTGTCTATGGAAACAAGGAGCAGGGGATTCGGGGCTGTATCGGAAACGGGATCCGGGAGGATGTCGCGAACAGCATTTACGATTCGATGGTGGATTTTGCGAAATATGCATTTAATAAATCCCATGCGGCCGCATACGCTGTGGTCGCGTATCAGACGGCGTATCTGAAATTTTACTATCCGGTGGAGTTTATGGCAGCGCTGATGACCTCCGTGATCGATAATCCCAGGAAGGTGTCGGAGTATATCTACAGCTGTCGCCAGATGGGGATTAAGGTGCTCCCGCCGGATGTCAATGAGGGGGAGGGGCGCTTTTCCTCGACCGCGGACGGGATTCGCTACGGACTGTACGCGATCAAAAGCGTCGGCCGCCCGGTCGTTGACGCGATCTTAGAGGAAAGGAACGCAAACGGGAAGTACCGGACGCTGCAGAGCTTCATCGAGCGGGCGGCGGGCCGCGAGGTGAATAAGAGGATCGTGGAAAACCTGATCAAGGCAGGGGCATTAGACTGTCTTGACGCAAACCGTCAGCAGATGATGTTGGTGCACGGCGCGCTGATCGACAGCCAGAACAATGAAAAAAAGAAGTCGCTGGCGGGGCAGATGAGCCTGTTTGATCTGGTGGACGAGGAAGAAAAAAAGGCGTATGTGATCCAGTATCCGGCGGTGGAGGAGTACCGCAAGGAAGTCCTTCTGGGATACGAAAAAGAGGTGCTGGGCATCTACTTAAGCGGCCACCCGCTCGAGGAGTACGAGGAAAAATGGAAAAAGAACATCAGCGCTCTCACCAGTGATTTTCTTCTTGACGAGGAGACAAAAGAGATAAAAGTGACGGACGGGCAGTCCGTCATCGTGGGCGGAATGATCACGGAAAAGACGATCAAATATACAAAAAACAATCAGACGATGGCATTTCTGACGATTGAGGATCTGTTCGGGACGTTAGAGATTATCGTATTCCCGCGGGATTATGAGAAATATCACCATCTGCTGAGTGAGGACGAAAAAGTCTTTATCCGCGGCCGGGCGTCCGTCGAGGAGGATAAAAACGGCAAGCTGATCTGTGAGCGCATGTACTCGTTTGACGAGACAAAGCAGGAGCTCTGGCTGCAGTTTGAGACAAAGGAGGAGTTTCTGGCAAAGGAGCAGGAGCTTTATTCCATGCTGCACGATTCCGACGGAACGGACGGGGTGGTCATCTACATCTCGTCGATCAAAGCGATAAAACGACTGTCCGGAAACCACAATATCCGGATCAGCGGGGAGATTGTGAACAATTTAACTAACTATCTCGGCAAAAAAAATGTAAAAGTTGTAGAAAAGAACATTGAAAAGCGCGGACAAAGAGATTAAAATGAAAGAGGTTAAGAGGACGGAAATGCAGGAGGATGGACATATGTCAAAAGAGATCAATACGATTGGCGTGCTTACCAGCGGCGGAGATGCGCCGGGAATGAATGCGGCGATCCGGGCAGTGGTTCGTGAGGCGATCGTAAAAGGAAAAATAGTAAAAGGCATCAAGAGAGGCTATGCGGGCCTTTTGCAGGAAGAGATCATAGATATGCGGGCAAAGGATGTGTCCGATACCATACAGCGGGGAGGTACGATTCTCCAGACAGCGCGATGCATGGAGTTTACGACGCCGGAGGGGCAGCAGGCCGGTGCAGAGATCTGCAAAAAGCACGGGATTGACGGGATGATCGTGATCGGCGGAGACGGCTCGTTCCGTGGAGCGCAGAAACTTGCGGCGCACGGGATCAATACGATCGGGCTTCCGGGGACGATCGACCTTGACATCGCATGTACGGAGTATACGATCGGTTTTGACACCGCGGTGAATACGGCCATGGAGGCCATCGACAAGGTGCGTGATACCTCGACGTCGCATGAGCGCTGCAGCATCATCGAGGTGATGGGGCGCGGAGCCGGTTACATCGCGCTGTGGTGCGGGATTGCGAACGGCGCGGAGGACATTCTGCTGCCGGAGAAGTACGATTATGACGAGCAGAAGATCGTAAATCATATCATAGAGAGCCGTAAGAAAGGGAAGCAGCACTATATCATTATCAATGCGGAGGGGATCGGACATTCCGCGAGCATGGCCAAGCGGATCGAGGCGGCGACCGGCGTTGAGACGAGAGCGACGATTTTAGGGCACATGCAGCGCGGCGGAAGCCCGACCTGCAAAGACCGTGTGTACGCGTCCACCATGGGAGCGATGGCGGTCGATCTGCTCTGCGAGGGAAAGACAAACCGTGTGGTCGGTTACCTGCACGGGGAGTTCCGCGATTTTGATATCGATGAGGCGCTTGCGATGGAGAAGGAGATCTCGGAGTATCAGTTCCAGATCAGCAAAAATCTTTCGGTATAGATCCGATTTCTTTGGTAAATATTATATCAGGATTTAACCCCGCGGATCCAGGTTCGCGGGGTTTTATACATCATGAGCCGGCAGGGGAAGCGTGACGAGGTCAGGCGGGAGACGGCTGGATACGGAGCGAAGCATGATTACGAGTACGGGAAGCAGACAGATGAAGCATATTTCTCATCTGATGAAAAAAGCGCGGGTCAGACGGGAAGAGGGGCTTTTTGTCGTGGAGGGAAAGAAGATGTGCAAAGAGGCGCCGGCGGAGGAACTGGTGCAGGTTTATGTCTCGGAGAGCTTTCGGAGCGATCCCGCGGCGGAAGAGCTGCTGCGGGACCGGCGGTATGAGGTGGTTTCCGACCCGGTGTTTAAAAGCATTTCGGACACGCTGACACCTCAGGGGATACTCGGCGTTGTGAAAATGCCGCGGTATGATCTCGCGGATCTTTTGTGCGGCAGCCGGACGCATCTTCTGGCGCTCGAGGGGATCCAGGATCCGGGAAACCTCGGCACCATGCTTCGAACCGGGGAGTGTGCGGGGATCACGGGGATTCTTATGGATCAGACGACCGTGGATCTGTTTCACCCGAAGACGGTGCGCTCGACGATGGGCAGTATTTACCGGGTACCGTATTACGTGGCGGAGGATTTTGCGGCAGCGGTCCGCGAGGTAAAGAAACACGGGATTACCGTATACGCCGCGCATCTTAAGGGCACACTGTCCTACGATGAGCCGTCTTACCGGGAGGGAACCGCTTTTCTGATCGGAAATGAAGGAAACGGGCTTACCGCGGAGACAGCCGGACTGGCGGATGAGCGGATTAAGATCCCGATGGAGGGATGTGCGGAGTCGTTAAATGCGGCGGTATCAGCGGCGCTGCTGATGTATGAAGCGGCGAGGCAGAGAAGACACTGCGGAGGAAGGCAGGGAGAGAGACATGCGGATTTGGTTTAAGCTGATAAAGGACAATCGTCTGCTTAAGGACACGACGGTCACGGACGAGTCAGAGGATACGAGGACGCACAAAATATTCCGGGCGCTCGATGAGGTGTGCCTGGAATTTGACCTGGGAAAGCCGATCTGGCTGGATTCGAATGTCAGTGAATTTAAGCGGCATGCGAAGACACGTTTCCGCCAGGACAGCTTTATCGAGCAGGTCCCGTTTGATTTCCTGGAAATGCATGTGATCGAAGAGGATTAAAGCCTCAGAGGCCCCGCGGGAATGAAAATCCGGGGCTGTTTTCCGTAATTGTTAATATTTCATAAAGATTTGTGGAAAAATCCACAAATTTCATAAAATGTGCTATAATTATGTTGTGAGCATCTGTCTGCATGCAGACAGATCCGTTTCGTAACATAAGAACGGCCCGTGACAGCCTGCTGCCGTTGCGAAGGCACGGTGCAGAGCGTGAGGTCCGTTGTCTGGAGGAATTGTATGGATAAGGAGTTCACATTAAGCGGATTTTCATTGGGAGAGGGGGTTGACAGCTGGAATACGATCACCTTTCTGTATAATTCGGCGTTGAAAAAGGTCAGGACAAAGGTTGAGATTTTAAACGACGAATTTCAGCAGGTGCATCAGTATAATCCGATCGAGTATATTAAATCAAGAATTAAGACACCGAGAAGCATTGTGAAAAAACTGAAGCGCTACGGCTATGAATCATCAATTAACAACATGGTAAACTATGTGAATGATATCGCGGGGATCCGGATTGTATGTTCGTTTACGTCGGATATCTATAAATTGTCCGAGATGCTCGGAAAACAGAATGACCTGACTGTCATATCCGTAAAGGATTACATCAGGCATCCGAAGGAAAGCGGCTACAAGAGTTACCACATGCTGGTGACGGTTCCGGTGTTTCTGTCGGAATACACGATCGATACAAAGGTGGAGATTCAGATCCGGACGATGGCGATGGATTTCTGGGCGAGCCTCGAGCATAAGATTTATTACAAGTTCGAGGGCAACGCCCCGGCCTATATCAGCAGGGACTTAAGAGAGTGCTCGGATATCGTGTCGATGTTAGACGCCAAGATGCTCCAGCTGAATGAGGCGATTAAGGAGGCCAAGGCGGCTCAGGAGGACGATATGATGTAAAAGCCCGGTTACGGGCTTTTACACGGTATGCTTTTGTCCGCGCTTAAGATAAGGCAGCCGGTTAAACAAACTCTGAGGAATCGCGAAACCGAACACGATGCCGAGCACGATCGCACCGGCCACCTTGACGGTGTCCATCCCGGCTTTCGAGCATTCCGCCATCTCATTCATGATGAAGTAGTATGACGTATAGTAGATGCCGGCGCCCGGCACCAGCGGAAAGATGCCGGAGATCAGATACACGGTCACCGGCATTTTGTGCAGGGCGGAAATCGTCCTGGCCAGCAGCGTGAGAGCCAGGGTCGCGAGCAGATTTGCGATCGTGGTGCCGGTGTCTAAGTTCAGACAGCCCAGATAGACCATCCAGCCGATTGCCCCGCAGAGTCCGCAGGAGATCAGTTCGGATTTCGGCGCGGTAAAGAGTACGGCAAACGAAATCGTTGCAAAGATACAGATAACAAATTGCAGGATCATGCAAACAGTCCTCCTCCCATCAGAGTGCGGAACACGGTGATCACCGTGCCGACCCCCACAGCGATACAAAAAGCGGTCAGTACCGCGTCGATCATATGAATCGCGCCCGATAAATAGTCGCCGTTGAAAAGATCACGGATCGATGTGGTGAGTGCGATTCCCGGAACCAGGGGCATAATGCTGCCGATGATTACTTTGTCATAGTGGACAGGGAGCTTAAGCAGCATGACAAGAAGTGCAAGCAGCGTGACCAGGGCGCTGCCGAGAATGTTTTTGATGAACTTCGAGCTTTTCGAGCGTCCGAGTGCGTCCAAAAAGATCTGCAGCATAAACCCGGTGAAAAAGGCGGTGACGGCGTCGAGCGGCCCTCCTCCGAAGAGATAGCCGAAGCACGCGCAGCCGAGCCCGCAGAAAAACAGCCGGATCCCCGTTTTGTTATAAGGGATATTCTTACAGGCGTCAAGCCGTTCCCATGCCTGCGGGAGAGAGCACTCGTGGGAACAGATCTCCCTGGAGAGCTGGTTTAACGCGGCGATGCGTCCTAAATGCGTCGCGCCGAGCGGGACGTGGCGGATCATGCTGCACGCGTCCTCCCGGTCTTCGTTGGCGCTTGCGAAAATTCCGTTTGAGAGCACATAGACATCATAGTCATGGATCTCGTAAGCATTTAAAATATGCATGACGGTATCCTCCACACGGTATACCTCTGCGCCGTTGCGCAGCAGAAGATCGCCCATCTCAACGGCGAGAGCGAGTATTTCCTTTGTCACTGCCATCTGGTCTGCCCTTTCTGTTTTCATATGGTTTTCAGAAATCAAACGTATCACGTTTTCCGGTAAAATGCAATCAGATACATAATATTTGTGAAAATAGAAACAATAACCAGTATAAATCGGAAAAACGGGAAAGGGGAAGCGTATGAATTGTAAAAAATACAGAGCATATCTGATCGGTCTGATTGCGGCGGCGTTTATCTGCGGGATTCTGATCTATGTGTCACAGGGAAAACAGGATAAGATACCGGCGGAGGGGACGCTGGTACAGCGGGAATTCACGCAGAAAGCCGGGACGGCAGTATGAGTGCGGGAGAAACGTTATATCTGAAAACGGCTCAGAATACCATTGTGACGGACCGGCATGTAAAGCTCTCGGATATCGCGAAGCTGGAATGTGCCGATCCGGCCATTGTGCGTCAGTTAAAGCAGAAGAAGATCTATACGTTTGAGGATGCCATGAATCCGCGAAAACAGAAGCCGGTGATGAAAGTGTTTTCCGTGTTAAAGATCATCGAGCAGATCCATGAGGAGTATCCGGGGCTTACGATTTCAAACGAAGGGGAGAGCGATTTTATCATTGAGTATCTCCCGAACCCTCAGAAACCCGGGTGGGTGGACGCAGTCAAAACGACGGTGCTCTGTATCATCATCTTTTTCGGGGCGGCGTTTACCATCATGGCATTTAACAATGATGTCGGCGTGACAGACGTTTTTTCGAAATTTTACCAGCAGGTGACGGGATCGGCGTCTGACGGCGTGACGGAGCTTGAGATCTGCTACAGCGTGGGTATGGCGCTTGGAATCCTGATCTTTTTTAATCATGTGGGACATAAAAAGATCACGCCGGATCCGACGCCGATTCAGGTGGAAATGCGCAAATACGAGCAGGATATTGATACGGCGTTTATTGAGAATGCGGAGAGAAAGGGGCACAGCATTGATGTTAGTTAGGCATATGTTCCTGGGACTTTGCGGCGCCGCGGCGGGGTTTGCCGTCTCGGCGGGTACCTTTGCGTTTCTGATTGCGATCGGTGTGATTCCGCGGATGATCGGAAAATGCAACCGGGCGGCGGAGACGATGCATTTCGAAAACGCGGTGATCCTCGGCGGGATTTTCGGGAATCTGGCATCGGTATTCCCCGGTCTGCGTTTCCCGCTCGGCCCGCTGTTTTTGTGCCTGTACGGGATCTCGGCGGGGATTTTCGTCGGTTGTATCGCGGTGGCGCTCGCAGAGATTATCAATACATTTCCGATCATGTTCCGCCGGTCCGGCTTAAAGGAGGGGCTCTCCTGGGTCATGGTTATGATGGCGCTCGGAAAATGCGCGGGTTCGCTTTGGTTTTTCATCGGGAAAATGACGGTGCAGTGAGCCGGCCGCATAAAACGGATTGACGCGGCGGCCGCTGCGGGGTAAACTATCAGGATACCGAAACTCAAAATAAGGAAACAATAAAGGAGAATCCGGATGGTCACTTCAATCGCGCGCCAGAGCGTCATACTCAAATGTAAGATGCAGAAATCCGTGCTGACGGGAAATTACGAATTTTATTATGCGGCGGGACTTGCGGCAAAGCTTGCGGGTCTGTCTCTGGACGAAGAACTCCGCCCGAAGGAGCTTGCGGAAGCTGCTGCCGATGTGATTACAAATATAGAAAAAGGGGATGAGCGGACGGATTATCTGTGCGCGCTTCTGTCCGGATACTGCCCGTCGGAGGAGTATGACGGACAGATGAAGGAGCTTTTTCTCATGGGTGTGCAGGAGCAGCGGCTCTGGAAGGTATAGGAAGGGGTGTAAGCGCAGCAGAGGGCCGGCCGGTCTGGCGTAAAAACGCCGGAAGGAAGCCGGCGCGGTGCATAGTTCTGCGGAGATGACGCATACTATAGGTCAGAAAAAGACAGGAGGATATGGTATGGATGAGAAGAAAGAGCGTCAGCAGCAGAAATATAATGATTATGTAAAACAGGTCACGCCGACACACAATCTGTGGTGGAATATGGTGAAGGCGTTTGTGACGGGGGGAATCATCTGCATCATCGGGCAGTTTATTTTAAATACCTGCGTAAGCTACGGTATGGAGAAGGAGACAGCCGGGAGCTGGTGCAGTATGCTCCTGATTCTGCTCTCGGTGGTGCTGACCGGACTGAACATATATCCGTCCGTCGCGAACTGGGGCGGTGCGGGGGCGCTGGTGCCGATCACCGGTTTCGCGAACGGTGTGGCGGCTCCGGCCATCGAGTTTCAGAAAGAGGGGCAGATTTTCGGCATCGGATGTAAGATCTTTACGATTGCAGGGCCGGTGATTTTGTACGGCGTTTTCTCCAGCTGGATTGCCGGATTAATATACTGGATCGGGAAGATGCTGGGAATGTTCTGACAGAAATGTGAATCAGAAAAGAGAGTGAGAAGCAGGAAGATGGATGAAATCATTCACCGGCCTGCTTTTTGTTATCCGAAGCGATAAATGACCGTATTTGGATTGTTATTTGAAAGCGGTTATGGTAAAATGAGGAAGTATCTGAAATGAATGACAGCCTTGGGAACGGGAGGTTTGGAACAATGGAGCAGTATAAGCAGGAATTTATCGAATTTATGGTGGAGAGCGATGTCCTCAGATTTGGGGAATTTACACTAAAGAGCGGGAGAAAGTCTCCGTTTTTTATGAATGCGGGCGCGTATGTGACAGGATCCCAGCTGATGCGGCTGGGGGAGTACTACGCACGTGCGATTCATGAGCATTACGGGGATGAATTTGACGTGTTATTCGGGCCGGCGTACAAGGGGATCCCCCTGTCGGTTGCAGCGGTGATCGCGTATTCCAGGCTTTACGGGAAGGAGATCCGCTACTGTTCGAACCGGAAGGAGATCAAGGATCACGGCGATACCGGTATTCTTCTCGGCAGTAAGTTAAAGGACGGTGACCGGGTGGTGATCATCGAGGACGTCACGACATCCGGCAAGTCGATCGAGGAGACGTTTCCGATTGTCAAAGCGCAGGGGAAGGTGGAGATCCTCGGGCTGATGGTCTCCTTAAACCGCATGGAAAAGGGGCTCGGCGGCGGGAAGAGCGCGCTTGACGAGATCCGGGAAACATACGGATTTCCGGCGCATGCGATCGTTTCGATGGAGGAGGTTGTGGAACATTTGTACAACCGGCCCTGCATGGGAAGAGTCGTAATCGACGATGAGATAAAGACTGCGATCGACGGATATTACCGGCAGTACGGGTGCCGGGCGCAGGATGCAGCCGGCAGCAGGTCGCATGAATAAAAGGAGAAACCGCCTGGTCGCGGGTATTTTGTTTCTGATCTATTTTATCGTCCTGTTTTATTTTCTCTTTTTCTCGGAGCGGATGGGCAGGACATTTACGGAACGCGCATATCATTATAATCTGGTTCCTTTTAAGGAGATCGGCAGATTTTTAAAGCACTGGGAAACGCTGGGAACCTGGGCGGTGCTGCTGAATATCGTAGGGAATGTCGCAGCGTTTATGCCGTTTGGAGGTTTTTTGCCGATCTTTTCGTCGCGCTGTCGAAAGTTTCTCATAACGGCATTTTACAGCTTTGAACTGAGTCTTCTGGTGGAGCTTCTGCAGCTGATTTTCAGGGTCGGAAGCTTTGATGTGGATGACCTTCTGCTGAATACGGCGGGCGGGATTCTCGGCTTTTTTGTCTATAAAGGAACCGTGCGTATCATAAGGAGTGGAAAACGTGGCAGGACGTCATAAGAGAGCTTACAAATTTACGGAAAAGACGCAGTCGCCGCGGGGAATTGCGGCGTTTCTGCTTGCACTGGTGTCGCTTGGCGTATTTGCGGCGGTTGTATCCGAGTCGTTTCGTAACCGCGGAGCCGGCAGCATGTATCTGGGAAGTGCGGGAGTCGCTTCGATGCTGGTGGGAATCGTTGCACTGGTGCTTGCGTTAAAAAGCCTCGGGGAGGAGAATTCCTTTAAGCTCTTTCCGTATCTGGCAACCGTCTTTTCTTTTCTGGCGACCGGAATATGGATTGCGCTTTATGTGGTGGGATTTCAGATGTGAGAACTGCGCACAGAAACGTGCGATGGAAAAGGAGAGCGAATGATATGACGGATCTCAGACAGCAGATGGAGTTTCTTTTGGAGATGGACAGGGCGAAACAGATTGGGAGGCAGACGTATCTGTCGGACGGAAGCAGAAAAGAAAATGATGCCGAGCACTCCTGGCACATGGCGCTGATGGTCTTTCTTCTCGCGGATTATGCCAATGAACCGATCGATGTGTTAAAGACGATGAAAATGATCCTGCTGCACGATGTGATCGAGATCGATGCAGGGGATACGTATGCCTATGACGAGGAAGGAAATCAGACGAAGCGCGCGAGAGAGTGCGCGGCTGCGGACCGGATTTTCGGCCTGCTTCCCAAAGGGCAGGGGCAGGAATGCCGGATGCTGTGGGAAGAGTTTGAGGCTATGGAGACACCGGAGGCGAAATTTGCAAATATGCTTGACAAGATACAGCCGCTTCTGCTGAACGATGCGTCGGGCGGCAGATCCTGGAGGGAGCATGGGATTAAGAAATCACAGGTACTCGCGCGTAATGCGCGGGTGCATGAGGGCTCGGAGGAGCTGTGGAATTATGCGCGGGAGCTGATTGAAAAGAATGTGGAGAACGGTAATCTGCAGGATGCTTAGTCTGCGCCCTCCTTTCGTGTCGGGGAGGAAAGATCAGGGAAAGTAGGTGAGAGTGTGAACGGGAAGGAGACATATATACAGCCGGATGACGAGGTCTGGGAGAGATTTTCGCTCGTTTCGGAGCGCATCGCACAGATCTGTGAGGAAGAATCCGGCGGCGGTGTCCGGATGACCGGAGAGGATCCTGCAGCGGGAGGGAGTAAAGGAAGAGAACCGTTTGCAGCGTATTTCCGGCAGCAGGCGTCGTTTCTGACGATGCTTGCCGGCCTGTACCGCAGGATAGAAGAGGAGCGGGCGTTCGCCGGAGCGGATAAAGAAGGCAGATGCGTCTCTGCCAAAGCGGACGAAGAAGGGAATGCATCCGTCAGTGAAGACAGAGGAGAGAGGAGCGGCGCTGCCGGCGGAGAGGAGCGGCGGTCTCTCTGGGAGAGCAGGGCGGAGTGTGAGCGCATTCAGGCAGAGCTTTATCGGGATATTCTGCCGGATGCTTACGACATGAGCTATGCCAATCCGGCGTATGCCGTGCAGATGCTCGGGGAACAGTACGGAGCGGTGATGGCGTTTCTTGCGGCGCAGATCAGGCGCTGCATCCGCGAGGTGTTCCGGGGCAATCTCCCGGAGCTTCTGATCACGATGGAGCTGTTCGTGGAGGTCCGCAGCTGTTTCAGAGAGCGGGAGGTCCGTGATCCGGAAGAGGCGGTGCAGGGAGTGCATGCCTCTGCCGCGTCGGGGGATGCGCCTCTGCCGGACAGCCATGAGGTGAGACAGATTTTTTACTGGCATTTCCACGACTACAGCGAGATCTTTTTCGAGCGTGATCTGCGCAGGATGGCTGATCCAAAGGAGGATTTCGAGACGCGCCTTGTGATGCAGGCGGATCTGTCCGATCTGACATATCTGTACCGCTACGGTGCATATATCAGCGAGGATGAGCGGAGGATCGCTGCGTTTTTAAACCGTCTGCCGGACGAGGAGATCCGGGCCATGGCGCAGACGTACACGGAAGGCTACCGGATCGGTTTTGAGGTAACCGGAAAGGATCTCGCGAAAAAGCAGACGGTGCAGATTCGTTATCCGATCGGCTTTGAGCGTATGGTGCGGGCTGCCGTCCGGAATTTTGAAAAAATGGGCCTTCGGGTGACCATGCAGGCGGAGGGAACGCCGCCGAACCGGCAGTTCGATTACGACCACAGGGAAGACCGTGCGTATTATCTGGACAAAGCGTATGTGGAACATTGTCTTGAGGTGAGGAAGAACTGCTGCGAAAAACAGAAAAAGCTCGCGGCCGGTATGGCAGGCCCGGCGGTGATCATGGTGTTCGGTGAGGAACCGTTTGCGCCGGAACATAAAAAAGAAGCGTTTTCCTATACGGACAGGCAGCGGCAGCTTCTGATCTATGAGTCCGCATGTGCCGGAAAGATCACAAATCAGTATATTCCGGGGAGTGAGCGCAGCTTTACGGTCATTGCTTATCCCCTGCCGGCGATCGGAGAGCGGTTCGAGGAGATCTTTCGCGAGACCGTGCGCATCAATACGCTCGATTATGTGCTCTATCAGAAGATGCAGCAGAAGATGATTGATGTCTTAGACGAGGCGGACTGCGTGCACATCACGGGCCGGGGAGCGAACCGGACCGATCTGTATGTGAAGATCTGGAATCTTTCTGACCCGGCGAAGGAGACGGCTTTTGAAAACTGCGTTGCGGATGTCAATATCCCGGTGGGGGAGGTCTTTACCTCGCCGGTCCTTGCAGGGACGGAAGGAAAGCTGTTTGTCAGTCAGGTGTATCTGCGGGACCTGAAATTTGAACAGTTGGAGCTTGATTTTAAGGACGGGATGATCACGGATTATTCGTGTGCGAATTTTGAATCGGAGGAGGAAAACCGCGCTTATATCCGGGATAATGTGCTGATGCACCATGAGACCCTGCCGATGGGCGAGTTTGCGATCGGCACGAACACGGCCGCGTACCGCATGGCCAGGGACTACGGGATCGAGGCGAAGCTGCCGATCCTGATCGCGGAAAAGACCGGGCCGCATTTTGCAGTCGGCGATACCTGTTACTGCCATGAGGAGGACAATCTGTCCTATAATCCGGACGGAAAAGCGATTGTGGCGAGGGAAAACGAGATCTCCGCACTCCGGCATGAGGAGAATGGGGAGCAGAAGGCGTATTACAATTGTCATACGGATATCACAATCCCGTATGACGAGTTAGACCGGATCACCGTAATCCGGAAAGACGGGACAACGACAGATGTCATCGCCGGGGGCCGGTTTGTGCTTGCGGGGACGGAGGCGTTAAACGAGCCGTTAGACCGTTGAGACGGGAAGAGGCGGCAGATGCCGCGGGGGATGTGAAAAACGGGCCGTCGGACCGTTGCGGCGGGGATGGCGGCTCTTTCGTAAAGGAATGAAGGAAAAAGGAGAGAAAAAGATGCCGAAAGTAGGAATTGTGATGGGAAGTGATTCGGATATGCCGGTGATGGCCAAAGCCGCCGGAATCCTTGATGAGCTGGGAATTGACTATGAGATGCGGATCATCTCTGCGCATCGCGAGCCGGATGTGTTTTTCGAATATGCAAAAGGCGCGGAGGAGCGCGGGCTGAAGGTGATCATTGCGGGAGCGGGGATGGCGGCGCATCTGCCGGGAATGTGCGCGGCGATTTTCCCGATGCCGGTGATCGGGATTCCGATGCACACGACTTCTCTGGGAGGACGGGATTCCCTGTACTCGATCGTGCAGATGCCCTCCGGGATTCCGGTGGCGACGGTTGCGATCAACGGCGGCGCGAATGCGGGACTGCTCGCGGCAAAAATTCTTGCGACGTCCGATGAGGCGCTGCTTGCGCGGTTAAAGGAGTATGCGGCGGATTTAAAGGAGCAGGTCGAGGCAAAGGATGCCAGACTGCAGGAGACGGGATATCAGAGTTATTAGCGTATAACTTTAACTTTTCAGATCATTAAGGAGGAGTACATATGCAGGTAAAAACAAGGACCTACAGCGGGTCAAAGAGCACAGAGGTGAGCGCGCGGGAGCTGGAAAATCGTAAGGTGGCCCGGGCGGCCGCGGCGGAGGGGATCGTCCTCATGAAAAACGACGGCGTCCTGCCGATTAAAAAAGGGCAGACGGCAGCGCTGTACGGAAACGGAGTTTCCCATTTTATCAAGGGCGGGACCGGATCCGGCGACGTCAATGAGCGTGAGGTCGTGACGATCCAGGAAGGGCTGTCCGCAGCCGGAGTGACGCTGGTAAACGAGGCGGCGGTGATGGCCGCGCCAAAGGCCTATATGGAGGCAAAATATGCCTGGAGAGACGGGATTGTCGAGGCGATGAACGCGGCCGGCACCGGAAGCGATATGGCATTTTTTCAGGTGCTGAAAGAGCATCCGTTTGTGGAGCCGGAGAATGTTCCGGTGATTCCGGAGGAGGTTTCCGCGGCGGACGCCGTGATCTATGTGATCAGCCGGATCGCCGGTGAGGGCAGAGACCGTTTTGACGAAAAGGGAGATTATTATTTAAGCGATGCGGAGGAAGCGGAGCTTGCCGAGCTCGCGAAGTATACGCAGAAGATTGTGGTTCTGATCAATGCGGGCGGCCAGATTGACGTAAAGGCAATCCTTGCGAATCCTTCCGTAAAAGGCCTGCTCAATATCTCGCAGGGCGGGATGGAGACCGGAAATGCGGTGGCTGACGTGCTGACCGGAGCGGTGACGCCGTCCGGAAAGCTGACCGGCACCTGGACGAAAGAGTACGGTGATTTCCCGAATTCCGCGACCTTCAGCCACAATAACGGAAATACCGATACCGAGAAGTACGAGGAAGGCATCTATGTCGGCTATCGCTATTTCGACAGCTTTGGAGTGGATGTGCAGTACCCGTTCGGATACGGACTTTCCTACACGTCGTTTGCGATAAAAACGGATGCGGTGGTCTGTGACGGGACGTCTGTGAGCGTGACGGCGGTCGTGACAAATACCGGGAAGGAATATGCGGGAAAAGAGGTCGTGCAGATCTATGCCGCGCTGCCGCTAAGCGGGATGAAAAAAGAGTATAAGCGCCTGATCGGATTTGCGAAGACCAGACGCCTCGCGCCGGGTGAGAGCCAGACACTCACCGTCACCATGCCGGCGAAGATGCTCGCTTCCTTTGACGAGAGCAGGGCGGCCTGGGTCATCGAGGCGGGAGAATATGCGGTGTTAGTCGGCAATTCCTCTGCGGATACCACGGTGGAAGGCATTCTTTCGGTGGCGCAGGATACTGTGATGGAGCAGGTGACGCATATCTGTCCGCTGAAGGAAGAGCTAAACGAAATTGTGCGCCCGGATGAGGTGGCGGAGAAGCTGACGGCGGCCTGGAAAGGCGCGGCGCAGGAGAAAGGGCTTGCACCGATCCCGTTTGCACCGGAGCCGGAGAAACTTGTGAAACGTCCGGAGGGAAGCCTTCTTAAGAAGGCGGCTCAGATCGCGGAGGAGCTGACCGACGATGAGATCACCGCCATGCTGATGGGTGAAATCACCAAGGGGCAGGACAATCTGAAGGAAGACGAGCTGGTGGAGACCGGAATCTACGTGCCGGGAGCGGCGGGTGAGACCAGCTGTGCGCTGGAGAAGCATGGAATCCCGGCAATTTCCATGGCGGACGGTCCCGCAGGGCTCCGTCTGATGCGCTCCTACGATGTGGACCGTGCGAGCGGTAAGATTTACAGCCAGAGTCTGATGGCGGCGCTCGAGAATGGATTATTTGCCATGGAGCATGAGCATCAGGAGGCGGATACCTACTATATGTATGCGACCGCAATTCCAATCGGGACGCTGCTCGCGCAGTCGTTTGACACGGAGCTGTTAGAGAAGGTCGGAGCCATGGTCGGCGGGGAGATGCAGGAGTTCGGCGTCGCATGGTGGCTGGCGCCAGGTATGAATATTCACAGGAACCCGCTGTGCGGAAGAAACTTCGAGTATTATTCCGAGGATCCGCTGGTAGCCGGCGTGATGGCGGCTGCGATCACACGCGGCGTGCAGTCGGTGCCGGGCGTCGGGACGACGATCAAACACTTTGCCTGCAACAACCAGGAGGACAACCGCCTTGGATCGAACACCGTGATTTCCGAGCGTGCGCTGCGCGAGATTTATCTGCGCGGATTTGAGATCGCGGTGAAGAGTTCCCAGCCGATGTGCATTATGACTTCCTACAACCTGATCAACGGGGTCCATGCGGCAAACAGCAGGGACATCAACACGGTTGCCGCGAGGGAGGAATGGGATTTCAAGGGCATCATCATGACCGACTGGACGACGACGACCGCAGGCGGGAGCAGCCCGCACGGCTGTGCGCTTGCCGGAAACGACTTAATCATGCCGGGACATCAGATCGATGTGGACGACATTAAGGCCGCGCTCGCATCCGGCGATCTTCCGAGGGAGACCGCGCGTGAGTGCTGCGCGAGACTGTTTGCGGTGATCTTCCAGACACTGGGCATGGAGGATGCGCCGGCGTACGGAGCGCAGTTTGATGTGAAGCCGTATGTTGAGGTAAAATAGAGACGTGTAAGGAAACGTTTACAGGAGGGCTGTCTGACATGAAAAAGGCATTGCCGGTTGGCGTGGATAATTTTCAGAAACTGATTACTGACGGATATTATTATACGGACAAAACGTTGCTGATCAAAGAGCTTTTGGATTTAAAGGGAGAGGTGAATCTCTTCACCCGCCCCAGACGCTTCGGCAAGACGCTGAACTTAAGTATGCTGCGGTACTTCTTTGAGGACACCGGGAATGCACAGGAAAATGAGCGGAACCGGGAGCTGTTTCGGGGACTGGGCATTATGGAAGCCGGGGAGTCTTACACGGGTCAGATGTGTCAGTATCCGGTGATGAACCTGACGTTAAAATCGGCGAAGCAGGAGAACTATGAGACGGCTTACTATATGTTAAGAAGCGCGATTGCCTCGGAATTCGGGCGGCACAGGGCTGTGGTTCAGAACGGAAAGGATCTCACAGAGGCGGCGGAATATGAGCGCTATATGCGGATCGCAGACGGAAAGCGGGTGAGGAGGAGATCCGCGGCTCCCTGCTGCTGTTTTCCAAATGTATGTATCAGGTTACAGGAAAAAAGACCGTGATCTTAATCGATGAATATGATGTGCCGCTGGAAAATTCCTACTTCTGCGGATTCTATGAGCAGATGGTGGGTTTTATCCGGGCGCTGTTTGAATCTGCACTGAAAACGAATGATTATCTGCAGTTTGCCGTGATCACCGGATGCATGCCCACTGTGTGGGCAGGAAGAACGCCGGGGCGTTCTTCACGTACCGGGTATGAGAGTATCTTCAAAGGACTGAATCATCTTAGAATCATATCAATACTGGATAAACAGTACAGTGAGCATTTCGGATTTACGGAGCCGGAAGTGCTGGAAATGATGAAGTATTACGGTGTGGAAGAGCGTTTTCCCACGATGAAGGAATGGTACGACGGCTATGCATTCGGTGATTCCGATGTCTATAATCCGTGGAGTGTCATCAATTTTCTGTATGATCTGAATGCTGATATCCATGCGTTCCCGCGCCCCTACTGGATCAACACCAGCTCGAATGATATCATAAAGGAGCTGATCCGACGGGCCGGCCGCGGGACAAAGGAGCAGATCGAGACGCTGCTTCTGGGGCGGACGATGGACATCCAGGTGCACGAGGAAGTCACTTACGCGGATATGCAGGATACCGGCGAGAATCTGTGGAATTTCCTGTACTTTACCGGATATCTGACAAAAGAGAGCGAATATTTTAAGGAGGATGCCATTTGGCTTAAGGTGCGTATTCCGGATACCGAGGTAAAGACGATCTATCAGAATACGATTTTAAACTGGTTCCGCGACCGGATAAAAAAACAGAATTTTCATGATCTGTACCGGGCGATGGAGCAGGGCGATGCGGCAAAAATGACGGAGATCCTGACCGCACAGCTGTCCGGTACGATCAGCTTTTATGACAGCGCGGAGAACTTCTATCACGGATTTCTGGCAGGGATCCTAAGTCAGAGCGAGGATTATCTCGTGACCTCAAACCGCGAGAGCGGGAACGGCCGGTCGGACATCATGGTGCGGACGCCTTCGCTGCGGGGCAGGGCGTTTGTGCTTGAGCTTAAGGTATCCGCTTCGATCGACGAACTGGAAGCGGATGCGGTGCGGGCGATGGCACAGATTCGGGAGAAGAATTATGTGCAGGAGCTTCAGACGGAAGGGTACCGGAAGATCGACTGTTACGGAGTTTCATTTTACAGGAAGGACTGTGAGGTTTTTGCAGGGCATTTCTGATGAAAAAGATCCGTCGGATTCTCTTGTTCCGTATTTGACAAAACCTCCGTCTGGGGATAGAATAAGAAAAGATGCGGTGAGACATAGATCAGAGGAGGAAAGCCTGTAAAAGCGCAGGTATGGTTGTGAAGGATGAGAGCTGAGTCAGAAAATACAAAGCCGGAGAACACAAAGGCGGGAGAACGAAGGCAGAAAAAATACGAAATCGACATGTGCAGCGGGTCCGTGCTCGGGAAAATGCTGTTATTCGCACTTCCGCTGATGTGCTCGAGCGTGCTTCAGCTACTCTTTAACGCGGCTGACATTATTGTGGTCGGAAGATTTGCGGGCGATAATTCTCTCGCGGCGGTGGGGTCGAACAGCTCGCTGATCAATCTTCTGACCAACTTTTTCATGGGGCTCTCCGTCGGTGCGAACGTGCTGACGGCGGGCTATTTTGGTGCAAAACAGAAAAAGGATCTGGTGGAGACCGTACATACTGCGATGCTTCTAAGCATTTACAGCGGGCTGGTTCTAACCCTGGTGGGCTGTGTCGGCGCAAAGCAGCTGCTGATGTGGATGAAGACGCCGGAGGAAGTGCTGCCGCTTGCGGTGCTGTATCTGCGGATTTATTTTTTGGGAATGACGGCGATGATGGTCTATAATTTCGGCAGCGCGATCATGCGTGCAGTGGGAGACACCAGGAGGCCGCTTTATTTTCTGGCGATCTCCGGGGTGATCAATGTGGCATTAAATCTGCTGTTTGTCGTTGTATTCAGGCTGGATGTGGCCGGTGTTGCGATCGCGACGGTGGTGTCGCAGTGCATTTCCGCATTCCTGATCGTCCGGTGCATGATGGGGATGAAGGACAGCGTTCACCTGGAGCTGTCCGCACTTCATATTTACCGCGATAAGTTCAGGAGAATCCTCACGATCGGCCTGCCTGCCAGCTTTCAGGGCATGTTGTTTTCCTTCTCCAACGTGATCATCCAGTCGTCGGTGAATTCCTTCGGCGCGGTGACGGTTGCAGGGAATTCGGCGGCGGCCAATATCGAAGGGTTTGTCTATGTGGCCATGAACGCCTTCCACCAGGCGGCGATTTCCTTTACCAGCCAGAATATCGGCGCGGCAAAGTACGGGAGGGTGAACCGGATCGTGTATACGTCGCAGCTGTGCGTGATTGTGGTGGGAACGCTGCTCGGAAATGTGGCGGTACTGTTCGGACGGCCGCTGCTCGGTCTTTATACGACGAGTGCTGCGGTGGTGGAAGCCGGGATGATACGGCTTGGGATTATCTGCCGGCTGTATGCGCTCTGCGGCATGATGGACGTGATGGTAGGGATTCTGCGCGGGCTCGGATATTCGGTGATGCCGATGTTCGTATCTTTAGTCGGGGCCTGCGGCCTGCGGCTGATCTGGATTTTCACATTTTTCCGGATGGAACCGCTTCACACGATTCAGTCACTGTACATCACCTACCCGGTCAGCTGGTTTATCACGTTTGCGGCACATACGGTCTGTTTTTTCATTGTGCGCCGCAGACTGTCAAAAAAATGGGGCTGCTGAAAAAAAGAAAAAATGATGCAACCATAGTTCTCCTTTTGCGTCATACTATATGAAAACAGTCAGAGTCTCTGCGGTTATCCGCGGGACTGCGGCGTCTGCGGGAGACGGTTCCCGCGCTATAGTATGACGGGAGGGGGATTTTTTTATGGAAAGAATGGAAAAAACAAACGGAAAGAGACGAAGCGGCGGACAAAAACGGATCAGGGCGGCCGGGCTGGGGTGTCTTCTGACGGCATTGTGCGTGGCTGCCGGGTGTGCAGGCCGGGGGCACGCGGTGAAGCTTTCGCGTTCCACGGTGGAGCTGACGGCGGATGACAGAGAGGCAGGCAACGTCGGGGGCGGGACGGATGCGGCAGAAGGAGAGGAATTTCAGGCATCTTACCTGAATTTTTCCCTGGAACTGCTGCGGCAGAGCAGGTCGGGGCAGAATGTGATGGTGTCGCCGGCATCCGTTCTTCTGGCTCTTGAGATGACCAGGTGCGGCGCGGACGGGGAGACGCTCTCGCAGATGAATGAGACGCTCTACCCCGGGATCACGCCGGAGCAGGGCAGGGAGGGCGCGATGGCGCTTCATGCGGTTTTAAACGGTGATACCGGCGTGCCGGATCAGGTGCTCACCGCGGCGGATTCTGTTTGGATTCACACGGAGGACACGTTTGTGCCGGATGAGAATTTCCTCCGGACGGTCGCGGCGGATTATGACGCGCAGATCTACGGCGCACCCTTTGACGAGACGACGCGTTCCGATATCAACCGCTGGGTAGAGGCAAAGACGAATGGGCAGATCCGTGATATTTTAAGTGAAATTTCGAGAGATGCAAAAGTATATCTCATCAATGCGGTCAGTTTTGACGGCGAATGGGAGGAACCCTATAAGACCAGTCAGGTGAATGACGCGGTATTTCGCGGGGCAAACGGCAGCGAGACCACGGTTTCCATGATGTATTCCTCCGAGTCCCGGTATCTCTCCGGGGACGGGGTTCAGGGATTTGTAAAGCCCTATAAGAACGGTGTCAGCTTTGTGGCCCTGCTGCCGGATGAGGGAATTTCCCTGGAGGAATTTCTTGCGGGCTTAGACGGGGAGACCTTCCTTGAACTGCTCTCGGATGTGGAGGAGACGGAGGTTGAGACGGGGCTTCCGAAGTTTGAGAACACGATGAAAATCGAGCTGGCCGATATCCTTTCCGGAATGGGGATGCCGGAGGCTTTTTCCGAATACAATGCGGATTTTACCGGGATGGGGTACTGTACGGACGGGCGGAATCTCTTTATCAGCAAAGTGCTTCATCAGACGCATATCTGTGTGGATGAACAGGGCACGAAGGCAGCGGCCGCGACGGTGGTAGAGACGGATGCGGGCGGTGCGGCGATAATGGGTGAGACGGTCATTTTAAACCGGCCGTTTCTGTATGCGATCGTGGAGAATGAGAGCGGGCTGCCGGTGTTTTTAGGGACGGTGGAGCTGCTGTGAGAATCGGATAAAAGGAGAGCCGCAGGGAAGAGCAGGCGGCCGGACAGGGATGAGAGACCGAAGGGAGAGGAAAGGGCAGATGAAAGGAATGGGGAACAGAAAGGCCGCCGCGGCAGCGGTGACCGGGATATTTGGAATATGTCTTGCGGCTGCGGGAGTGCGGACGGCGGGGGGAGCAGGGCTCTCTGCCTCCACGCAGGATCTGACGGCGGAGTACCGCAGAGGAGACGGCACGATGCAGGAGGAATACGGGATGGAACAGGAATTTCGGGAGTCTTACATGGAATTTTCCCTCGCGCTGCTAAAATGCTGCCGCGGGGAGGGGAGGAACGGCGCGTCAGGGGAAAACGTGCTGGTGTCCCCGGTGTCGGTGATTACCGCGGTCGGGATGGCGGGAGACGGCGCGAAAGGGGAAACGCTCTCCCAGATCAATCAGACGCTGTATGCCGGACTTGATCCTGATCAGGCAAAAGAAGGCGTTTTCGCGTTCCGGCGGCAGCTGTCGGGGAAACATGAGGGCGCTGCGGTAAAACTGGCGGATTCGGTCTGGCTGCGCACCGGAGATGTGTTTGTGCCGAACGAGGAATTTCTCGCAGCGGCGGAGCAGAAGAACGCCGCGATTTACGGAGCGCCGTTTGACGAGACGACCTGCGGTGATATCAACCGGTGGGTGGAAAAGAAAACGGACGGGGAGATTTCGGAGATTCTGGATGAGATTCCGCAGGATGCGGTGATGTATCTGATCAATGCAGTGGCCTTTGAGGCCGAGTGGGAGGAACCGTATACGGTCAGCCAGATAACCGATGCGGTCTTTTACGGGGAAGACGGGACAGAGGCGGCCGTGACCATGATGTACTCGGAAGAAGCCGTATTCCTCTCGGGCGCGGGCGCACGGGGCGTGAGAAAACCTTACCTGGGCGGATACAGCTTTGTGGCATTGATGCCGGAGGAGGGGACGGATTTTTCGGAGTGGCTGGACGGATTTGACAAAGAGGCATTTTTACAGATCCTCGGGGAGGAAAAAGCGCTGACCGTGCAGACGGGGATCCCGAAAATGGACAGCAGAACGGATCTGGAGCTGTCCGCCGTGCTTGCGGATATGGGAATGCCGCTGGCGTTTGACGAGAAAAAGGCGGATTTCTCAGGAATCGGAAGCTGTACGGACGGGGCGAATATTTTTATCAGCCGTGTGCTGCATGGGACGCATATCTGCGTGGATGGAAAGGGGACGAAAGCCGGAGCAGCGACAGTTGTAGAGATGACAAGGGAGCTGGGGGCGTTCGAGGAGGAGCGTGTGGTACTTGACCGGCCGTTTCTGTATGCGATCGTGGAGGATGAGAGCGGACTGCCGGTGTTTTTAGGGACGGCGGAGCATTTTTAGCGGGAGAAAAGAATGGAAGACGGAAAGATAATCGATCTGTACTGGGAGAGAGATCAGACGGCGATCCTGCACACAGAGCAGAAATACGGAACCTACTGCCGCCGCATTGCGGGCAATATCCTCTGCGACAGGGAGGACTGTGAGGAATGCATCAATGATACCTGGTTTCGTGCGTGGAATTCGATGCCAAAGGAGCGGCCAGATCTTCTGCGCGCGTTTCTGGGGGCGATCACGCGCAATCTCTCGCTGGACCGCTACCGCAGAAAACATTCCGCAAAGCGCGGAAACGGGGAGATCACGTACATATTTGACGAAATGCGGGACTGTGCAGGCGGGGACGAGCCGTATCATCATATACAGCGGAAGGAGCTCGCGGAGGGGATCAGCCGGTTTCTCTCGAAGCTGGACACAGAGCAGCGGGTGATATTCGTGCGCAGATACTGGTATATGGACGGGATCGGGGAGATTGCCGACCGTCTTAAGATCAGCGAGAGCAAGGCGAAATCATCGCTGTTCCGCACCAGGAAAAAACTGCGGAGTTATCTTTTGGAGGAGGGTCTGATGTGAGAGTAGAAGATCTGATCGATGCGATCGGCGCGATTGATCCGGTATATGTGGAGGAAGCGGAAAACCTGGTGAGGGTAAAAGAAAGCCGGCCCGTTTCACTGTCTCTGCGGGAGAGAATACGGGCGGGGAAAAAGGTGCTGCTGCCCTTAGCGGCCTGCCTGTGCCTGATCGCGGCGGGCAGTGCATACGGGCTGCTTTGGGACGACGGCATGTTTCGCCGCGATCAGGGGATGCCGGGTGCCGCGGCAGGAGCCGGCGGAGTGGAAGAGAGTGCGGACGCAGGAGTGCAGGATCAG
Organism: uncultured Roseburia sp.; assembly: GCA_910587865.1. GTDB lineage: Bacteria > Bacillota > Clostridia > Lachnospirales > Lachnospiraceae > Roseburia. The sequence continues at coordinate 99,604 of CAJUNX010000001.1, forward strand.
GCGGCCGGCGGCGGAATGGAAGGGAGCGCGGACGGCATGGCGCCGGAGGCAGGAGCCGGCGGAGTGGAAGAGAGTGCGGACGGGCGGATTGTCATCAACGAGGTGGAGGAGCTTTGTTCTGTAAGCATAGATAGGTCGGAGCCGGCATCCGTACAGCGTCTGCGTCCGGAGGAGCTTCATACATATTTCGGAGTCAGTGTTCTGCCCTCTGAGCTGCCGGAGGGCTATGCTCTGACGGATGTTCCGAAAGAGGGCTGCGAGATCAGCTATGACGGGGACGGCCGCGTGTCAGACGATCATATTCTGCTGACATATGAAGGCGCTTCGGACGGAGGATCGTTCACGATATCCGTGCGGACGACGGAATCCGGAAACATTACTTCCTTTGCCGCGGACGATCTGGCGGTATCACAGCTTGGCGGAAACGATGTCACAATCGCACATTATATGGAAGGAACCGACGAAAACCAGACGGACGGATATCTTGCGGTTTTTGAGAAGAAACATGTGATCTTTACCGTGCAGAGCCGCGGGATGGAGGAGGATGATGTTCTTCTGGTGCTGCGGGGACTGCAGGACTGACGTATACTTACGGTTTTTGGATCAGACACAGTCTTATGGAACGGGGGAGGCATGATGACAGGATTTTCAAACATATAACCTGCATCTATGCCGTTTATAAGCGCCCGGAATAATCTTGACACAGAAAAAGAAAGTATTATAATGTGTTCAGACAGATTCAGAAAGGAATGGTTGTGGAGATGGAGATCAGATTTGTAAAAAAAGACGTGTTGAAGGAAAAACCGGACTGGAAGCATCTTGGCTTTGGAAAGTATATGACAGACTATATGTTTGTGATGGACTGGACAAAGGAGGAGGGCTGGAAGGATGCAAGGATTGAGCCGTATGCGCCGATTACGCTGGATCCCGCCTGTGTGACCCTGCACTATGCGCAGGAGACATTCGAGGGCATGAAGGCATATCGGACCGCCGAGGGAAAGATTCAGCTGTTCCGCCCGGAGATGAATGCAAAGCGTATGATCCGCTCCAATGAACGTCTGTGCATGCCGGGATTTCCGGTCGATATGTTCATCGAGGCGACGAAAGCACTGGTGAAAGTGGAGGAGGAATGGGTGCCGTACGAGCCGGATACCTCCCTTTACATCCGCCCGTTTATGTTTGCGACGGAGTCCGCGCTCGGCGTACATATGGCGACGGCTTACAAATTCATGATCATCTGCTGCCCGGTGGGAGCTTACTATGCGGAGGGGATCAATCCGGTAAAGATCCTCGTCGAGGATGAGCTGGTGCGCGCCGTCAAGGGCGGGACAGGCTTTACGAAGTGCGGCGGCAATTATGCCGGTTCGATTTTGGGCCAGGTAAAGGCGGAGAAGATGGGGTATTCCCAGGTGCTCTGGCTGGACGGGGAGCATCGCAGATATGTCGAGGAAGTGGGTACGATGAACATCCTCTTTAAGATCAGCGGTGAGATCTATACGGCTCCGGTCGACGAGGGAACGGTGCTTGCCGGCGTGACGAGGGATTCCATGCTCCATATTTTAAAGGACTGGGGTTATAAGGTAAACGAGACCAGGCTTGCGATCGACGATCTGATGAAGGCGGGCCATGACGGCACGTTAGAGGAGGTATTCGGCACGGGAACGGCGGCTGTGGTGTCTCCGGTCGGAGAACTCCGTTACAGGGACGACGTGGTGACGATCAATGAGTTTCAGATCGGGGAACTGACGCAGAAGCTCTACGATACCTTAACCGGGATTCAGTGGGGAAAGATCGAGGATCAATACGGATGGACCGTTCCGGTAGAATAAAAAACAGGATAGAAACCGGGAAGCCAGCAGCGGCTTCCCGGTTTTTTCATCGTCCCGCGCTGACCGGCCCGGCAATCCGCAGTGTGCGCAAAAGCGTTCTGATCCGGGAAAAAGATGCTGAAATATTCGGGAAACTGTGATAACATGTTACGGTACAGATCGCCTGCGCGTGATCGGCACGGAAAGAACCGGCGCAGGAACGTTGCGGGGGAGAAGACGGAAAGGAAAAAACGAAACATGACAGAGAGAGAAATATTATTTGATTTGCTGCGGAACGGCGTATCGCCCGTACACGCGGTACTGCATTGTGAACGGCGGCTCGCGTCAGCGGGTTTTCGCAGGCTGTATTACGAGGATGCATGGGAGCTTTCACCGGGCGGTTGTTATTATATGATCCATCATGACACGACGCTGTTTGCGTTTACGGTGGGTGAGACGTGGGATGAGGGCAGCGCGCCGTCCGGCGCCGCGTCCCGCCGCAGGTCACGGGCGCCGCAGATCCGGCTTGCGGCCGCGCACACGGATTATCCGTGTCTTAAGATCAAACCGTCGCCCGACGTGGCGTCGAACGGATACGCGCAGGTCAACGTCGAGGTGTACGGCGGCGCGATCTTAAATACCTGGCTGGACCGCCCGCTCGGCGTGGCGGGAAGAATCGCGGTGCGCAGCGAGGATCCGTTCTGCCCGCAGATCATACCTTACGCGTCGGACCGGAATCTGTTTACAATTCCCAATCTGGCGATCCACATGAACCGCGAGGTGAACAAAGGCGTGGAACTGAATAAGCAGGTGGATATGCTGCCGGTTGCGGCGCTGCTTCCAAAGGACGGGAAAGAGGGAGATTTTCTGGCGTTTCTCGCAGAGGAGCTCTCCATTCGAAAAGAGGATATCCTGGATTATGAACTGACGGTGTACTGCACAGAGGAACCGGAGTTTGTCGGCATAAACGACGATTTTATCTCGTCGCCGCGCCTGGACAATCTGACATCCTGCTCGGCGCTTGTCTCCGCGCTTCTTAAGGGGCGTCGCAGCGGGGGAATCAATCTGATCGCCCTGTTTGACCACGAGGAGGTCGGAAGCAGCACCAAGCAGGGGGCGGGTTCCATTCTCCTGCATGATCTGCTGCTGCGGATGTTAAAAGGACTTGGGAGGGAGAGCAGCGCGCAGAGCGATCTCTATCAGAGTATGTTTCTCTCGGTGGATGTGGCGCATGGCGTGCATCCGAATCAGGCGGGAAAATCAGATATCACGAATAAACCGGTGCCGGGAAGGGGAATCTGTATCAAGGAGGCAAGCGCCCAGTCCTACGCGACGGACTGTGAAGCGGTCGCCGTCGTTCAGCAGCTCTGCGAGGCGGGCGGGATTGCGTATCAGCGGTTTGTCAACCGTTCCGATCAGCCGGGCGGGGGGACGTTAGGGGCGATCGCCTCGGCGCTGCTCCCGGCAAAAACAGTGGATATCGGGGTTCCGCTGCTCGCGATGCACTCCGCGAGAGAGCTGATGGGCAGCGCGGATCAGGAGGCGCTCGCTGCGCTGGCGAAGAGATTTTTTGAGAGTGAAAGCAGGCTGTAAAAATCTGGAGGGGAAATTGAGGAAAAGGGTCTGGATCGGGAAGATCCGCGGGATGTTGTTTCTGTTGTTGGCACTGTCGCTGTTTTCTGCGCCTCTGGCCGGCTGCGGTCTGCCGGAGGCGTCCGGGAAGCCGTGGATCGGGGAGAATGCCGAAAGCGAGTATGAATCCGGAACGGACGGGGAGACGGGGGAGGACGGACAGATACCGGTATGCTCCACGGAAGATACGCCCCCGGGCGTCCGGGACGGGGAAGAGGAAACGGATGCGGGACCAGAAGAACCGGAAACGGAGTCATCGTTTTACGGCTCCGCCGGCCGGTATGTGTATGCCACGCTGGACGGAGAGACACAGAAGGTATATGATGAGATTCTGAATCTGCTCATGACACACGGGGAGTCCGTGCGGGTGAGCACGCTCGACACCGCCGTGCTCGACGAGGCTTATAAAGCGGTGACTGCGGATTACGGGGAGATTTTCTGGGCCTCCGGATATGTTTATACGCAGTACACGAAAGGCAGCGAGAGGATCGGACTTGATTTTGCACCCAGCTATACGGTGACGCAGGAGGAGCGGGAACAGATACAGGCGCGGATTGACGGGGAGGTGGACCGGATTCTTGCGGACATTCCCATGGGAGCGTCCGAATATGAGCGGGTCCGGTACGTGTTTGATTATCTCGCGCTTCATGTGGATTATGTCGTGGGATGCCCGGAGAATCAGAACATCATCAGTGTCTTTTTATACGGGCAGACGGTGTGCCAGGGGTACGCGAGCGCGACACAGTATCTTTTGTCCAGGCTCGGGATTCAGTCTGCGGTCGTGACGGGGGAGGCGGAGGGGATCTCTCACGCCTGGAATCTGGTGCGCATGGACGGCGAGTATTATTATGTCGATACCACATGGGGCAATTCGGGCTATGCGGGAGAGGAAACGGCTTTGGAGCGGTTTGTCAACTACAATTATTTCGGAGTGACAAGCCAGGATATCGCGCTGACCCACACGGCAAATGACAATTTTGTTCTGCCGGACTGCACGGCGCAGACGAATAATTATTATGTCCGGGAGAACCGGTATTTTTCAGAATGGGATCCGGATGCGGTGGGGGCGCTGCTGAAGGAGGGCTATGAGACGGGAGATACCGCGGTTTCGCTGCGTTTTTCCACGATGGAGCTGTACGATCAGTATCTGCAGTATATGATCCGGGAGGAGCATATCGCGGATTACTGTACCGGCATTACGTCGGTGTATTATGTGGAGGATGCGCTTCAGCGGGTCCTGATTTTCAGGTTTGTATAAATAGTTCTGTACAAAGCCATATTTTCATGTTATTATTACGTGGTAATGAAAACTATGTATTGCGGATATTAATAATACATAAAAAGTTTTAGATTGACAGATTATAATGTATACAGAATGATACGCGTAAGAAAATAATGAGTATGGAGGCGGAACAACGATGTATAAGATTATCGTGGACAGCTGCGGTGAGCTGACCGGGGAACAGAAGCAGGACGGGCATTTTCAGACGATATCGCTTGAGCTTGAGGTGGGCGGTGTGCGGATAGTGGATGACGAGCAGTTTGATCAGGCGGATTTTCTGCGCAGAGTGAGGGAGTGTCCGACCTGTCCGAAGTCTTCCTGCCCGTCGCCGGAGCGGTACATGAGCGCGTACGAGGGTGAGGAGGAGCACGTGTATGCGGTAACGCTTTCCAAAGAACTCAGCGGCTCTTTTGAGAGCGCACAGCTCGGGAAACGGCTCTATGAGGAGGAGCACGGGACAGACAAAAAGAAAATCTATGTGTTCAATTCCCGCTCCGCATCCATCGGGGAGACGCTGATCGGGATGAAGCTGCAGGAGCTTGAGGAGGCGGGAAAAAGCTTTGACGAGATTGTGGAGACGACGGAGCGCTATATCGATTCGATGAATACGTTTTTTGTCCTTGAGACGTTAGAGACGCTGCGCAAAAACGGCCGGCTTTCCAACTTAAAGGCGCTGATTGCGGGCACGCTGAACATAAAGCCGGTGATGGGCGCGACGAAGGAGGGGCTGATCTGCCAGCTCGGACAGGCGCGCGGTATGACAAAAGCGCTGGAAAAGATGGTGGCGCAGGTGATTGAAAAGACAAAGAACTGTGAGAAGCGGATGCTTGCGATCTCCCACTGCAACTGTCCGGAGCGTGCGCTTTTTCTTAAGGAAAAATTAGAGTCGCTCGCGACATTCAAAAAGATTATTATCCTCAATACAGCGGGAGTCAGCAGTATGTATGCGAATGACGGAGGCGTGATTATCGCGGTATAAGGATAGATGAAACCTTTTGTTCAGGGCGCGGACGGTGAAGACATCCGCCGCTCTGAACGGCAGAGGATGAGGAACGGATATGACATATCGGGAAGTGACGGAAGAGATTTTGGGAAAGCGGAGATTCGGAAATCTCTTTGGCGTGGAGATCTGGCAGCGCATGTCAGACATGCTTCATAACCCGCAGGAGGGGATGAGGCTGATCCATATTGCAGGGACGAACGGCAAGGGTTCCGTCGCTGCTTTTTTGTGCGCCATTCTGCGGGAGGCCGGGATAAAAACAGGACTGTTTACCTCGCCGCATCTGGTGGATTTTGAAGAGCGCATCCGTGTGGACGGCCGTATGATCGATCAGGAATCGGTGCGGCGGATCGGGGAACAGCTGCTTTTTACGGATTTTAGCGTGCAGCCGACGATGTTTGATTACACGCTGGCAATGGCGTTTCTTTTTTTTAAGGAGCAGAAATGCGAAGCGGTTGTGCTTGAGACGGGAGTCGGCGGACGGCTTGATTCTACAAATGCAGTCGGTGTGCCGGAGGTTTCGGTCATCACAAAGGTCGGATACGACCATATGGAGGTGCTCGGGCGGACGCTTGAGGAGATTGCCGCGGAGAAAGCCGGAATATTAAAGGAAGGAACCGCGTTTGTGACGGAGAGCCAGACGCCGGAGGTGTCTGCCGTGCTGCGCAGGGCCGCGCTGCGTGCCGGCGTGCGCTGTCAGAAGACCGTGGAAAAAAGTGCGATCCGGGATGTGTGCATAAAAGGAGGACGGCAGTGTTTCTCCTACGGGACATATGAAAATCTGTCCATGGGGATGCTCGGCGTGCACCAGTGTGAGAACGCGGCTGCCGCGATTCTGGCGGCGGAGCTGTTTTTGGCAGGAGCGCCGGCGGGAGAGGGCTCTTCTGAGATAGCGTCCGGAGACGCGGGGGGAAAGATTCTGACCGGAGACCGGGGCGAAAAAAGTGCGCCCGGAGGTCCGGACGAAAAAGAGCCGTCCTGGAGCCGGGGCGAAAAAAGTGCGCCCGGAAGTCCGGACGAAAAAGCTTTGTCCGGGGAGGCGAGAGGACGTCTGACGGAAGAAGAGATCCGCTCCTGTATCCGGAGCGGCATAAAGCGGGCTCTCTGGCCGGGCAGGCTTGAGATCATGCGGACAGAGCCGTTTCTTCTGGCGGACGGTGCGCATAACAGCTGCGGCGCCGCGGCGCTTGCGGAGAGTCTCGCCATGCTGTTCCCGGGGGAGAAATTTCACTTTCTGATGGGCGTGATGGCGGACAAGGATTATGAGACGATGCTGGATCTGCTGCTGCCGCTGGCGATCGACGTGACGACGGTGACTGTGGAAGGCGGACGCGCGTTAAAGGCCGAAGAACTGGCGCGTCTGATCGAAAAAAAAGGCGTCCCGGCTTATTGTGCGAAGGATCTTCCCTCCTGCTTATCCGCTGAGCACGGTGATCCCGCGCACAGGACCGTCGCGTTCGGATCCCTCTATTTTGTCGGGGCGGTCCGCGCGTGGATGAAGCCGGACCGGTGCGGGATATCGTGTGAAAAATGAAAGATTACAAATTCATTACAGATTCCATGGATTATGACAAAAATGATACATTTTGACGAATTTTGCTTAATAGATGGTTATTGTGAAAGATTTCGTCTATAATAAAGGGCAGCCGCATAAAATACTCAGGTATAACAGCGGCTGTCGCATTGTCGTATTTTGGTTTAGAAAGTGTTCCAGGAATGGTATTTAGCAGCTTTTCATTTTTATTCCGGTTTTTACCGGTTTTTTTAATCATATATTATCTCACGCCGGTCAGGTTTAAGAACCTTGTCCTCTTTGCGGGCAGTATCGCCTTTTATACGGTCGGGGAGGCGGAGTATGTGATCCTTCTGGCGGGATGCGTGCTGGTCAACTATCTGTTCGCGCGTCTGATGTACCGGGATTATATGGAGGGGCGCGGCACAAAGCAGAAGGTTCTGCTGGTTCTGGCGCTCGTTTACGACTTCGGTCTGCTGTTTTTTTTCAAATACAGCGGTTTTGCAGAAGAGCTTCCGCTCGGGATCAGCTTTTACACGTTTCAGATCGCGGCCTATATCATCGATGTCTACCGCGGAAAGGTGCCGGCGGAGAGATCCTTCGTAAAGCTCGGGACGTATCTGACCATGTTTCCGCAGCTGGTCGCAGGGCCGATCATCAATTATTCCGAGGTGCGGTCAGCGTTAAATCACCGCAGGGTGACGATCGAGCAGTTTGAGGACGGACTGAAGACGCTGATCATAGGACTTGGCGCAAAGGTGATCATCGCGGACCGCATCGGTCTGCTGTGGAATCATGTCCGCATGATCGGGGTTTCGAGTATCTCCACGCAGCTTGCGTGGATGGGGGCATTTGCTTACTCCCTGGAGCTGTATTTTGATTTTGCCGGATATTCGCTGATGGCGCGCGGGCTTGGGAGTATGCTCGGGTTTAAGATTCCCGTCAATTTCAGACATCCGTACATGGCAAAATCCGTTTCCGAGTTCTGGCGCAGATGGCACATCACGCTCGGCCGCTGGTTCCGGGAGTATGTGTACATACCGCTTGGGGGAAACCGCAGGGGTCGGGCGAGGACGTTTTTCAATCTGTTTGTGGTGTGGGCGCTCACGGCGCTCTGGCACGGATCGAGCGGCAATTTTCTGATATGGGGAGCGTCGCTTCTGTGCGCTCTGGCGGCGGAAAAGCTGTTTTTACAGCGTTTTCTTGAGCGGAGCAGAGTGATCGGGCATGTGTATGTGCTGTTTGTGGTTCCGCTGACCTGGATGGCATTTGCGATTACGGATATCAGGGAGATCTGGATTTATATGACACGGCTGTTTCCGTTTTTCGGGCGGACCGCGGTTGCGGTAAACGCGAGAGACTACATTCAGCCGGCGAAGGATTACTGGCCGCTGTTTGCGCTCGGGATCCTTTTTTCGACGCCATTGCCGTCGGAGATCTACCGGAGGATCAGGAGGCGCTGGGCGGGAAGCATTGCGGTTGCAGTGATTCTGGCGCTCGGCGTGTATTACCTGACGATATCGACGAACAATCCGTTTATGTATTTTAATTTTTAAGTGTGGTGAGAATCAGTTGAAACGATTGGCAAAGTGCCGGGTGACGATATTCCTGCTCGCCGGCTGGGCGGCTTTATCGGTACTCGGCTATATGGGAAGAAATGATATTTACAAAGCATACCAGAAGGACGTGCGGACCACGCCTTATTTTGTCATGGTCTTTGAGGGGATCCATGACGGGATCTGGCCGTGGATGATGAGCGGAACACCATGGAGTCAGCCCGGAGAGCATGTGACGGGGAACGTAAACGGCGGGGATGACGGCCGGCCCGGGCCGGATGCGGGAGGCGTGCCCGAAACGGAGGCGCTTACGGATCCCGCCGGGACGGAGGCGCCGAATCCTGCGGGCAGTACAGAGTCGGCAGGCGGAACGGCCGGGACGGAAGGAACGGAGACTGCAGGCGGAACGGCCGGCGCCGGTGAGACGGTCCTGCCGAGGGAATTCGTGCAGGTGGACGAGAGCTGGTTTGACGACGCGGTCTTTATCGGAGATTCGAGGACAGTGGGGCTCCGCGATTACGGCGGACTTGATACCGCGACCTTTTATGCGACTGTCGGCATGAATGTCTACGATCTGTGGGAGGAGGCGTTCTGTGAGGTTGACGGAGAGAAGATGACGCTTGCGGATGCGCTTACGGCAAAACAGTACGGCAAGGTCTATTTCCAGATCGGGATCAATGAGATGGGAACCGGCACGATCGACAGCTTCATGCAGGAATATGCGGCCGCGGTGGAGCGGATAAAGGAGCTTCAGCCGAATGCCGTCATCTATGTGCAGGGCATCATGCGCGTGACGCAGAAAAAATCAGATTCCGATCCGATTTTCAACAACCGGGGAATCCTGCTGCGCAATGAACGGATCGCCCTTCTTGCGGACAATGTGCGCGTGTTTTACATTGACGTGAATGAGGCCGTGTGCAACGATGCCGGAAACCTGCGGGAGGATCTCACGTTTGACGACCTGCATCTGTACGGATCGAAGTACGGAATCTGGGTGGATTTTCTGCTGTCGAAGGGGATTGGAGAGATTTCCGGCAGCGGGCAGGCGGAATAATTTCAGAGGAAACGGACATACTGCTTTTACAGATGCGTGCGGCGCCGGCAATGCCGGGGCGGCAGGACGCAGGAAAAGGGGGAGCGGTAATGTCACTGATGATCAGAATTACGGATGTGCATGCGAGACAGATCCTGGATTCCAGAGGGAATCCGACCGTGGAGGTGGAGGTGACCGCGCAAACGGAAACCACAGGGAAAAAGACGGTGGGACGCGAATCGGTGCCGTCCGGGGCGAGCACCGGCAGATTCGAGGCCGTGGAGCTGCGCGACGGAGAAAAAGAGTACGGTGGCCTTGGGGTCCGGACGGTGACGGATCATGTCAATACCAGGATCCGGGAGGCGATTCTTGGTATGAATGTGCTCGATCAGGCCGCAATCGACCGCCGGATGACGGAGCTTGACGGCACGGAGAATAAAAAACGGTTCGGTGCAAACGCCATTCTCGGTGTGTCGCTTGCATGTGCAAAGACGGCTGCCGCGGCGCTTGGCATTCCGCTCTGCCGCTATATCGGGGGAGCGGGCGCACTGCAGATGCCGGTGCCGATGATGAATGTGATCAACGGCGGCGCGCACGCGAAAAACTCACTCGATTTTCAGGAATTTATGATCATGCCGGTCGGCGCAGCGTGTTTTAGCGATTCGCTGCGGATGGGCGCGGAGATTTACCAGTGTTTAAAGAGAATCTTAAAAGACGAAGAAATGACGACATCTGTAGGGGATGAGGGCGGTTTTGCGCCGGATTTTGACAGCGTGAAGGATGTGTTCCGGATGCTGGGAAGAGCGGTGGAGCTGGCCGGATACCGGGTCGGCGAGGATGTGGTGTACGCGATGGACGCGGCCGCGAGCGAGCTGTATGACGAGACGCTCGGCGTTTACCGTTTTCCCGGAGAGCGGCAGCGGGAGAAGGAGACGGACGGCAGCGGCGTGATGCGCAGCACCGACGAGATGATTGCGCTCTACGAGGAGCTTGCGGCGGAGTTTCCGCTCGTCTCCATTGAGGACGGGCTCTCCGAGGATGACTGGGACGGCTGGCAGAAGCTCACAAAGCGTCTGGGTGACCGGATACAGCTGGTCGGGGACGATCTGTTTGTCACAAATTCCAGGCGGATCCGGTGCGGAATCCGTCTTGACGTTGCGAATGCCGTGCTGGTGAAGGTGAATCAGATCGGAACCTTATCAGAGGCGCTTGAGGCGATCCGGCTGGCGCAGAACGCCGGTTACCGGACCGTGATCTCGCACCGCTCCGGTGAGACGGAGGATTCCTTTATCGCGGATCTTGCGGTCGCGGTGAACGCCGGACAGATCAAAACCGGCGCTCCCTGCCGCGCGGAGCGCACGGCAAAATATAATCAGCTTCTGCGCATTGAGGAGAGGCTTGGCGCATGTGCGCAGTTTGCCGGCAGATCGGCGGTGGTTAAAGAGAGAAAAGAGCTTTCCTCTTAAAAAACAGTTGAAATTGAGAACGATCTGTGCTACAATAGCCAAAGCTATGAGTCAGGAATTGCAGGAGGGAATAGTTTTGGAGATTTTAAAGACGATCTTAACCGTTATTTTTATACTCGTCAGTCTGGCACTGACCGTTATCATTCTGATGCAGGAGGGAAAGTCTGCGGGGCTTGGTGCGATCGCAGGCGCAGCGGATACCTACTGGGGCAGGAATAAAGGCCGCTCCATGGAAGGGATGCTTGTGAAGGGGACGAGGATTCTTGTGATCCTGTTTCTTCTTCTCGCGGTTGTACTGAATATCGGAATTTTCTGATAGGTGGTAGATAACAGGTGGATTGTACAGGCTGTCGCGGTTGCGGCAGCCTTTTTCCGTATGAGGGAACGCCGCGTAAAATGTCTGCGCGGATGACCGGGATGCAATTGTTCTGAACGGAGGGGGATCGTGTGAAACATCAGCCCGATCGCTGATGTTTCACACGGCTGTTTGTGCCGGAGCGTCGCAAATCAGCCGTGCCGGACCCGCCGCAAAACGCTCCGGAATGGAGATTACTATGGAGAATACATTTCAGGAGAGGAAAGAAACCGTTTACCGGCTGCTCTGTGACGACCTCTACGTGCCGATGAAGGCAAAAGAGATCGCGATGCTGCTTGATGTGCAGAAGCCGGACCGGGAAGCATTAAAAGAAGTGCTCGACGCGCTTGTCGCGGAGGGAAAGGCGGAGGTGACGGCCCGCGGAAAGTATATCAGGACGGAGGGAAAGCTGTTAACCGGAGTCTTTCGCGCGCATCCGAGGGGATTCGGCTTTGTCACCGCAGATGGGGAGGAGACGGATATCTTTATCCCGGAGACGCAGGTAAACGGTGCGTTTCATATGGATACGGTACAGATCGCGCTGACTGCCGGGACGGTGCGCGGCAGACGCCGCGAAGGAAAGGTCACAAAGATTCTGGCGAGGGGGATGACGCACGCCGTGTGCACCTATGAGGCCGGCAAAGGCGCGCAGGGGGAGCGTTCTTATGGATTTGCGGTGCCGGACAATCAGAAATTCGGCAGGGATATTTTTATCCCTGCGGAGTGCTCGATGGGCGCGGTGACCGGTCATAAAGTGGTCGTGGAGATCACGAACTACGGCGAGGAGGGAAAAAACCCGGCGGGGAAGGTGACGGAGATCCTCGGACACAGCAACGATCCCGGCTGTGATATCCTCTCCATCGTAAGGGGATTTGATCTGCCCGTGGAATTTCCGGAGCGGATGCTGCATCAGGCGGCGCGCGCCGCAAAGCCGGTCAGCCCGGCGGATATGGAAGGCCGTACGGATCTCAGAGATCTTCTGACCGTCACGATTGACGGGGAGGACGCAAAAGATCTGGACGATGCGGTCACGCTGACGAGAGAAGGGGAGCTCTGGCGGCTCGGCGTGCATATTGCGGACGTATCCAATTATGTGCAGGAGAACAGCGCGCTTGACGTGGAGGCGTTAAAGCGGGGGAATTCCGTGTATCTTGTGGACCGGGTGATTCCGATGCTGCCCCATGCGCTCTCGAACGGGATCTGCTCGCTGAATGAAGGGGAGGACCGGCTGGCGTTAAGCTGCATTATGACGATCGACGCAAAGGGGAACGTGACGGATCATGTGATTGCGGAGACCGTGATCCGTGTGAACCGCCGCATGAGCTACACCGGCGTCGCGAAGATCCTCGACGACCCGAAGGCGGCGGAAAAAGGGGAGTACGGCGAGCTGGTCCCCATGATTGCGGGGATGGGGGAGCTCGCTGCAGTTTTAAGGAAAAAACGGATGCGGCGCGGTTCCATCGATTTTGATTTCCCGGAGACGAAGATCCTGCTTGATCCGCAGGGAAAACCGACAGAGATCAGGCCCTATGACCGGAATGCCGCGACGAAGATGATCGAGGATTTCATGCTGGCTGCAAACGAGACGGTGGCGCAGGATTATTTCTGGCAGGATCTCCCGTTTTTGTACCGGACGCACGACAACCCGGATCCGGAGAAGATCCGCACACTGTCTGCATTCATCCATAATTTCGGGTATTCGATCCGGATCGGGCAGGACGAACTTCACCCGAAGGAGCTCCAGAAGCTGCTCGGCTCCATCGAGGGGACGCCGGAGGAACTTCTGATCAGCCGGCTGGCACTGCGCTCGATGAAACAGGCGCGCTACAGCGCCACGGCCGACGGTCATTTCGGGCTTGCAGCGGCGCATTACTGCCATTTCACCTCGCCGATCCGGCGCTATCCGGACCTGCAGATCCACCGTATCATCAAGGATACGCTGCGCGGGAGGATGAATGAGGAGCGGATCACCCACTATGAAAAACGCCTGCCCGAGGTGGCAAAACAGACGAGTCAGACGGAGCGGACTGCCGCTGAGGCGGAACGGGAGACGGAGCGGATGAAAAAGGCGGAGTACATGGAGGAGCGGATCGGGGAGCGGTATGAGGGCGTGATTTCCGGTGTGACGGAGTGGGGATTTTTTGTGGAGCTTGCCAATACGGTTGAGGGAATGGTGCATGTGACGTCGCTGGAGGGGGACTATTATGTGTTTCATGCGGACCGCTATGAACTGGCGGGGGAGACGACCGGGATCAGCTATAAGCTGGGACAAAAAGTGCAGGTGGAAGTCGTGCGGGCGGACAGGCAGATGCGCACGATCGAATTTAATGTGGTAAATGACGGAACTTTTTGAAATTTTTATAAAAAACAGAGAAGCTTCTTGCGGAATCAGCGGATTTGAGGTATACTAAGGTGTACGGAGCCGGGATGATGCGGGGAGCTTTTGGAAGGGGAGAGGGAGAGTCAGGTGGCGAAGACGGAGAAAAAACTGATCGCGAATAATAAAAAAGCCTGGCATGACTATTTTCTTGAGGAGCGTTTCGAGGCCGGGATCGAGCTGCACGGGACGGAGGTAAAGTCCCTGCGCATGGGCAAATGCAGTATCAAAGAGGCGTTTGTCCGGGTCGAGAACGGCGAGGTGATCGTCTATGGCATGCACATCAGCCCTTATGAGAAGGGCAATATCTTCAACAAAGACCCGCTTCGGCCCAAAAAGCTGCTGCTTCATAAGTCGGAGATCCGCAGGCTTGCGGGGAAGCTGACGGAACAGGGATATACGCTGGTTCCGGTGGAGGTATATCTGAAGGGGAGTCTTGTGAAGGTGGAGATTGCGCTCGCGAAGGGCAAGAAGCTCTATGACAAGCGTCAGGATATCGCGAAGAAGGATATGCGGCGTGAGGCGGAGCGTGATTTTAAGGTAAAGAACCTGTATTGACAGGGAGAATATGGGCTTGTAATGGTTTCGACAGGGATCATGAAGTCGGAGAAGCGTGCCGCACGGGATGCGTCAAATTCCAAACCTAAAATTAAACGCTGAAGATAATTTAGCATACGCAGCCTAGCTGCGTGACGCAGTCTTAAGACTGCCTGTCTGATCCGGAGCACCTGCACTCCGGAACCCAGGCATCGACGAATGCAGGAAACGACACCGGTTAAGCTTTGCGCCGGTGGGCGTACGATGAAGCTACTGAAGCCGGAACTGTGCTTGTGGAGGTCCGGCGGAGGGAATGTCAAAGCATAAGCTAAGCACGTAGAAGTACGGCAGAGTGGTTTTTGGACACGGGTTCGATTCCCGTCAGGTCCATTCGACAGAGACGGGGGTGTTACATGGAGTCATGTGGCAGCCCCGGTTTTTCCCTTCGGAGAGGATTTCTTCCGGGAAGAGACAGAAAGAAGCCGCAGGGTTTTTTAAGAAAGAAAAGAGGGATGGGAGAAGATGGCGGAGACGGATCGGACACAGGAGATTCAGCCGCAGGCGGATCAGATGGTGGTAAGTGGATTTCTGTTTACAAATGAGGAAGAGGCGAAGCAGGCGCAGAAGGAAGCGGAAGGTATCGTTTATATCCGGCAGAAGGTGGATATGGACGAGCCGCTGATGGTGCTGCAGGTGTACAATCAGATGGTAGATCAGAAGCTTTTTGAGACGGAGGTGGGACACAGCTACCTGAAAGAACTTTGGGATTATCTGAATTCGATCCCGTTTGTGCGCAAGGAGGAGATCAGACCGATTCCGACGGATCATCCGATCCTTGAGGCCAGTCTCAGACAGAATGCCAGGCGGATCTACGGGCGGCAGCAGTCAAAGCAGAAGAAGCAGGAAGTGAACGTGGATTATAAGGTCTGGTTCCGCGTCATGCTTGCGGTCTGCATTGTGCTCGTAATCGGCATGGGGGCGATGTTTGCGATCACGGCGACATCGGGAACGGCGACGGTCTTAAATTATGAGCAGAAGCTGATCGACCGCTATGAGGGCTGGGAACAGGAGCTGAATGAGCGGGAGGCTGCGGTGAAAGAGCGCGAGGAGGAGCTTGGAATCCGCGAGTAAGCGGCGGGGCATGAAGGGAAAGGAATAGAAATTCATGGATCGAATCAGGATTCTTGTGGTCGATGATGAGAGCCGGATGCGCAAGCTGGTACGGGATTTTCTGACGCGTCAGGATTATGAGGTGCTTGAGGCGGCCGACGGCGGTGAGGCGCTTGAGATTTTTTACAGGGAAAAGGATATCGCACTGCTGATACTGGATGTCATGATGCCGGTGAAAAACGGTTTTGAGGTCTGTCGGGAGATCCGCGAAATCTCGGATGTGCCGATTATCATGCTGACGGCGAAGGGAGAGGAGCACGACGAGCTAAGCGGCTATGAGCTGGGGGCGGATGAGTATATCGCAAAGCCGTTTTCCCCGAAGATTCTTGTCGCGCGGGTCGGCGCCGTGCTGCGGCGCAGCAATAAGCTGACAGGGGAGGACGGGCCGCTTTCACGGGGCGGGATTGTGCTCGATAAGGTGGCGCATCTGGTGACCGTGGACGGGGTGCGCGTTGACTTAAGCTTCAAGGAATTTGAGCTGATGGCGTATTTTCTCGAAAACGAAGGGATTGCGCTCTCGAGAGATAAAATTTTAAACAATGTCTGGAATTACGACTATTTCGGCGATGCGCGCACGGTTGATACCCACGTGAAAAAGCTTCGATCAAAGATCGGGGCGAAGGGAGAATATATCCGGACTATCTGGGGAATGGGCTACAAATTCGAGGTGACGGATGGGTGAGAGACAGGTGACGGACGGCGGCGGACGACGCGCACTGCGGTTTGCTCCGATGCTGCAGAACGCACGGCGCGGCTCCCTGACGCGGGAAATTGCCGTGATCGCGATCGGGCTGGTGGCGGGCACCGTGATGCTCTGCTGGTTTTTAAATACCGTGTTTCTGGAGCGGTATTATGTCAGAAACAAACAGAGTGTTCTGCTGTCCGGCTTCCGGATGATTGATGATGCGAGCGTTTCCGGGCGGCTGTATGAGGAAGAGTTTGACGTGGCGTTCGACAATTTATGCGCAAACGGAAATATCACCGTGATGATCATCAGCTCGGACCGCGCGATTGTCCGGTCTTCGGTAAATGATACCCAGCAGATGCTGATCGAATTTCTGGATATTATTTTCGGGGAGAGGGAGAACGAGGTGACCGTGCTCTTACAGGAGGAAAACTGCGTCATACAGCGTCAGACCGACCGGCGTCTGAATTCGGAATATCTGGTGCTCTACGGGACGCTCTCAAACGGCAATCTCATCCTGATGCGCTCCGCGCTTGAGAGCATCAGGGAAAGCGTGAAGACTTCCAATGAATTCCTGATCTATATCGGGATCTTCGCGATCGCGGCCGGCGCGGTGGTGGCAGTGCTCGTGGCGAGGAGGGTGACGACTCCGGTGTTAAAGCTGACGGATATTTCCAGGCGGATGACGGAGCTGGATTTCGAGGCAAAGTATACGCCGGCGGGCAGAAAGAGAAACGAGATAGACGAGCTCGGCGCACACATGAATGAAATGTCGCATACGCTGGAACAGGTGATCGCGGATTTAAAAAGCGCGAACAACCGGCTGCTGCGCGACATTGAGAAAAAGACGCAGATCGATCAGATGCGCCGGGAATTTCTGTCAAATGTTTCCCACGAGCTCAAAACGCCGATCGCCCTGATTCAGGGATATGCGGAAGGGCTGATCGAAGGGGTCAGCGAGGACGAGGAGAGCCGCAGCTTTTACTGCGGGGTGATCGCGGACGAGGCGGAGAAGATGAATCTGATCGTAAAAAAGCTTCTGACGTTAAGTCAGCTGGAATCCGGCGGCGAGACGGTGATGATGGAGCGGTTTGACGTGACGGAACTGATTGCGGGTCTGCTTCACTCTGCGGAGATCCTGATGGAGCAGAACGGGATTACGGTCACACAATACCCGCAGCAGCCGGCCTATGTGTGGGCCGACGAGTTTATGGTGGAGGAGGCGGTCGGGAATTATCTGAGCAATGCCATCCACTATGCAAAAGGGAAAAAGGAGATCGCCGTGCGCTATGAGACGCATCCCGGTGTCCTGCGTGTCTGCGTCTATAATTCCGGGGATCCGATTCCGGAGGATGAGCTTGGAAAAATATGGAATAAATTCTATAAAGTGGATAAAGCGCGCACCAGGGAATACGGCGGAAGCGGGATCGGTCTGTCGATTGTAAAGGCTGTCATGGAGGCGTTTCACCGGGAATGCGGCGTAATCAATAAAAAAGACGGAGTGGAGTTCTGGTTTGAGCTGGATACAGAGAGCCGGATTACAGAATAAATATATTTTCCTGTTGCCTTATTTTCACAGAAATGCTAACATAAATATAGCTTAGAACAAAGTTGTGAGGATGCGTATGAAAAGAAAGATACTGATGACAGCCGCAGTGCTGGCGGTGATGCTGCTGCCCGCAGGATGCGGGCCGAAGGCTTACGAGCTTACGGAGAAGGAAGAGAGCCTGATTGTTAATTACTCGGCGCATGTAGTTGCAAAGTACAACCGATTTCAGACAGAGGGGCTGAAGTATGTGAATCCGGATGCGGAGGAGCCTGTATCCACAGAGGAGAGCATTCCGGAAACGCCCGAGCCGACCGAAGAGCCGGAGGAGACCGGGAGCGGTGCGCCTGCGGAAACTTTGGACGGAGAGGACGCTGCACCTGAGACGGATGAGGCTCCCGCGATGCAGACGGCAACGCTTGATCAGCTGTTCGGATCCGGGATATTTCATATTACATATGAAGGAGCGCATCTTGCGGACAGCTATGTGGAGAGTACATATTTTGCGATGTATCCGGATCCGGGATATCAGTATCTGATTCTGGATTTTACGGTTGCGAATGGAGGGGACGTGTCTGCGGAGGCGGATTTCCTGTCGTCGGAAACGGTCTTTCATGCGACAGTGAACGGGGAGTATACCGCGGTATCGGCGCCCACGATGCTGACGGAGGATTTTACCTGTTTTCGGGCGACGCTCGGAGCGGGGGAGTCCGGTAAATCCGTTCTGATTTTCCAGGTGCCTGTTTCACTGACAGAGGTGAATGAGCTGGAGCTTGTAGTGAATACCGGAGAGGACTATCAGGTCATTTTGTAACGGGACGAAAAATAATGCATTTCCGATATGATTATGTTATAATGATACGCAGGAGGAGAGATCATGGATACAAATATTCTTTTGGAGTCAGGTACGAATGAACTGGAGGTGTTAGAGTTTACTCTGGGGAAGAGTCACTACGGGATTAACGTCGCGAAGATCAAGGAGATTTTAAGCTATCAGCCCATCACGCCGGTGCCGAATTCGCACCCGAGCATTGAAGGAATTTTTATGCCGCGCGATGTGATGATTACGGTGGTGGATTTAAAGCACTGCCTGGGTGTGATGGATGACGTCCGGGAGGGCGGCCTGTTTATTATCACGAATTTCAACAAACTCAATATCGCGTTCCATGTGGACGGGGTACTCGGGATTCACAGGGTATCGTGGGAGTCCATCATCATGCCGGATTCCACGATCAATACGGAGGATAACAGCGCATCCACCGGTATTATCAAGATGGATGACAAACTGATTATCATTCTTGATTTTGAGAAGATTGTGTCCGATATCAGTCCGGAGACAGGGCTTAAGATATCGGATGTGGAGAATATGACGGAGCGCGAGAGGTGCGACTCGCCGATTCTGGTTGCGGAGGACTCGCCGCTTCTTAGCAGACTGATTACCGACTGCCTGAAGAAGGCGGGATATACGAATCTGATTGTCACAGCGAACGGTCAGGAGGCATGGGATAAACTGTGTGCGTATGCGAGAGCCGGCAATGTTAAGGATAAGGTGCACTGCATTATCACGGATATTGAGATGCCTCTGATGGACGGACACCGGCTCACGAAGCTGGTAAAGAGTGATGATGATATGAAGAGCATTCCGCTGATCATCTTCTCATCGCTGGTCAACGAAGAGATGCGGGTGAAAGGCGCGAAGCTTGGGGCGGATGCCCAGCTGACCAAGCCGGAGATCGGTAATCTTGTCGCTGCGATCGATGACCTGATTGACAAGAGTATGGATTAAGCAGTAAGAGGGGATGTGATGAATCATCACATCCCCGATTTGAGTCAGAGGGCGAAGGAGGTATAGGATGAGCGGAACAGAAGATTATCTGGATGGTTTACTGAATTCGTTGGACAAAGATGCGATACCACAGGACACAGAGACAGAGAGAGAACCCAGGGAGGAAGTTTTGGCAGACGCGGAAAATAAGAAGGATGACATAAATACAGGGGAGGATTATCTGGACTCGCTGGAGGAAGATATTCTCTCCGGGGACAGCACGGACGATTTTATACGGCAGTTCGAGGAAGAGCTTGAGCAGGAGGGAATGCAGGATGCGCCGGCAGGGGATCCGCTCGGGGAAGATGATACGCTGTTCGGAAGTCTGGATGACATTGTCAACAGTGTAAAGGAACGTATGCAGGACGGAGACGATTTTCTCGGACACGATGACATCATGGTGGATACCATCGGGGATGAGCCCGGTATTCCGTCTATGTCGGATGCGATGGCAGACATTTCCGACGGGATGGAGGATGAGGATATTGTTCCGGCCGAGGTAAATCCCGACGGATTCGGCACCGAGGATCCGGAGTTTGCGGAGCTTTTCCGCACGGACGGCGAGCTGCCGGATATCGAGGATCTGCTGGGAAGCGATTTCGGGGATGCGGGTCTTTCCGGTGATGATTCGAAGGATTTATATGACGGTGAGGAGCCGGAATTCCCGATCGGCAGTCTTGAGGAGATTTTAGGAATGGAAGATGAGCCTGCGAAACCGGCGGAAGCGGCGGAACCGGCTGCGCCGAAAGAGACGGCCGATAAGGAAGAGAAGAAAGAGAAAAAAGAAAAGAAAAAGAAAGAAAAAGCGGAGAAGAAGGAAAAGGTGGACAAAAAAGCACAGAAGAAGGAAAAGGGAGAATCGGCCGGATTTTTCCATAAGCTTTCCAACGCGCTTTTCGAGGAAAGTGACAAAGACGGGCAGCCGGCTGCAACGGAAGAGAAAAAAACCGATGTGTCCGATGAGAATCTGCAGATTCTCCAGCAGCTCGAAGGAGATATGGTAATCGACGTGCAGCAGGAGAAAAAGAGCGCGGACGATGAGAAGGCGAAGAAGAAAGAGGCTGCCAAAAAAGCGAAAAAGGAGAAGAAGGAGCAGGCGAAAAAGGAGCGCGAGGCGAAGAAAAAGAGCAAACCCAAAAAAGAAAAGAAGCCGAAGCAGCCGAAGGAGGCGGACAAATCAAAGCCGCTGCCGAAAAAGCCGGTGTTCCTGATCTTTTTGATGACAGGCTCTTTCCTGGCGCTGGTGCTGTTTGGGATAAAGTATTCCGGATATGCGGGGAGCAGATCACGGGCGGCCGGCTTTTATGCCAGAGGGGATTATGAGGCGGCTTACCGGGAGCTTTCCGGACTTGAGATCGCGGATGACGATAAGGATGTGTTTGAGAAATACCGTATTCTGGCTAATGCATCGGGCGAGTACAGTGCATATGAGAGTTTCCGCGATGCCGAAATCCATGATATGGCGCTGGATGCCCTGATCCGCACGGTCGGCCGCTGTGAGAAGTATCGGTCGGATGCGCAGGCTTACAGGTGCGAAGGTGAGCTGGACGGCGTGAGGAGCCGGGCTGTCGCGGCGCTTGCAGAATTCGGGGTGTCGGAGGAGCGTGCGCTTGAGCTGTATGCCGGTGCGGACAGAGAGGCATATTCGGCGGAGCTGTATGCGATACTGGCGGAAAACGGTTATGTGATGGAATAGGACGGACGAATGATAGCGATTATTGACTATGATGCCGGCAATCTGAAAAGTGTGGAAAAGGCGTTCGGTGCGCTGGATCAGGAATGTGTGATTACAGGTGACGGCAGAAAGATCCTTGCGGCGGACCGGGTCGTGCTTCCGGGGGTGGGCGCGTTTGGCGCCGCTATGGAACAGTTAAGACAGCGCGGGTTAGATCAGGTGATCCGGGAGGTCGTATGGCAGAAAAAACCGTTTCTGGGGATCTGCCTGGGGATGCAGCTTCTGTTTGAGGGAAGCGAGGAGAACGGCGGAGCGGAGGGACTTGGTCTGCTTGGCGGTGCGATACGAAAGATCCCTGAATGCGACGGACTTAAGATTCCGCATATCGGGTGGAATTCACTGGAGCTTTCGAATCGGGGGCGTCTGTTTGTGGGCGAGGAAACGCCGTATGTCTATTTCGTGCACTCCTATTATCTGCAGGCATCGGACGAATCGATCGTGAAGGCAAAGACAGAGTATGGGGTGACGATTCACGCTTCCGTGGAGCAGGATCAGATCTTTGCGTGTCAGTTTCATCCGGAAAAGAGCGGGAGGACAGGGCTGCGGATTCTGCAAAGATTTGCGGAAGTACAGGCCGGTTAGGCAGTGTGAGCCGCAGCCGGGAAGGCACGGCGGGAGGCGGAGAATGTTTACAAAGAGGATTATACCGTGTCTGGACGTGAAGGACGGACGTGTGGTTAAGGGCGTTAATTTTGTGGATTTAAGAGATGCAGGGGATCCGGTTGAGATCGCGGAGGCTTACGATGCCGCAGGCGCGGATGAGCTGGTATTTCTTGATATCACGGCGACCTCGGATGCCAGGGAGACGGTTGCGGATATGGTGCGCAGGGTTGCCCAGAAGGTTTTTATTCCGTTTACGGTCGGCGGGGGAATCCGCACGGTGGAGGATTTTAAGGCGCTGCTTCGCGAGGGGGCGGATAAGATTTCGATCAATTCCGCTGCGATTAACCGGCCAGGGCTGATCTCGGAGGCGGCGGATAAGTTTGGCAGCCAGTGTGTGGTCCTCGCGATCGACGCGCACCGGCGGGCGGACGGGAGCGGCTGGAATATATACAAAAACGGCGGCAGGATCGACACCGGGATCGATGCGGTGGAATGGGCCGTGCGGGCAGAACGGCTCGGCGCCGGGGAGATTCTTCTGACCAGTATGGACTGCGACGGGACGAAGGCCGGGTATGACATTGAACTGACCAGGCGGATCGCGGACAGTGTGTCGATCCCGGTGATCGCCTCCGGCGGGGCAGGAACGAAGGAACATTTTTATGAGGCGTTTTCGGCCGGGGGAGCGGATGCCGCTCTCGCCGCATCGCTTTTTCATTACAAAGAGCTGGAGATTGCGGAGCTCAAGGAGTATCTGGCACAGCGGGGCATACCGGTGCGGCAGATGTAGAAAAATACAAAAGACAGTGGGGTGATGTTTGTGGCGATGATAACGAATGACTGGCTGCCCGCCATGGAGGCGGAATTTAAAAAGCCGTATTATCGGGAGCTCTATCAGTTTGTGAGGGAGGAATACAGCCGGGCCGTGGTCTATCCGCCGGCGGACGATATTTTCAATGCGTTTCATTTTACGCCGCTCGGAAAGGTGAAGGTGCTGCTGCTCGGTCAGGATCCGTATCACAATGTGAATCAGGCGCACGGGTTGTCTTTTTCCGTGCTGCCGGAACAAAAGGACATTCCGCCTTCGCTGCAGAACATTTACAAGGAGCTTCACGACGATCTGGGGTGCTATATTCCCAATAACGGATATCTGAAAAAATGGGCCGACCAGGGGGTGCTGCTGCTAAATACGGTGCTTACCGTGCGAGCACACCAGGCAAATTCTCATCAGGGCAGAGGATGGGAACAATTCACGGATGCCGTCATCCAGGCGGTAAACAATGAGGATCGTCCCCTGGTCTGTTTCCTGTGGGGGAGGCCGGCGCAGATGAAGGCGCCGATGCTTGATCATCCGAAGCATCTCGTGCTGAAAGCGCCGCATCCGAGTCCGCTCTCCGCGCACCGGGGATTTTTCGGATGTAAGCATTTCAGCAGGGCGAACGAGTTTCTCAGGGAGAACGGCGTGGAGCCGATCGACTGGCAGATTGAGAACATCCCGTGAAGTGTTCTGAAGCTGACGGGCGGATTGGGAACATCCCGTGAGGTTTCCGGGGAGTGTCCGCCAGAGGAAAAGACGGCGCAGGCACTGCGGAATACGGGATAAAATGACGATATAAAGAAAAAGAGCAGTCTGAAGAGAGGAGTGAGCGCAATGGCAACGATTTCGGGATATGATTCCGCGTCGATCGGCGTGCTGTTTTCGAGTTTAAACAGCGGCAGTCAGACGACCGGTCTGATGGGCGGCGGCAGTTCGGATCTTTTGGGGATCAATTATATTGATTACGCGACGATCCGCAGCGGCAGTTATTTTAAGCTGCTGAACGCGTTTTACAGCAAAAACGGCGACGGGGACGGGGTGAAAAAGTCGACGGTCTCAAGCTCCACGTCGACCTCGAAGGACGATGCAAAAGTACTGACAGCCGAGAAAAGCGCGGCATCCGCGCTGAAGGCATCCGCGGAGAAGCTGACGAAGACGGGCAGAGATTCCGTGTTTGAGAAGGTGACCACGAAAGATAAGGACGGCAACGAGACGACGGATTATGATAAGGATGCCATCTATAAGGCCGTGAGTTCTTTTGTGGACGATTACAACCGGCTTGTGGAGAAAGCGTCCGATTCAAAGACCTCGACGATTCTGCGCGCGGGCCGTTCGATGGTGAATTACACCAGGGCGAACGCGAATCTTTTATCAAAGATCGGAATTACCGCGGATCACAATCAGAAGCTGACGATCGATAAGGAGACGTTTCAGAAAGCGGATATGGATACGGTAAAATCGCTGTTTCAGACACGCGGTTCTTACGGACAGCAGATTCAGACCCAGGCTTCGTTTATCGAATCGTATGCGAAAAATGAATCGTTGCGGTCAAATACGTATGCGCGGACGGGAAGATATACGTACAATCATAATACAGGAGATCTGTACAGTTCGTTCATGTAGCGTGAATGAGGACAGATGATGTCAAAAAGCTGATTTGTCTGAAATGTGTGGGGCTGTCATGCCGAAAACGGTGTGGCAACCTCATATATTTTATGGTGAAACGGGAAAGGAAACGGCGGACCAAAGAGCAGAAGCCGGGAAACGGGGGAGCGGATGGCAGGAAAAAAGATTGTGGTCGGGATGTCCGGCGGAGTGGATTCTTCTGTGGCGGCATATCTGCTGAAGGAAGAAGGATATGAAGTGATCGGCGTCACCATGCAGATCTGGCAGGATATGCCGTCCGCACTGCAGGAGGAAGAGGGCGGATGCTGCGGGCTTACGGCGGCGGAGGATGCCAGGCGGGTGGCGGAAACGCTTGGGATCCGGCATTATGTGATGAATTTTAAAAAGGAGTTCCGGGAGAATGTCATGGACTATTTTATCCGGGAATATCTGCAGGGAAGGACGCCGAATCCGTGTATTGCCTGCAACCGCTATGTGAAGTGGGATGCGCTGTTAAAAAAGAGTCTCGCGCTCGGGGCGGATTATATTGCCACCGGCCATTATGCGCAGGTGGAACGCCTCGCAAACGGCAGGTATGCCGTCAGAAATTCGGTCACGGCGGCAAAGGATCAGACGTATGCGCTCTACAATCTGACGCAGGATCAGCTGGCCCATACGAAGATGCCGGTGGGAGCATACGCAAAGGAAGAGATCCGGGCGATTGCAGAAAAGATCGGGCTCTCCGTGGCGCACAAGAAGGACAGCCAGGAGATCTGTTTTATACCGGATCACGATTATGCGGGTTTTATCGACCGGGAATGCGGTGAGAGCGTGCCGCCGCCCGGGGCATTTGTCTCGGTGCAGGGGGAGGTACTGGGCACCCACAGAGGGATTACGCATTATACCGTCGGACAGAGAAAGCACCTGGGGATCGCGCTCGGGTATCCGGTTTTTGTCACGGAGATCCGGCCCGAAAAAAACGAGGTGGTGCTGGGGACGGACGAGCAGGTGTATACGGACCGGCTTTACGCCGGCAGCCTGCATGCCATGGCTTTGCCGGATCTGGCGGACGGGATGAAGCTTACGGCAAAGATCCGGTATTCCCACGCAGGGAGCAGGTGCGTGGTGCGGCGGATAAAGGAGGACGAGATCTGCTGTGAATTTGAGGAGCCGGTGCGCGCGGTGACGCCCGGACAGGCGGTCGTGCTGTACGACGGAGCGTATGTGGCGGGAGGAGGGACGATCCTGCGCCGCTGACGGCTGGCGGAGGGCGGTTGCCCGGGCGCTGCGATTTGTGTGGCGGGAGGAGGGATCCTGCGCCGCTGACGGCTTTGGCGGAGGGCGGAGACAGAAGGAAGGACGGGCCGCATCGGACGGACAGAGGAGGAGTGAGAGATGCCTGCGTTAAATATTATGATAAAACCATCTTCCGGGATGTGTAATATGCGCTGCGACTATTGTTTTTACTGCGACGAGACGAAAAAACGGAAGCAGGAATCCTATGGGTTTATGACAGAAGAAACATTAAAGAATGTGATCCGTAAGACGATGGCGCACGCTTCCGGAATGATTACCTATGCGTATCAGGGCGGGGAACCGACGCTGCGCGGACTGGAATTTTTTGAAAAAGCGGTGTTCTACCAGAAGAAATATGCAAAAGGCGGGATCCGCGTCAATAACGCGCTGCAGACGAACGGGTACGCGCTGGACGAGGACTGGTGCCGTTTTTTCCATGAACATCAGTTTCTGATCGGCGTTTCCGTGGACGGGACAAAAGCCACGCATGACAGATACCGGCACGATGCGGCCGGAAACGGGACATACGGAAGGATCGTGGAGCATACAAGGCTTTTGGACCGGTATGAGGTGGATTACAATATTCTGACGGTGCTCACGGGGCATACCGCGGACCGGATCGGGGAGATCTACCGGGATTACAAAAAAAACGGGTGGAGATATCAGCAGTATATCGCCTGTCTGGATCCGCTGGGTGAGGCGCGCGGCGAAAGCGGGTATGCGCTGACCCCAGAGCAGTACGGGAAAGCGCTGACGGAGCTGTTCTGGCTCTGGTGTGAGGATTTAGAGAGAGGGGAACAGCCCTATATACGTAGTTTTGAGAATTATATCGGAATTCTCATGGGGCGGCTGGCGGAGTCCTGCGACCAGCGGGGCATGTGCGGGATTCAGACCGTGGTGGAGGCGGACGGAAGCGCCTATCCCTGTGATTTTTACATGCTTGACGAATACTGTCTGGGGAATTTTAACGAATGCCGGATGGATGCGATCGATCAGAAGCGGGAGGAAATCGGGTTCGTGGATCGCTCCCGCCGGATTGCCGCAGCATGCAGGGAATGTTGCTATTTCGGGATCTGTAAAGGCGGATGCCAGAGACATCGCGAATGGAATCCGGCAGCGGAGGGATACGAAAATTATTTCTGCGACGGGTTCCGGATGTTTTTTGACGCGTGCTGTGATAAGATGAAGGAAATTGCGGATCATATCGGGACGGCGGGATAGACCGGCGGGACGATGAGAGGGAAAGAGGACAGGAATGACCAGGGAAGAATTTCGAAAACTGACAGAAAAAGGGCCGGTGATCCTTGACGGTGCGACGGGCACCAATCTTCAGAAGGCGGGGATGCCGGTCGGAGTATGCCCGGAACAGTGGATTCTGGAGCACCCGGATATATTTGTGCGCCTTCAGACGGCGTATGTGGAGGCGGGGACGCAGATTCTGTTTGCCCCCACGTTTACGGCAAATACGATTAAGCTGGCGGAATACGGGAAGGCAGAGTGTGCCGATTCCATGAACCGGGAACTTATAGCGCTCTCAAAGCGCGCGGCGGAGGGAAAGGCGTATGTGGCAGGTGATCTGACGATGACGGGGAAACAGCTGTATCCGATCGGTGATCTGATGTTTGAGGAGCTGGTCGGGATATACCGTGACCAGGCACGCGCGATTTTGGCGGCGGGAGCCGACCTGTTTGTGGTTGAGACGATGATGAGTCTTCAGGAGTGTCGTGCTGCGGTGATTGCGATCCGCGAGGTATGCGACCTGCCCGTGATGGTTTCCCTGACGTATCAGGAAAACGGCAGGACACTCTACGGAACGGACCCGGTGACGGCCATTGTCACCTTGCAGAGCCTGGGAGCGGATGCCGTGGGGCTCAACTGCTCTACGGGGCCGGAGGCGATGCGGCCGCTGGTGGAGGCGATGGCCGGATATGCCACGGTGCCGGTTCTGGCGAAACCGAATGCGGGCCTGCCAGAGCTTAAGGACGGCGAGACAGTTTACCGCATGCAGCCAGAGGAATTTGCCGCAGCCGCGGCGGCGCTGGTGGAGGCGGGAGCCGCGATCGTCGGCGGGTGCTGCGGAACGACACCGAAGCATATCAGGGCCCTTGCGGGTGCCGTAGCGGGAATGCCGCTGAAAAAACCGCTGGAAAAGCAGCGCCGTGTGCTTACCTCGGAGCGGAAATCCATAGAGATTCTGCCGGACGGCCGGTTTATGGTGATCGGGGAACGCATCAATCCGACCGGAAAGAAGAAGCTGCAGGCGCAGCTAAAGGAGGGATCGCTGGAGCTGGTTCGTTCGATGGCGGCAGAGCAGGAGGAAAACGGGGCGGATATCCTGGATATCAATATGGGGATGAACGGGATTGACGAAAAGGAGATGATGCTCTCGGCTGTGTATGAGGTGACCTCCACCGTGGATCTGCCGCTTTGCATCGATTCGAGCCATATCGATATCATCGAGGCGGCGCTCCGCATTTATCCGGGACGTGCGCTGATCAATTCGATTTCACTTGAAAAGGAAAAGGCGGACGGCCTGCTTCCCATTGCGAAAAAATACGGTGCGATGTTCATCCTGCTTCCGCTCTCGGATGACGGCCTGCCGGAGGATTCCGGGGAGAAGCGCAGGATCATCCGCGCGCTTATAGAGAGGGCGAAAGAAGCGGGACTCTCGGAGGAGGATATCATCGTGGACGGGCTGGTGGCGACCGTGGGGGCAAACCCCTCCGCCGCGCTCTCGTGTTTCGAGACGTTTGACGATTGCAGAAGGCTCGGTCTGCCGACGGTGTGCGGGCTCTCGAATATTTCTTTCGGTCTGCCGGAACGGAGCGCGGTCAATGCGGCGTTTCTTACAATGGCGATCGCGCACGGACTTACGATGGCGATCGCCAATCCTTCCCAGGAGCTTTTGATGAACGCGGCGTACGCGTCCGATCTGCTGCTCTGCAGACCGGAAAGTGACATCCGCTATATCGAGAGAATGAATGAGGCCGCAGAGAAGCGGGAGACGGCTGAGAGAGCACGTGCGGCGGCCGGTGCGCAGGCGGGAAGGCCGGATGGGAGAGGGGAGCCGTCCGTCCGCTCGCAGAATGAGCCGGAAATCGCGCGGGGGACGACTGCCTGTCCGGAGAGAGGGCCGGGGCATCAGGAAGGCCGTTCGGACAACGCGCCGGGTCGTCAGGAAACGGCCGTCCGCTCGCAGCGTGAGCCGGAAATCGCGCGGGGGACGTCTGCCTGTCCGGAGAGAGGTCCGTCGGGTCAGGAAACAGCTGTCTGCCCGGACAACGTATCGGGCCGGGGCGCGGCGCAGGATGCGGATGTGACGAAAAGCGCTGTGTATCAGGCGGTTTTAAAAGGGAATAAGAAGGGGATTCTGGATGAGGTAAAAGCGGTTCTCGGGGAAGGGGAGCAGCCGGAGCGGATTTTAAACGGGCACCTGATTCCTGCGATCAGCGAGGTTGGAGAGCTGTTTGAACGGCAGAAATATTTCCTGCCGCAGCTGATTGCGTCGGCAAATGCGATGGAAACGGCGATCGCGTATCTGGAGCCGATGCTGGAACGCGGCGATATCGAAAAGAAAGCGACAATTGTAATTGCTACGGTCGAAGGAGATATCCACGATATCGGAAAAAATCTGGTGGCGCTGATGCTGCGAAATTACGGATACCGGGTCATTGATCTCGGAAAGGATGTGCCGGCGGAGCGCATCGTGGAAACAGCGGTTGCGGAACACGCGAAGATCATCGGGCTTTCCGCGCTGATGACGACGACGATGATGCGCATGAAAGAGGTTGTTGAACTGGTGAAGGAGAAAGGCGCGGACTGTATGGTGATGATCGGCGGAGCGGCGATCACGGAAAGCTTTGCGGAGGAGATCGGTGCGGACGGTTATTCGAAGGACGCCGCGGAATGCGTAAAGCTGGCGGAACGTCTGCTGGCGGAAAAAGAGGCGCAGTGATTGCGGCCGGGAAAAGAGGCGCAGTGTCGCGGTCAGGCACTGCGCCTCTTTTCTGCTCACAGATCACACGGTGGTATTTACCCCGTTGACCGCTGCGTGCTCGTCTTCGTCCATCGGGATGACGAGGCAGCGTTTCCCGTCGATGACCTGGGAGTGGATCTGGCCGACTTTTTCCGGTTTGACGCGCAGAATCACGTCGTAGGTCTTCACTGCCGGGACATCCTCCCCGTCTTCGCCGTCCGCGGTGACCGGGAGAGCGCGGGTCTCGTCGAGCTGCTGCTTTAAATTGGTAACCTGCCGGATGAGGTCGAGTTTTTCCATACGTCTGCCGTTCGCCTCGACCAGCTTCTGATCGACGAGCTGTTCTGCGTCCGGGAGCTCATCGGCGAAAGCGTCTGTGTATGTTTTCTCAATGATAGCGGCCTGTTCGCCGGGCACACCGCTGTCCGAGAGCACGTCGGCGATATCGGCGGCCGTCAGCGGAGCAGGCGGCTCGTCTTCGTCCTCGGCGGTAACCGGGATCATATCGTTCAGGTTGCCCTGGATGGATAAAAACATCGCCTCGCTCTCTTCTTCTTCCTCTCCGATGACCTCTTTTACGATACTCTGGAAGGTCAGCTTCTTTTCGGTGGCGGTCAGCTTCGAGGCGCAGCCGAGACCGGATTCCATAAATTCCGTGTGCGGCAGCTTTGTATCGCGCGTGTAAAACATCAGAGCGTGGATGTCTGCGCTGCGGTCGGAAAACGCCGGGAAGACAAAGCCGGTATCCGGAACGCCGACCACCCAGTCGCGGATGCGCGGCCCGATGCGGTTTTCGTCTTCGCGGTAGCCGAGTCCCGGTTTGGTGAGTGTGACCGGACAGATCGCACAGAGCAGATATTCATAGACCTCCTCGGATTCGTCAAGCTTGTTGTGATCCGACGTCCGGGTCATCACGTCGTAGGCATCGTGAAAGACGAGGATCAGATAATTTCCGACGTAACTGTAATTGTCGATCACGAGATCAAAAAAAGCATCGGTCAGTTCGTCGCTTTTTAATGCGCTCTCGCGCAGGCCCATCAAAAACTGCTGCCTGCCGCCCGGAGCTTCCTGACCGGCGGGAAATTCCAGCTCTAAGATATTGTTGCCGACGGTTCCCGAGAGTACCTTTCTGGCAATCTCTAAGTACTTGAAAAATTCCTCGTCCTCTAAGTTTAAAAAGGTTTCGCCGAAGGTCGTCACTTTGTTGCGGTCAGCGTCGACGTAGCAGCCGCACAGTCTTGTGAACGTGCAGGCTTCTTTTTTCATGCGGCGTTTTAATTCTGAAATGTCTGTTTTATTCATCGGTATCTCCTTTCTGGCGCACTGATCATTATAGCGGGAAACGGAGGAATGCGCAAGGATCATTTGCGGACAGGAAGCGGGACATTTGACAAAGCGGGAAATATGAGGTATGGTGACAGATACAGATATATTTTGAAAAGATACGATACAGACAGGGAGAGTAACAATGCTTTTTAATTCCTATATCTTTATTTTCTGCTTTTTTCCGATTGTTCTTTGCGGATGGTACGGATGGAATCACTTTGGGAAGTACCGGATGGCACAGTTATTTTTACTGCTGATGTCTTTGTGGTTTTACGGATACTACCATCCGAATTACGTGATACTGATTTTGTTCAGCATAACCGGCAGCTGGCTGTTCAGCCTGTGCATTCAGAAAACCGGAAAACGAAAACTGTTTGGGTGGATGGGCATTTTGTTTCACCTTGGCATTTTGTTTTATTATAAATATTATGATTTTTTTGTCCAAAATGTAAACGCGGTATTTAAAACGGACTGGGTTATTAAAAATATTATGCTTCCGCTGGGAATCAGTTTTTTTACCTTTCAGCAGATCTCTTTTCTTGCGGATCGCATGCGGGGGCAGGCGCCCCATTATTCCATGACGGACTATATGAGTTATGTGGTGTATTTTCCGCAGCTGATCGCAGGACCGATCGTCAGCCATGAGGATCTGATCCCGCAGTTTCAGGGGGAGGAATGCCGGAGATTCCGATGGGAGAATCTGCTGTACGGCATCCGGCTGTTTACCGCAGGACTGGCGAAGAAAATTCTGCTGGCGGACGAGCTGGGAAAACTTGTGGATATCGGATATGAAGATGTGGCCGCGCTGGATGCGCCGGGGGCATTTCTGGTGATGCTTGCATATACATTTCAGATTTTTCTGGATTTTAGCGCGTATTCTGATATGGCGATGGGGCTGGCCGGGATGATGGGGATCTCGCTGCCGGTTAATTTCAGATCTCCGTATAAAGCGCGAAGTGTGCGGGAATTTTGGAAAAGATGGCATATTACGCTGAATGTCTTTTTTACAAAATATGTTTATATCCCGCTTGGAGGAAACCGCGCGGGCAGAGCGCGGCTGATCCGAAATACGATGATCGTATTTTTCCTCAGCGGTTTATGGCATGGAGCAGACTGGACCTTTGTGCTGTGGGGGCTTTTGCACGGAGCCATGATATCGCTGGAACATGTGTGGGATGGGCGGAAGCGGTTTGGGAAGATCTCTTCTGCGCCGGCCGGCATACGGGAACGTGAGCCGGAGGAACAGGTGAAGAACAGAGGATGGGGAAAATGGGCTGCGACGTTTGGTTTTGTCAATCTTGCCTGGGTATTGTTCCGCAGCGATTCGCTGGAAACGGCAGTGATGTTTTATAAACGTCTGTTTTCCTTCACCTATAACGGTACGATATGGAGATTTGGGACGGCAATGAAAAACTGGCGGAATTATCCGCTCTATCAGCTGGCGGATAAAATAGGCGGTTATACGGCAGGCCGCGTGCTGTGTATTGCATGGATGCTGCTGATCTTTGGTCTGGCGGCGGCGTTATGCAAAGGGCCGGATCTGTTCGAGTGGGCAGAGAAAAAACCGGCGGGATGTATGCAGATGTGCGGACTGGCAGTGCTGCTCTGTCTGTGCGTGTTTTCCTTTTCAGGTGTGACCGTATTTTTATATTTTAACTTTTAAAGTTCAGCCATCCTCGGTGAAACGGGCGAATCATGCCCGCATGAATGAGCACGTTTTGCAGAGGATGAGCGAAGCGTAGACGGTTTTGCGAATGGCGCGGGCTGAACGTTTCTTAACTTTTAGGAGATTGCAGATGACAGAAAAAAATGCAAAACAAATGGTTTTTCTTTTCCTTTTTGTGACGGGATTTATCCTTATGACATCCGCTCTGGCGGTGTTTCTGATCGATCCTTTTTTCCATTATCACAAGCCCTGGTTTGGACTTGCAGCGTATCAGAATGAAAAGGAACATCAGATCCCGGGCGTGCTCGATCATCTCGATTACGGCAGCGTGCTGCTCGGCTCTTCGGTGGTAATGAGTGTGGATACAGGGGTTCTGGAGGCTCGCTATGCCAGCGGAACCGTGAAAGCGGTTGCGAATACCGCGCCGGCGTCCGTGCTTGCGGAATATTTAAGACGCGCATTTAAAAGTCATGATCTGGACTATGTTTTTTACGGAATGGATGTATTTTCGTTTTATAGCAGACCGGGGAAGGGAACAGCGTCGGATGTAGAAAAGCTGGAGAATGATAATCCGTTTGACGATGTCTGGTATCTGTGGAACGGGCAGATCCTGGCAGAAAAGATTCCGAATATGCTGCGTGTATCCAGAGAAGAATATACCTGGGGGAAGGCATACAGTTTTAACGAGGGAGAGCCCATCGGGCCGGATCAGGTACTGGCCAGATATGAGCCAACCGGACTTGTGGAGGTAGCGCAGGAGCCGTGGGAGAATGCGTCGGAAATGGTCATGGAAAATCTGAATGCGCTGGAAGCAATTGTCGAAGCGCATCCGGAAACGGAGTTTATTTTTTTCCTGCCGCCGTACCCGATCGTGTGGTGGGATCAGGCATACAACCGGGGACTCCTTGAATCCTATGAGCAGACCTTAAGGGTCTGCATTGAGGGACTGCTGAAATATGAGAATGCGAAGGTGTATGCAACGCGTTTTAATGAGGAGGCTCTGATCACGGATATGTACCGGTATATGGATGATATACACGGCTCCGCGGCGGTGACGGATCAGCTGGCCTGGGATATCGGGGATCCGGCGATGGAGATCACAGCGGAGAATTATGAGGATCAGATCGCACAGCTGGATGAGATCCTGTGGCGGTTCAAGGCACGCGTGGACGCGGAGGGGGTCGGATTTTTGTATGAGGTGAAGACGGGTTAAGGAACAGGTTTACTCTTGTGCGTGAATCCGTCAGGCAGTATAATGCTGTCAGGAACAGGAGGTCCTTATTATGGGAGCAGTCGACATTCAGAATGTGTACCATCAGCTGGCGGAGTTTGCGGAAAAATACGGCGTGCAGAAGCTGGTACTTTTTGGTTCCAGAGCCAGGGGAACAAATGCGCCGCGGAGCGATATTGACCTGGCGGTGTATGGGTGCAGCCGGTTTGACGCATTTTGTGACTGCCTGAGTGAAGAGCTGTGGAGTCTGCTTAAGCTGGATCTGATCGATATGGATCAGCAGGTGTCAGAGACGCTGGCGCAGGAGATCAGAAGAGACGGGGTGGTTTTATATGAGAAGATTTGATGAGTACTGCAGGCATCTTAAGGTATTGCAAAGAGCCTGGCAGGAGGATCTGTCAAATGAATTTATTGTCAGCGGAATTATCGATAAATTTTTTATCCAGTTTGAGCTGGGCTGGAAGGTGTTAAAAAATCTGCTGAGCTATGAGGGAAGTCCGGTGGGAAAGACAGGTTCCCCGCGGGAGGTGATCCGGGAGGCATACCGGTATTTCGGGTTTATGGACGAAGAGATATGGCTGGGAATGTTAAAGGAGCGCAATGATACGGCTCATAT
This sequence comes from uncultured Roseburia sp., assembly GCA_910587865.1. Taxonomy (GTDB): domain Bacteria; phylum Bacillota; class Clostridia; order Lachnospirales; family Lachnospiraceae; genus Roseburia. Next base: position 134,257 of record CAJUNX010000001.1, read on the forward strand.
CTATGACGGAGAGGCAGCGCAGCGTCTGGCAGGGAAGATTATAAAAGAATATACGGGAGAGTTTGAAATCATGCGCACGAATATACGGGAGAGATACGGGAAGCAGCTCGATGAGATGACGTAACGCGTTTCCGGGCCGGGACAGCTGGAAGATCACATGGCAGACCGGGATTGACCGCAGGTCCGTACAGCCGGGACAGCTGGAAGATCGCATGGGCAGACCGGCCGGGCATTCCGGCAGAAGCCGGTGCAGCGCAGCTCTCACAGGCTTTCGCGGATTTTGATGTCGAGATTCATGTGGACGAGTGTCTGCGCCGGGAGCTCGCCGGTGAGCAGATAGTCGACCAGAAGGGAGAGCGAACGCACCCCCTGCTCTTTGGGATGCTGGCAGATCGTGGCGGTGATCACGCCTTTTGCCAGCATTTTTTTTGTCGTCGGAACAGCGTCAAATGTAATCACAACAGGCATCTGCTTCAGTCCTGCGTCTAAAATCGCCCGACAGCCGCCGTAAACGCCGGCAGCGGTGAAGTACAGAGCGTTCAGATCCGGACGGGCGGCAAGGAGTGCGGAGACCGCGCCGTAGCTTTTGTAGTCGTCGTCCCCGTTTTCGATGATATCCGTGACGCACACCGGGGCGCGCCGCTCCGCGATATAGTCGGAAAAACCGCTGATCCGTTCCTCGTGGCAGAGGATATTGTGGGAACCGGTGATGATGGCGGCCGTCGTCTGGCCATGCGTCATCAGACAGAGCAGTCCCGCGGCAATCTGACCGCATTTGTAGTAGTCGCTGCCGACATAGGCGATCCGGCGGGAATTTGGGATGTCGGTGTTGACCGTGACGCACGGGATGCCGCCTTCCCAGAACGCATCGATCTTTTCGCGGATCTCTGCAGCGTTGTAGGGGGAGAGGATCAGGCCGTGAATCCCCTCTGCGCGCAGCTCCTCCATGGCGTCAAGCTGCGTGGACAGGTCAAACGGAATACGGCGTACGGTGGTCGTACAGCCGTAGATGGAAAGCTCGCTCTGCCGGAAATTAAGCCCGTCGATGACCTCGTCAAAAAAAGGGTTCTCCTCCCCGAAGAGCAGCACGCCGATGTGGTATTTCTTTTTCTGTGCGGCGAGCGCCATACCCGCCTTGTTCGGCTGATAGTGCAGCAGGGAGGCGATCTCTAACACTTTTCGTTCCGTGTCCGGGCTCACGAATCCCCGGTGGTTCAGGACACGGTCCACTGTTCCGCGGGAAACGCCCGCAAGCTCTGCGATTTCTTTGATTGTGGCCATCGTTTTTCCAAGCCTTTCTTTCTGATGCGAATCCCCGGGGACAAAGCGGTTTTGCGTTCTGCGCGCAGTGTTTAAGCGTTCGCCTGCCACGGTTTTCTTCTATTATAAACACCCGCTGGCGGGAAGTCAATTTTACGTGCACGGTAAAATGCAACAAAAAGTGATGCAAAAAACTGTGAAAAACGTATATTGCACAATGATAATGAACGGTATATGATAAAGAAAAACGTGCACGGGCACGGAAAGGACGGGGACAATAAATTGCTGTACATAGGGATTGATCTTGGAACCTCGGCGGTCAAGCTTCTTCTGATGGACGGGGACGGAAATGTAAAAAATATCGTTTCCAGGGAATATCCGCTGTATTTTCCGCATCCGGGATGGTCGGAGCAGAAACCGGAAGACTGGTACCGGGAGACGATGCAGGGATTAAAGGAGCTGCTGGAGGGATCTGATAAAAGCCGGGTGGCCGGCATCAGCTTCGGCGGGCAGATGCACGGGCTGGTGATTCTCGACGGGGAGGATCAGGTGATCCGGCCGGCGCTTTTGTGGAATGACGGCAGGACCGCAAAGGAATGCGATTATCTGAATCAGGAGATCGGGAAGGAAACGCTCTCTTCGTACACGGCGAACATTTCCTTTACCGGATTTACCGCGCCGAAGATCCTCTGGGTGAAAAACAACGAGCCGGAGCATTTTGCGCGGATCAGAAAAATCATGCTGCCGAAGGACTACATCGCTTACCGTCTGACCGGTGTGCACTGCACGGACGTGTCGGACGCCTCCGGTATGCTGCTTCTTGACGTGAAGAACCGCTGCTGGTCGAAGGAGATGTGCGACATCTGCCATATTACGGAGGAGATGCTGCCGCGGGTTTATGAGAGCTATGAGAGCGTGGGGACCGTGCTGCCGGAGATTGCGGCGGAGCTCGGGATCCCGGAGACGGTGAAGGTGGCTGCGGGAGCCGGGGACAACGCTGCCGCTGCCGTGGCGACCGGAACCGTGGGCGACGGACAGTGCAATATTTCCCTCGGGACGAGCGGGACGATCTTTATCTCCTCAAAGGTGTTTCGGGTGGATGATAACAACGCGCTTCACGCCTTCTGCGACGCGAACGGCGCTTATCATCTGATGGGCTGCATGTTAAGCGCGGCATCCTGCAACAAATGGTGGATGGATGAGATCATCGGCACGAAGGATTACGCGAAGGAGCAGGAGCAGATCAAAACGCTCGGGGAGAATCACGTGTACTATCTGCCGTATCTGATGGGGGAGCGTTCCCCGTACAACAATCCGAATGCGCGGGCGACCTTTATCGGCATGACGATGGATACGACCCGCGGGGATATGACGCAGGCCGTCCTGGAAGGTGTGGCGTTTGCGCTCCGCGATTCGTTTGAGATTGCAAAATCACTCGGGATAAAGATCACGCGCACGAAGATCTGCGGCGGCGGTGCGAAGAGTCCGCTCTGGAAGAAGATTATCGCAAACGTGCTGAATATCAGCGTGGATGTTTTAGAGACAGAGGAGGGGCCGTCGCTCGGCGGCGCGATGCTCGCTGCGGTGGCCTGCGAGGAGTATGAGAGTGTGGAGGACGCTGCGGCAAAGACGGTGAAGGTGGTCGATACCGTGGAGCCGGATCCGGAGCTTGCGGCCAGATATGAGGCGCGGTATCAGCAGTTTAAACAGATCTATCCGGCATGCAGGGAGCTGTTTGATAAGATTGTCTGAAAAGTCGGGCTGAACAAACGTTGAAAAGAAAATCGCAGGGAGGATGATTCATATGCAGATTTATGATGTGACGGACGAGCGTTTCCGTGTCTACGGACGCGTGGTAAAAAACATTGATTTTTCTTCGCTGGTGGAGGAGTTAAAAAAGACTCCGGTGCCGGACGGCGTGGTGTATGAGCCGAAGGCGGACGCTTTTATGGCGCTGCCGGTAGCGGATCAGATCCGCAGAGTCTTTTACGGGGAGCTTCCGGTGCAGATCGGTTACTGCAACGGCCACAATGTGCTGCTAAATGCGGTCGAGTACCACAGATGCTCCGAGGTGAATGTGGCGGCGACGGACGCGGTCTTAATCGTCGGCCGGCAGCAGGATGTGACGGAGAACTGCACCTACGATACGGCGAAGATGGAGGCATTCTTAGTGCCGGCCGGGTGCGCGGTGGAGCTTTACGCGACGACCCTGCACTACGCGCCCTGCCATGTGAAGGAGGGCGGTTTCCAGGTGGCCGTGATCTTGCAGGAAGGGACGAATTACCCGCTTAATGAGCCGCATGACAACGGGGAGGACGCGATTCTTGCCGCCAAAAACAAGTGGCTGATCGGACACCCGGAGGGCGGTCTGCCGGAGGGCAGTTTTATCGGGCTTTATGGAAAGAATCTGAATATCACAGAATAAAAACAGGAGGACACAATCATGAACAACATTCCAAAGGTAAAAATCGGTATCGTGGCAGTCAGCAGAGACTGCTTTCCGGAATCTTTATCCGTAAACCGGAGAAAAGCGCTCGTGGAGGCGTATGCCGCAAAGTATGACGCGGCGGACATCTACGAGTGCCCGGTCTGCATCGTGGAGAGCGAGATCCATATGGTACAGGCATTGGAGGATATCAGAGCGGCGGGCTGCAACGCGCTGTGCGTGTACCTGGGCAACTTCGGGCCGGAGATTTCCGAGACCCTGCTCGCAAAGCATTTTGATGGGCCGAAGATGTTTATCGCGGCAGCGGAGGAGACCCAGGAGGATCTGATGCAGGGCCGCGGCGACGCATACTGCGGCATGTTAAACGCAAGCTACAACTTAAAGCTGCGCAATGTGGGCGCCTATATTCCGGAGTACCCGGTCGGCGATGCGGGAGACTGTGCGGATATGATTCACGACTTCCTTCCGGTTGCAAGGGCTGTGGCAGGACTCTCTGAATTAAAGATCATCTCCTTCGGACCGAGACCGCTTAATTTCCTTGCCTGCAACGCGCCGATCAAACAGCTTTACAATCTGGGGGTGGAGATCGAGGAAAATTCCGAGCTGGATCTGTTTGAAGCGTTCAACAGACATGCGGGGGATGCGAGAATCCCGGAGGTTGTCGCGGATATGGCGGCGGAGCTCGGCGACGGCAATAAGAAGCCGGAGATCTTAGAGAAGCTTGCGCAGTATGAGCTGACCCTGCTCGACTGGGTGGAGGAGCACAGAGGCTACCGCAAATATGTGGCGATCGCCGGAAAGTGCTGGCCGGCCTTCCAGACGCAGTTCGGTTTCGTGCCGTGCTATGTCAACAGCCGTCTGACCGGACGCGGGATCCCGGTATCCTGTGAGGTGGATATCTACGGCGCGTTAAGCGAATTCATCGGAACCTGTGTGAGCGAGGATATCGTGACGCTGCTCGACATCAACAACTCCGTGCCGAAGGATATGTATGAGGAGTCGATTAAAGGGGCGTTCGATTATAAGCATACGGATACCTTCATGGGTTTCCACTGCGGAAATACCTGCTCAAAGAAGCTCTCCGCCTGCGAGATGAAATATCAGATGATCATGGCCAGAAGCCTTCCGGTCGAGGTGACCAACGGAACCTTAGAGGGCGATATCGCTCCGGGCGAGATCACCTTCTACCGTCTTCAGTCCACGGCGGACTGTAAACTGCGCGCCTACGTGGCGCAGGGCGAGGTGCTTCCGATCGCAACCCGTTCCTTCGGCGGCATCGGCGTGTTCGCGATTAAGGAGATGGGCAGATTCTACCGCCATGTGCTGATCCAGAAGAATTATCCGCATCACGGTGCGGTGGCGTTCGGCCATTACGGGAAAGCGCTGTTTGAGGTGTTTAAGTACATCGGCGTTCCGGTGGAGGACATCAACTACAATCAGCCGGCATCCCTGCCGTATCCGACGGAGAATCCGTTTGCATAAGATGTAAAATGACTGACAGGAGTAAGAGAGACCGTACCTTCGGAGCGGTCTCTTTTTTCCGCGTTTGGTACATCTGTTTTTCACACGCAGGATTTGACTTTGACGAAAAAACCGATTATAATGGCAGATAAAAACAGCGCGGAACACAAAATCTTCTGCGCGTGGAAATGAGGGAAGAGATGGGACTGAGCAAAAAGCCGGTAAACGGCATGAAGGATATTCTGCCGGACGAGATGCAGATCCGGGATTATGTACAGCAGGTGATCAGAGATACCTACCGCAGCTTCGGTTTTACGCCGATCGAGACGCCGTGTATGGAGAATATCGCGAACTTAAGCAGCAGACAGGGCGGGGAGAATGAAAAGCTGATTTTTAAAGTGATGAAGCGCGGGGAGAAGTTAAAGATCGGGGAGGCGAAGACGGAGGAGGATTTGGCGGATTTCGGGATGCGCTATGATCTGACTGTGCCGCTGGTGCGCTATTATGCGAACCACACGAATGATCTGCCCGCCCCGTTTAAGGCGCTGCAGATGGGCAATGTCTGGCGGGCCGACCGTCCCCAGCGGGGCCGCTACCGGCAGTTCATGCAGTGCGACATCGACATCATCGGGGAGCCGGGCAATCTGGCGGAGATCGAGCTGATCCTGGCGACGACGACGACGATCGGGCGGCTGGGCTTTCAGAAGTTCCAGATCCGCATCAACGATCGCCGGATTTTAAAGGCGATGGCGGCGTACAGCGGATTTGCGGAGGAAGAATTCGACACGGTGTTCATTATCCTGGATAAGATGGACAAGATCGGGACAGACGGCGTGAAGCAGGAACTCTTGCACGAGGGGTACGCGGAGGAATCCGTGGAGAAATATCTCGCGCTGTTTGACGGCATCTTAAAGGCTGAGGACGGGGTCAGTTATCTTGCAAAGGAGCTCTCCGGCTATCTTGATCCGGAGGTAAAGCAGAACCTGTCTGAGATTATAAAGAGCGTGGAGGGCGCGAAGACGGCGGACTTTCAGATGGTTTTCGACCCGACGCTGGTGCGCGGGATGAGCTATTATACGGGGACGATTTTTGAGATCGTGATGCCGGAGCTCGGCGCGGCCTGCGGCGGAGGCGGCCGCTACGATAAGATGGTGGGCCGGTTTACCGGAAACGACGTTCCGGCCTGCGGATTTTCGATCGGCTTTGAGCGGATTATCCTGCTTTTGACGGAGGGCGGTTTTACGATCCCGTGCCAGCCGCAGAAGACAGCGTATCTGATTGAGAAAAATTATCCGGCGGAGAAGCTTTCCGGGGTGATTGCACAGGCGCAGAAGGAGCGCGCTGCCGGAAAACAGATCCTCGTGGTGCGCATGAATAAGAACAAGAAGTTTCAGAAGGAAAAGTTAGCGGGCGAGGGCTATGAGGACATCGTCGAGTTCTACGCCGACCGGGCGTAACGCCGACGGGGCATAACCGTCTGTGCGATGCGGGCGGTCAGAGACGGCGGAATGGCGCCGCATGTGAAACATTACGACAGAAACAGAAAGAAGGATGGCTATGATTCAGTCAAGGACGCATAACTGCGGGGAGCTGCGGCTTTCCGATGTGGGAAAACAGGTGACGATCAACGGATGGTACGAGAATATCCGCAAGGTCAGCAAAAACTTAGGATTTCTGATCCTCCGCGATTTTTACGGCACGACGCAGGTCGTGATCGAGACGGAGGAGATGATGGGGGAGTTAGACGGCGTAAATAAGGAATCCACGCTCTCTGTCGCGGGAACCGTGAGAGAGCGCTCGAGCAAGAATCCGGACCTTCCCACCGGTGAGATCGAGGTGGTGCCGGATAAGATTACGGTGCTTGGAAAATGTATCTACAATGCGCTTCCGTTTGAGATCGGCCAGTCGCTTGAGGCCGATGAGAACACCCGGTTAAAATACCGCTACCTGGACCTTCGAAACCCGGCGGTGAAAAACCGGATGGTGCTGCGCAGCAGGATCGTGGCGGAATTAAGAAACCGCATGAATGAGCAGGGATTTCTGGAGATCACGACGCCGATTTTAACCTGTTCGTCCCCGGAGGGCGCGAGGGATTACCTGGTGCCGTCGAGAAATCATCCGGGTAAGTTTTATGCGCTGCCGCAGGCGCCGCAGCAGTTTAAGCAGATTTTAATGGCATCCGGCTTTGACCGGTATTTTCAGATCGCTCCGTGCTTCCGCGATGAAGATGCGCGGGCGGACCGTTCGCCGGGCGAGTTTTATCAGCTCGATATGGAGATGGCGTTTGCCACGCAGGAGGACGTCTTTTCCGTGGTCGAGGAGGTGCTGCCGCCGGTATTCGAGAAATACGGCGTGTATCAGACAGCGTCAAAGGCTCCGTTTGTGCGGATCCCTTACTTAGAGGCCATGGAGACCTACGGGACGGACAAGCCGGATCTTCGGATCGACTTAACGCTCACCGACGCGACGGAGGCTCTCGGAGACTGCGGCTTCGGCCCCTTTGAGGGACAGACCGTGGAGGCGGTTGTCGTGAGCGGGTTTGCGGCGACCAGGAAGGTGATTGACGGGATCTGTGCGGAGACCGAGGTGCAGACGGCGAACAAGGCGTACTGGTTCCGGCTCGACGACAAGGGAGCGTTTGTCGGCGGGATTTCGAAGTTTTTACAGGAGCGCAGAGAGCAGGTGATTCAGGCGTTAAAGCTGAAGCCGGGTGACTTTATCGGGCTTGCAGCAGGGGCGAAGCAGACCGCACTGAAAACGGCGGGCGTGCTGCGGAAGCTTTTGGGAGCTGCAGATGAGAAGCATATGAGAAAGGAATGTTATGAATTCTGCTGGATCGTGGACTTCCCGATGTACGAGATCGGTGAGGAGTCTGGAGAGCTGGAGTTCTGCCACAATCCGTTCTCCATGCCGCAGGGCGGAATGCAGGCGTTAAAAGAGCAGGATCCGCTTTCCATCCTGGCGTACCAGTATGATCTGGTGTGCAACGGGGTGGAGTTATCCTCCGGCGCGGTGCGTAATCACGACCCGGAGATCATGATCCGCGCCTTTGAGCTCGTGGGGCTCGGCGAGGATGATGTGAAGGCGAAGTTCCCGGCCATGTACAACGCATTCTGCTACGGAGCGCCGCCGCACGCCGGGATCGCGCCCGGCGTGGACCGTATGATCATGTTAATCTGCGGCGAGGAGAGCATTCGTGAGATTATCCCGTTCCCGATGAATAAGAACGCGATGGATGTCATGATGGGCGCGCCGGCGGCTGTGGAACAGCGGCAGCTTGACGACGTGCACATTCAGATCCGGATGGAGGAAGAAAAGAATGCAGCCGGGAGCTGATCAATGAAGTGAAAAACAGCCGGTAAAGAATCGGAAAGGGGCTGCTGCAAAGGCAATGTCAGTAAATGAGTGCATCCTGATATTGCTTTTGCATCAGTCTTTTTTTGCAATAGAATAAAACAGGGTATAACAGAATAAAACAGTTGACAAACAGTTTGCGCTGTTATATACTGTTTATCACAGAGGACAGAAGAACCGGAACTTCTGCTTCCGGGCGGGGAACCGCGGGAGCTCTGCATAATGCGCAGATGTGGAGGAACACTATGAAAATTATCATCAATCACTCGTCCATGCAGCCGATCTACGAGCAGGTAGTGGATCAGGTGAAGCGGCAGATCCTTTTGGGAGAAGCTGCGGAGGGGGAGGCCCTGCCGAGCGTGCGCTCTCTGGCGAAGGATCTTCGGATCAGCGCTCTGACCGTCAAGAAAGCGTATGATTTTCTGGAGGGGGAAGGGCTGATCGCGACCGTGCACGGCAAGGGGAGCTTCATTCTCGGGGCGAATGAGTCGCTGATCGCCGAGGAGGGCCGGCGCGATGCACAGACCTGCATGGAGCAGGCGGTGGCGAAAGGCAGGAGCTGCGGCATGTGTGATGACGAGCTTCGGGAGATGCTGGAGCTGCTGTTAGAGCCCGAAACCTGAGCGTCGGAAGTCACAAAGCCCAAAAAAGCGCCGGTGATCCGGGCAGGAGTCCGGGACCGGAATCAGAAGGCATCTCAGAAGGTTCCGGGGGTCGGCGGAGAGGCCGGTGCGAAAGCCCGGACGGGCGAACCGGCAGCGGACGCGCCGGCGCCGCGGAGCATGGACAGGATGAGGAGGACAAAACATGTTACGTTTACAATCAGTCAGGAAACATTACGATGCGTTTGACCTGGACTGTTCCCTGGCGGTAAAGCCCGGGATGATCACCGGTCTGATCGGTGCGAACGGGGCCGGGAAGAGCACAACCTTTAAGGCGATACTGAATCTGATCCGGATCGACGGAGGGGAGATCACGATCTTCGGAAAGCCGCACACACAGATTACGGCAGGAGACCGGGAACAGATCGGCGTGGTGCTCTCGGATTCCGGGTTCAGCGGGTATCTGACCGTTGCGGATGTGACTGCGGTGATGCGCCGGATGTATCCGGGTTTTGACCGGGATGCATTTATGGGACGCTGCCGGCAGTTCGGGATTCCGTCGAAGAAAAAGATAAAAGACTTTTCCACCGGAATGCGGGCGAAGCTGAAACTGATCGCAGCGATGTCCCACAACGCGAAGCTTTTAATCTTAGATGAGCCGACCGCGGGGCTGGATGTGGCGGCCAGGGAGGAGCTGCTCGCCCTGCTGCAGGATTATCTGGAGGACAGGGAGGAGCGATCGGTTCTGATCAGCTCGCATATCTCAAGCGATCTGGAGAAGTTCTGCGACGACATTTATATGATCTGCGACGGAAGAACGGTACTGCACGAGGAGACCAATATCCTGCTGGATGAATACGGCATTTTAAAGCTGAATGAGGCGCAGTATCACGCGCTGGATCAGACTTATTTTAAGTGGAGGCGAAAGGAAAGCTTCGGCTACAGTGTCCTGACGGATCAGCGGAGCTTTTATCAGGAGAATTACAAAGACGTGGTGACGGAAAAGAGCGGGATTGACGATATCCTGCTGATGGCGATAAAGGGGGAGCGGTTATGAGAGGAATGCTGGTAAAGGATTTCAGGATGTTGTGGATGCAGAAGCAGTTTTTTGCTGTCATCGTCGTACTTTCGGTTTTTCTGCTGTTTTCCGGGCAGGCGGTATCGTTTATCATTTGTTACTGTACGGCAATGGGAATGTATTTGTCCCTGAGTATGATCACTTATGACGAGTATGAAAACGGTTATGCGTTTTTATTTACACTCCCGGTCAGCCGCAGGGGATATGTCATCGAAAAGTATGTGTTCAGTGTGATCTGTACTGTCGTGATGTGCGGTCTGTCAGCGACGGTATGCGGGATAGCTGAATGGATCAGACAGCCGGAGCTGAATGTGGCTGAGCTGATTCTGACCGCGGTGTCCGGTATGTTCGCCATGCAGAGCTTATTTGCAGTCATAGTGCCGTTCCGGCTCAAATTCGGCGCCGAGAAGGGCAGGATCGTGATCATGATTGTCACGGTTGCGATGTTCGGCACGATCATACTGACTGCACAGGTGGGAAAAATGGTCCCGGCGCTTCGGGAGACTTTGCAGCAGCTCGGCAATGTGAGCGGTCCCGTGCTGTGTGCGTCTATGATTCTGGCTGTTCTGGCCGTGATGGGGATTTCCGTGCCGGTCAGCATCCATATTGTTGAAAAAAAGCAGTTTTGAGGACGAATTTCCATATATTTATCGTTTTTCCGGCATTTTACGCGGGTTTAAGGCTTTACAAATTCCGAAAAACATAGGATAATGTAGACGATAACATATTGTGTACCGGAGGCCGTGAGAAGTGTACGGCGGCAGCCGTGCAGATGCTTGGGTGAGGATTACATATGGAAATCAGACGAATAGGAGAAAATCAGATCAGATGCGCCCTGACGGAGGAGGAGATTCACAGCCTCGGGTTTGACATCGATGAGATTATTGCGAACAGCGAGACGACCCAGCAGTTTATGCGGGTGGTACTCGGGCTCGTCGAGGAGCATGAGGATATCAGTATGGAAAATATTTCCCCGATGGTGAAAGCGGAGCTGCTGCAGAATCACAGTATGGCGATTACGTTCGGAGGGGATTCGGAGCTCTCGTTTAAGAATCTGATGAACACGGTGAGCCACATCATGAGTCAGATGGAGTCCGGGAAGCTGGAGGAGAAAAAGCGCAAAGAGCAGGTGGATGACCTGACGCAGGAATCCGGGAAAGCGGACGCTATGGTCTGTGCGCTTTGCTTTAACTCGCTTCTCTCCATGAGCCGCATGTGCCGCGTGTGTTTTCCGGGCCGTGCGCCGATGAGCAGTATTTACAAGCTGGAGACGCGCTATTATCTGGTGCTCGATTTTGCAGGCTTCACGAAGGAGGAAATGCGTCCGTTTGCATTCGGGACGGTGGAATACGATGACGGTCACTGTTCGGATCCGGCGCAGATCGCGCATATCAGAGAGCACGGCAGCTGTATTATGGAGAGCGGAGCGATTGATATGCTGCAGCAATTGTAGGGATAGCACAAAAGAACCGTTTTGTAAAGAGCCGGTCTTCCTGAAAAACAATGCCAAAATCTGGTGAATTTGCCGAATAAGTTTTTGCCCTATTTGACACAAGATATGCTATGATAGATGAGATGCGTGTACAAGATCTATGACTACAGGTGAAGCGGCCGGTCCTCGGTGCGGGACTATGGCACACGGATCACAGATACACGGAATCTTGTGTGGAGGGCAGAACGATTATGAACAGAGAACAGATTTGGGAACTTGAGGAGAACAAGCGGAGTCTGCTGCGTCAGGCATACCGGATGAAGCAGGAATGTCCGCATATGTCCCCGGTCGGACTCGAGTACGAGATGTACGGAGCGATCATGGCGGAGGTACAGGAGATTACGGCACGGCTGGATGATTTTGCAGGTATTTAACCCGACGGGTGCAGAGAGCAGATCCGGCGGCGGAGTGAAAAATCCGCGACAGGTGTCATTTTATACAGAGACGGGAAGCCCGGCTGTCACGGCAGAAAAAGAAAGGCCGTGGGCCGGGATTTTTTATATTTTTCAGAAGGAGGGTATCGTTATGCTGAAAGAGTGGAAAGGTGCTGACAAGCCGGAGGAGGAGGAGCTTGCCGCGCGTCTTTCTGCTGCGCGGGAAAAGTTTGCCCGGCAGCAGATGCAGGTGAAGGAGAAAAAGCTCCCCGTGCTGGTGCTCGTGGAGGGATGGGGAACCTCGGGCAAGGGTTCCGCGATCGGTGAGCTGATCAAAAATATTGATCCCCGTTTTTTCCGGGTAGCGTCGATGGAGGAACCGACGCCGGAGGAGAGGCGGAAACCGTTTTTGTGCCGCCATTTTGCAAAGATTCCGGAGGCGGGAAAGTTTATGTTTCTGGATTCCGGCTGGATGGACGAGGTGATGAAGGAGCGGCTGCGCGGGGACATGTCCGACGAGGTTTATGCGAGACGCATCGAGAGTGTGAGGCGTTTTGAGCGTCAGCTCACAGACAACGGATACCTGGTTATGAAGTTTTTCCTGCAGATATCCCACAGGGAGCAGACGAAACGGATCGATTCGCTGTTAAGCGGGAAGGATACCAGATGGCGGGTCAGTCAGAACGACCAGTGGCAGAACCGGCATTATGACAAATGCAAAGATACGTTTGACGGTTATCTGAAGCATACGAACATGCCGTCCGCACCGTGGTATATCATTGATGCGAAGTCAAAAAAATGGACGCAGCTGCAGCTTTTAGAGACGCTGACGCAGGGGATCGAGATCGCCTTAAACAACAGTTCGATGGCGGTTCCGCTGCTGCAGAATGTATTTCCGCTGACAAAACAGCCGCTTCTTTCGGAGATCGCGCTGGATAAGACGATTGACGGCGACGAGTATAAAAAGGAGTTAAAAAGCCTGCAGCATCGTCTCGGAGAGCTGCACAACCGGCTTTACCGCAAGAAGGTTCCGGTAGTGATCGCGTACGAGGGCTGGGATGCGGCGGGAAAGGGCGGCAACATCAAGCGCATCACGGGAGCGCTCGATCCGAGAGGCTATGAGGTGCACCCGATTGCGAGCCCGGAGCCGCACGAGAAGGCGCGCCATTATCTGTGGCGGTTCTGGACGAGACTGCCGAAAACCGGTCACATCGCGATTTTTGACCGCACCTGGTACGGCAGGGTGATGGTGGAGCGTCTGGAGGGATTCTGCAGTGAAAACGACTGGATGCGCGCTTACAATGAAATCAACGAATTTGAGAAAGAGCTTTCCGACTGGGGGGCAGTGATCATCAAATTCTGGGTACAGATCGATAAAGATACGCAGCTGGTGCGGTTCAACGAACGTGCGTCCACACCGGAGAAGCAGTGGAAAATCACGGATGAGGACTGGCGGAACCGGGAGAAATGGGATCTCTACGAGCAGGCGGTCAACGAAATGATACAAAAGACCAGCACGGCTTATGCGCCCTGGTACGTGCTTGAGTCCGTGGATAAAAAATATGCGAGGATTAAGGCGCTAAAGATCGTGATCAGGGAGCTGGAGCGCGTGCTGGATTAGCTTCAAAGCACGTAATATCCGATCAGCCCGCCCACAATGCCGAAAAGCGCGCCCGCGATGACGTCGCGGGGAAAATGAACCCCGCCGATCACGCGGATCAGCGCGAGCGCTGCGCCTAAGAGGCAGAGCATAATGCCCGCATCGGTGTGCACATAGCAGACCGTCATGGCGATCATGAAAACAGAAAAGACATGACGGCTTGGAAAGGACATCCCGCGGGTGTCCTTTTCGAGAATCGGCGGGATGCCGTAGGTTTCGTAGGGGCGGGGGGCATTGCAGATTTTGCGGAAAACGGTGAGCGCCGCAAAGCAGACGGCGGGGACGATGACGGCACGCAGTAAAAACGGGTTTTTGCGGGAAAATAAGACAAAGAGAAACAGGGGATAGAGCAGAAAGATAAATCCGGTCAGCAGAAGATTGACGGAGCGCAGGATCTGCACCCGCCTGGGTTCCTCGCGGATATAGTCTGTGATTTTCTGGTAGGTTTCTCTGTTCATGTGAGCCTCCATTCTCCGGGAGAATCCCGGCCTGTTGTTTCCTGCCGGCGGCCGAAAGCCGTCATCCGGCGCTGCGCGGCGCCTGCTCTGACCCGATCACGGCAAGCAGCGCCCCGATAAAAATAAAAAAGTCCGACAGGTTAAAAATGATCCGCTCCAGTCGTTTTGAGCCGATGCGGATGCGGAAATAATCTACGACGTGGCCCTTTGTGAAACGGTCGAGAAGATTGTTTGCCCCGCCGCCGATCAGCAGGGAAAGCCCTGTCTTTTCCAACGGTTTTCCGAGAGAGCGCAGGGTGATAACATACACGGCTCCGGCAGCGAGAATCACGGCGGTGTGCAGCGCGCGCATCTGTTTCGGATGCTTTGCAAGAAAATTGAGCGCCGCACCGTCATTATAATATTTTTCGAGGATGATTCTGCCGCCAAAGCGCGGGTGGCGGACAGATGCTGCGTAAGTGCGGTCTATGTGACGCTTGACGAAAAAATCCAGCAGAAATACGCCGACGGCAAGGGAGAGATATATCATAGAAACCTCCATTTGTTGTATTGCATGATGCCAGGGTCAAAAGCATCTGATTCCATGATGCCTTCGGATTTCTGCGTGTTTCACACTCCCGAAATCCGAAAAACATTCGAAATCCGCTCATTTTCCTGTGGAAAACAGCTGCTTTCTCATGTTTGGCGGGTCACAAAGTCATACTTTTTCATGCAGGCGTGAAACACATGACCTTTTGACCCTGGTATCATTACATACAGTATACTCCGGTTTCTTATAAATAGGAAGTACGGATTTCACAAAGACCGGGGAACGGCGGAGAAAAGAAACCGCCTATGTGCCGGAAGCATGCAGCCTGCGGTATTCCCGCGGCGTCATGTGAAAGTGTGCCTTAAAGACGCGGTTGAAGTAGGACAGGTTGTCGTAGCCGCATTCTGCGGCAACCGTAAGGATCTGGGCGTCGGAGGAGACGAGCAGCCGCGCGGCGACGGCAAGGCGGTACTCGTTTAAGTAGGCGGTAAAGGTCCTGCCCATCGTGTCCTTAAAACAGCGCATAAAATGCGACGGACTGATCCCGCAGGCACGGGCGATTTCCGGGATCGTATTTTTTTCCGCGTAGCGGGTCTCGATATATTTTAAAATCAGCTTCATCTTTTCCAGGGAGGCGTGATTTTTTTCCGGCGGCGCACATGGTCTGCACCGGTTTGCCAGAAGATAAAAAAACATATGGAGCTGGCTCTTGATATAGAGCTGGTATCCGAACGGGTGTGTGCGGCTGATCTCGTCATTTGCGTCCACACAGGCGATCAGCTCCGTGTAGCAGGGGTCGTCCGGCGTATAGAAGGACGGCACGGACATGCGTCCGGAAAAGAGCGAGACAAGCAGACTGCTGCCGGTATCCGCTTTTCCTGAGAACAGGATGTCCGGGTGAAAAATAATATTTTCGTATTCCATGGATTCCGTTTCGTACGGCCCGATGGCGTGCAGCTGGCCGGGGAGAATCAGCGCAAGGGTCCCGGCGGATGCGGTCTGACAGACAAAATCCACGGTGACGGTCCCGCGCCCCTTTTTGACATAAATAAACTCTGCCTCGTCGTGCCAGTGAAGCGGCACCTGCGCAAAATCGAGCGGGATCGTGCAGGGATAGGTGATATAGGGGAATAAGGGATCCCCGTGTAATGTTTTTTCCTGATAATTTTCATATTCCAAGTTATTCATGATAGAATTGTATCACTTTTCAAACTGATACTGCAAGAAAAAAGGAAAAGAAATTCATATAATGGAAGGATAAGGGAAATGCTGATAGAAACGATACATCAGCGGTAAAAAAGAAAACGGAGGAATGGAACGGATGACGAATTTGCAGGAGATGATGACAAAAGCATGCAAAAAGCCGATCGCACAGTGCACAGACGGGGAGCTGTATCACGCGCTGCTTGCTTTGGCGGGAGAGATGGCGAAGGAGAAGGAGAGCAGCGCGGGAAAGCGCAAATTATATTATATTTCCGCGGAGTTTCTGATCGGAAAGCTGCTGTCGAACAATCTGATCAATCTGGGGATCTATGACGAGGTAAAGGAGCTTTTGGAAAAGAACGGAAAGAGCCTCGCCGCGGTGGAGGAGACGGAACCGGAGCCGTCGCTCGGAAACGGCGGACTGGGACGGCTGGCGGCCTGTTTTCTGGATTCGATCGCAAGCCTCGGGCTGCACGGGGACGGCGTGGGACTCTGCTATCATTACGGCCTGTTCCGCCAGGTGTTTGAGAAGAATTTACAGCAGGAGGAGCCGAATCCGTGGATTGAGAAGGAGAGCTGGCTGCATAAGACGGACGTGACCTACCCGGTATTATTCGGCGGTTTCAAACTGCAGTCGAGGATGTATGACATCGACGTGATCGGATACAACAACCGGACGACGAAGCTGCACCTGTTTGACGTGGAGACCGTGGACGAGAGCATCGTAAAGGACGGGATTGATTTTGACAAGGAAGATATCAAAAAGAATCTGACGCTCTTTTTGTATCCGGATGATTCGGACGATAAGGGGCGTATTCTGCGTGTTTACCAGCAGTATTTTATGGTGAGCAACGCCGCGCGGCTGATCATCGACGAGACGCTTGCGCGGGGCGGCGATCTGCACCGGCTGCATCAGTACGCGGCGGTTCAGATCAACGACACGCACCCGAGCATGGTGATCCCGGAGCTGATCCGGCTTCTGATGGAGCGCGGCATCCGGATGGACGAGGCGATCTCCATTGTCAGAAAGACCTGCGCGTACACGAACCACACGATTCTCGCGGAGGCGCTGGAAAAATGGCCCGTCCATTTCCTGGAGAAGGCGGTGCCGCAGCTGATGCCGATCTTTTATGAGCTGAACAACCGCGTCGCGGAAACATGCGCGGATCCGACGGTCGCGATCATCGACGACGAGAACCGCGTGCACATGGCGCATATGGATATCCATTACGGCTACAGCGTCAACGGCGTTGCGTATCTGCACACGGAGATCCTCAAAAATACGGAGCTGCACAATTTTTATAAGCTGTATCCGGAGAAATTCAACAACAAGACGAACGGCATCACCTTCCGCCGCTGGCTGCTGCACTGCAACCATGAGCTGACCGCGCTGATCGAATCCCTGATCGGGGACGGGTTTAAGACGGATGCGGAGGAGCTGGAAAAACTGGCGGCTTTTGCGGATGATATGTCTGTGCAGGATCGTCTGCTCGCGGTCAAGGATAAGAAGAAGGCAGAGTTAAAAGAGTATCTGGAAAGGACGCAGGGAATCACGCTCGACGAGAATTCGATCTACGATATCCAGATCAAGCGTCTGCACGAGTACAAGCGCCAGCAGATGAACGCGCTGTATGTGATTCACAAATATTTTGAGATCAAAGCGGGGAAAAAGCCCGTCCGGCCGATCACGGTGATGTTCGGCGCGAAGGCGGCGCCGGCTTATGTGATCGCGAAGGATATCATTCACCTGATCCTCTGCTTACAGGAGATCATCGCGAAGGATCCGGCAGTTGCGCCGTATCTGAAGGTCGTGATGGTGGAGAACTATAACGTGACGCTGGCGGAGAAGCTGATCCCGGCGGCGGATATCCACGAGCAGATTTCCCTCGCTTCAAAGGAGGCGTCCGGCACCTCGAACATGAAATTCATGTTAAACGGAGCGGTGGCGATCGGAACGATGGACGGGGCAAACGTCGAGATGCACCAGTTTGTCGGGGACGACAATATCTATATCTTCGGCGAATCCTCCGAGGCGGTAATCAGACATTATGAGAAGGCGGATTATGTCTCGAGAAATTATTATGAAAACGATGCGGATATTAAAAAGGCGGTTGATTTTATCGTCAGTGACGAGGTGATGGCGGTCGGATGCCGGGAGAATCTGACGCGGCTTTACAATGAGCTTCTGAACAAAGACTGGTTTATGACGCTGCCTGATTTTAAGGAGTATGTGGAGACAAAGGAGCGCATTTACGCGGATTACGAGGATCGCCACGCGTGGGCGAAGAAGATGCTGATCAATATCAGCAAAGCGGGATTTTTCTCCTCCGACCGGACGATTGCGCAGTACAATGAGGATATCTGGCATCTGTAAAAGAGGAGAGACCGTTGATCGGCCCGGGCGGGGAAGGTTCCCCGCCCGGGCTTATTAAATCTGCCCGCATGATGGCTCCGGATTTTCCGGGGTTTAGTCGTCCGAAATCCGTCGTCTTTATTATATCAGAAACAGATATGACCTGCAAAAGAAAACATTGACAAACAGGTCTATAAGGGATAGACTGACGGTATGAAGGTCTATGACAGATAGACTTCGCGGCGGCGGAATTTATTTCATTTTTGTAGAAGAAAGAGCGGGGGGCATGAGAATGGCGGTATATCATCTGGCGGAGGGGGAAGCGAGGTTTGCGGAACTGATCTGGGAGCGGGAGCCGGTGGGTTCCACGGAGCTGGTGCGGCTGTGCGGGGAGCGTTTCGGCTGGAAGAAGTCCACGACCTATACGGTGTTAAAAAAGCTCTGCGAACGGGGAATTTTTCAGAATCAGAATGCGGTCGTGACGGCGCTGATGTCGCGGGAGGAGTTCTACGGCGGGAGGAGCAGACAGTTTGTGGAGGAGACTTTCGGAGGTTCCCTTCCGAGGTTTCTGACGGCGTTTATCGGGAAGAAAAAGCTGACGGATGAGCAGGTGGAGGAGATGAAACGTCTGATTGAAAGCTACAGGGAGGCGGACTGATGAGTGCACTGTTTCTAAAGGTGTTTAACATGGCGATGACGGCAGGCTACTGTGTGCTGGCGGTTTTGCTGCTCCGTCTGTTCCTTCGGAGGTTTCCGAAGATCTATTCGTATGTTCTTTGGTCGGTGGTCTGTTTCCGGCTGGTGTGCCCGGTGTCGTTTCACAGTCCGTTCAGCCTGGTGCGGATCGATCCGCAGGTGATATCGCGGGATCTGATTGCGGGGGAGGAAAAGCGGGATGCTGCTGCGGAGCTGTTCGGATATTCTGCGGCGCTGAAGAAGGGTGCGGCGCTGCCGTATGGTGTGACGGCAGAGGAGAGTGCGGCGCTGCAGAAGGATGGCGTGAAAACGCAGGAGGACGCGAAGCTGCGGTCGGACACAGCACCCGGCAGGAATCCGGTGACGGTGACGTTTGGGACAGGCGGCAAAGAAGCAGGGGGTTCCCCGGCAGTGCTTCTGCTGTCGGCAGCGGGGTGGATTTGGATCACGGTCGCGCTGCTGCTCCTTTTCTGCCATTTTTGGCAGCTGCTTCGGCTGAAGCGGCAGCTGGCCGGGGCGAAGGCAGTCGGGGAACATATATACGAGGCAGAGGATCTGCAAACGCCGTTTGCAGCCGGTATTTTTGCGCCGCGTATTTATCTTCCGGCATCGCTTTTTGGGCGGGAACGGCGGTATGTGCTTGCGCATGAGAGGACGCACATCCGCAGAAGGGATTATCTGGTGAAGCAGACCGCGTTTGCCCTGGCCTGTGTCTACTGGTTTCACCCGCTGATATGGCTGGCGTTTTACCTGATGTGCCGTGATATGGAAATGTCGTGTGACGAGTGCGTGATCCGGGAGATGGGGGCAGAGGTAAAGAGGGAATATTCCGCATCGCTGCTCTCACTGGCATCCGGCCGGCAGATTCTGGCGGGAAGTCCGCTGGCCTTTGGGGCGGGAGGCGTCCGGGCGAGGATCATCAATGTGCTTTCCTACCGCAGGCCGGGAAGAAAGGCCGGCGTATTGCTTGCGGTACTGCTGGCGGCCATACTTGCCGGACTGTCCTTAAATCCGGCGGTAAAGGCGGATGAAAGAAGCGCCATGACACCCGTTGATTTGGTGATCAGGTCTGCGGCGGACATGACGATGGCGCCAGATCTGGAGATGCCCGCCCTGGAACCGGCAGAAAAACACCGGCCCGGTTTTAAAGAACCGGTGCTTCACCTGTATGTACCGGAAAGCACGATGGAGACCGGGTATGTGGATCTTACCGGGATGCCGCAGGAGGAGTATGAGGTCTATGCGGTGCAGGCGCTGCGGGAGCTTTACGACCTGACCGGCACGCAGATTGAGGAATGCTGTTATTTTTATTATGATACCGGCAGCTATGTATTTGCGCTGACGAAGGATGATATGGACCACGGGCGGGAGTTTTATATGAGATCCTACAGTGAGCGTGTCGATGAGAAGTTTTGGGGAATCGAATCGATATATCTCACCTATGCGGGAAATGTCTGGTATTCTCCGGTGTATCAGTATGAGCTGCCGGCGGATTTTGATACATATGACGATGAAGAGAAGGCAGTGTGGTTTCTGACAAACAGCGGGGCATATAACGGGCGGCAGATTCAGCAGTGTTTCCGGCCCTATGACGATATGCCGGAGACCTGGAGGATCATTATGGATGACGACACGGCGTATGAGCTGACGCTGGATACGAAGATCAATGCGGTGACGAATCTGACAGGGCCGTACCCGGACAGCGATATCCGGCACTAAAAAGCCGGTGGAAAGGAAACAGCGATATCCGGCACGAAATGAGCCGATGGAAAGGAAAAGAGGAAGCGATGAAAAAAAGACGGACAGTGATACTGGCAGCGCTGCTTGCGGCAGTCTGTGTCGTTGCAGGGGCATGCGGGACCGGAGAAAAAAACGGTACAGGGTCGGAAAAGGACAGTGCGGGAAACACAGCGGACGGCAGCGCCGTTTCCGACACGGGAAACGACACTGATACCGGAAATGGCGCTGATACCGGAAATGGCGCTGATACCGGAAATGACGCTGGCTCCGCGAGCGGATCAGATGCGGGCAGCAGTACGGTGCAGCAGGGACGCAGTCTTGACGCACAGGAGCTGGATAAATTTACGACATACGTAAACGAAATGGACAATTACGGGTTCCTGCTCTCGGTCTATGAGGATCCGTCAGAGCTTAATCTGCATGAAGTATTTTACAGCGGGGCCGGAATACAGACGCAGCAGCTGAATGAGATGCAGGAAGCGGCTTATCTTGAGGCGGCGGAGACGGAGGAGATTTACACGGACATCACCTGCCTTCATACGGATCAGCTGGATGCGTTTCTCCTGAAAAAGACCGGGCTTGCCTATGCGCAGATGAAGCATCCGCTGGAATGGGTTTACCTGGAGGATTACGATCTGTACTGCATGGAGCACGGGGATACGAACTACTGTGCGTTTACCTGTATCGCGGGCAGTACGGCGGACGAGAATACTTTTACGCTCCGGTTCCGGACCGATGAGGAATATAACGGAAACGGAATCGGGAGCGGCTATTACAGCCTGGACTGCGAGGCGGTGCTTGTGAAACAGGAGGACGGCTATCGTTTTCGCTCAAACCGCATGGTGACGGAGGAGAACCGGATCGATGCGCAGACCTTCCCGATCACGCTGCCGGAGTCGGGGGACGCCGTATTCGCGTCATATGCGCCCGGGAAGGATCAGAATCCGCAGAGCGACGTGACATTTATGGTGCTGGATGCCGACGGGCGGACGCTCCAGACGCTGACAGGCTCCTGCGAGAATAATCTCCGCGCGATCACAGAGTGTTTTGATTCGGTGCAGGCGGTCAGCTTTCCGGATTACAACGGGGACGGTTTTATGGATCTGATCACGATCTCGTCCTACTCCTATGCCCAGGGGCCGGACGCGGGAAGCGGTTTTTCCGAGATCAGGATTTATACGGGAAATCAGTACGGTTATTTTTATTATGAAAAGGAACTGTCGCGGTATGTCAGTGAAAGCGTAAAGGAACCGACGGCAGACGCGGTAAACAGCCTGCTGGCGGACGGATCCTTTTACGGGACGTGGAGGATTGCTGCCTGTGCGGGAACCCCGGGTATCTGCGCGATGTCGCAGGAGGAGATCGACAGCTGGATCGGAAGACAGCTTTCCTTTGAGAGGGACTGTTATCTGTGGGGGAAGGAGGGGGATGCCTTTTATGAAGAGACATGGGTGAACGGCTACTCGCTTGAGGAGATCACGGCAGAATCGTTTCGTGAATGGTATCAGACGCCGCTTTCAGAGCTCGGGATTGACGCGGATCACATCCTTAAGATTCAGACCGTTGAATTCGGCGGGACGCTGGTGGAGCCGGGATTTTTCCTGATCGGTCAGAAGACGCTGCTCGTGTGCCGGGACGGTGTGTTTTTTACGGCGGTGAGGGAGGAATAAAGGGTGATGTTATAAGACCCGTGAGAAGAACAGTGGCTGTCATGTTTTTCTCACGGGTCTCTGCTTTAGGCGGGAGTAGGAGGATATGGGGGACAGGCTGTTGAATTCGGATCAGGTTCTGTGTATAATAAAAACAAATTTTAGTTTGATATGGTAAATCAGGGGGGCAGATCCCAAAACAATGATTCCACGTTTGGGATGTGCAGCGCGGGACCCATATGAAGATGAGTGGAGAAAGAATAAAATCATATTGAATGCAGGGACAGAACTGATGCTTCCGCACAATAAAGTAAAAATGAAGCGAAATCCGGTGAGCAAAGTTTTAGAAGAAACACTTACAATTTAAGGGTGACTCATTAGAAATACTAATAAATAGAATTACAATATATAATTGGAAATTCCACTGCTTTCCATATATACTATACACAGACGGGGAGAAGATTCCTGTCAGAGCAAATGAGAGGATGCGGCCGGCAGGACCGGGGCAGGAAGTCCCGGAGAGCAGCCGACAGAGACGGGAGTGAAAGTCCCGGAGAGCAGCAGGATGTATCCTGGAAAGTGCGCGGCGGACGGCACAGGGAGAATGGAGGAAAAATATGGATTACAAGAAGTCAGGCGTGGATATTGAGGCGGGCTACCGGTCCGTGGAGCTGATGAAGAAACACGTGCAGGGTACGATGCGGCCAGAGGTGCTGACCGGGCTCGGCGGATTTTCCGGCGCGTTTTCCATGGAAGCGTTTAAAACGATGGAAAAACCGACGCTGGTGTCAGGGACGGACGGGGTCGGAACGAAGTTAAAGCTGGCATTTCTTTTGGACCGGCACGATACGGTCGGCATCGACTGCGTTGCCATGTGTGTCAACGATATCGCGTGCGCCGGAGGTGAGCCTTTATTTTTCCTGGATTATATCGCCTGCGGGAAGAATTACCCGGAAAAGATCGCATCCATCGTCAGCGGCGTGGCGGAGGGCTGTAAGCAGGCCGGCGCGGCGTTAATCGGCGGCGAGACGGCGGAGATGCCGGGCTTTTACCCGGAGGATGAGTATGATCTCGCCGGATTTGCGGTGGGGGTGGTTGACGAGAAGAATATCATCACCGGTGCGGATGTAAAAACCGGGGACGTGCTGATCGGCATGGCGTCCTCCGGCGTGCACTCGAACGGATTCTCTCTGGTGAGGAAGATTTTCCCGATGGAGACCGCGGCGCTGAAAACGCATTATGACGCACTTGGAACGACGCTTGGCGATGCGCTGCTCGCACCGACGAAGATCTATGTGAAAGCGCTTCGACAGATAAAGGAAGCCGGTGTCCGCATCAGGGCGTGCAGCCATATCACGGGCGGCGGATTTTATGAGAATATTCCGCGGATGCTGCCGGACGGAAAACTGGCGGTGGTCAAAAAGAACAGCTATGAGGTGCCGGCGATCTTTGGCATGCTTGCGCGCGACGGGGGCGTGGAGGAGCAGGTGATGTACAACACCTACAATATGGGGATCGGTATGGTGCTCGCCGTGGATTCATCCGATGTGGAGAAAACGATGGACGCCATCCGTGCGGCCGGCGAGACGCCGCATATCATCGGCGAGATCGCGGACGGTGAAAAAGGAGTGACGTTATGTTAAGAATAGCGGTACTGGTATCCGGCGGGGGCACCAATCTGCAGGCGATCATGGATGCCATGGACAGCGGGAAGATCACGGGAGCGGAAATTGCCGTGGTCATCAGCAACAACAAAAACGCCCGCGCGCTCACACGCGCGGCGGAACACGGGATAAAGGCAGTCTGTATCTCACCGAAGGAGTATGAGAGCAGGGCGGAATTTAACGAGGCGTTTCTCGCAAAGCTGAATTCCTGTAAGGTGGATCTCATTGTACTGGCCGGTTTTCTCGTAGTGCTGCCGGAGCAGATGATCCAGAGCTACCCGAACCGGATCATCAACATTCACCCGTCACTGATTCCCTCTTTCTGCGGGACCGGTTATTACGGGTTAAAGGTGCATGAGGCTGCGCTCGCCCGCGGGGTGAAGCTCACAGGTGCGACGGTGCACTTCGTCGACGAGGGCACGGATACCGGGCCGATCATCTTGCAGAAGGCGGTGGAGGTGCGCGAGGGGGATACCCCGGAGATTCTGCAGCGCCGCGTGATGGAAGAGGCGGAGTGGGTGATCCTGCCGCGCGCGATTGATCTGATTGCGAATCAAAAAGTGTCCGTGGCGGACGGACATGTGACGATCCGGGCATAGGCAGCCGCTTTGCGGCACAGGGAGCTGCTTTGCGGCAGAGAGGGGCTGAACAGAGCGCTGCAATGCAGAATGCCGCTTTGCGGCACAGGGAGCTGTCGGGCTGCGCGAGAGCGGTCAGCCACGGACACTGGAATGGAGGAGACGGCAATGAAAGTACTGGTAGTAGGAAGCGGCGGAAGAGAGCATGCGATCGTGACGGCCGCAGCGAAGAACCCGCGTGTGGAGAAGATTTACTGTGCGCCGGGCAATGCGGGGATTGCGGCGCTGGCGGAATGTGTGCCGCTCGGTGCGATGGAGTTTGACAGGCTGGCCGCGTTTGCGAAGGAGCGCGGGATCGACTTTACCATCATCGGCATGGACGATCCGCTTGTGGGCGGTATCGTGGATGTGTTTGAGTCGGAGGGACTGCGCGTGTTCGGGCCGCGGAAAAATGCGGCGATTCTGGAGGGCTCGAAGGCGTTTTCCAAGGATCTGATGAAAAAATACGGGATTCCGACAGCGGCTTACGAGAAATTCTGCTCGCCAGAGGACGCGCTTTCCTATCTTGAGACGGCAAAGCTGCCGGTCGTGTTAAAGGCGGACGGGCTTGCGCTCGGAAAGGGCGTTCTGATCTGCAATACGCTGGACGAGGCAAAAGCCGGCGTGAAGGAGCTGATGGAGGACAGGAAGTTCGGCGACGCGGGAAATACCATTGTCGTCGAAGAATTTATGACAGGCCGCGAGGTCTCGGTGCTCTCCTTTGTCGACGGAAAGACGATCCGCATCATGTCCTCCGCACAGGATCACAAGCGGGCGAAGGACGGGAACGAGGGACTGAATACCGGAGGAATGGGCACCTTTTCCCCAAGTCCGTTTTACACGCCGGAGGTGGACGCCTTCTGTAAGGAGCATATCTACCAGGCGACCGTCGACGCGATGGCGGCGGAGGGACGCCCGTTTACCGGGGTGATTTTCTTTGGCCTGATGCTCACGGAGGACGGGCCGAAGGTGCTTGAGTACAACGCCAGGTTCGGCGACCCGGAGGCGCAGGTGGTGCTGCCCCGCATGAAGAATGACATGATTGAGGTCATGGAGGCGTGTGTGGACGGAAGGCTTGACGAGGTGGAGCTGGAATTTACGGACAACGCCGCGGTCTGCGTGGTGCTCGCATCGGACGGCTACCCGCTCTCCTACGAAAAGGGACTGCCGATCGAAGGGCTGAACCGGTTTGATGAAAAGAGCGATTATTTCTGTTTCCACGCCGGGACAAAGGCCGGTGAGGACGGGCAGATCGTGACAAACGGCGGCCGTGTGCTCGGGATCACGGCGATCGGAAAGGATTTGAAGGAGGCCCGCGCGAAAGCTTATGAGGCGACGGAGTGGGTCGGTTTTGCCAATAAATATATGCGTCATGATATCGGACAGGCGATTGACGAGGCATAAGCATATCGAGGCGGAAGAAGAATGCGACAGGAGACAGAAACGCTCCTGCCGCATTTGTGGTATGGGGCCCGGGAAAGCGGAGGAGCCTGACCGGGCCGGCGTGCGAAGGGGCCCGGGAATGCCGGGGCTTTGGAGGGCGGAGGCGCCTGACCGGGCCGGCGTGCGAAGGGGCCCGGGAAAGCCGGAGGCTCTGGAGGGCGGAGGAGCCTGACCAGCCGCGGCGTGCGTGTGCGAAGGGCCCGGTTTTGTCTGTGAGAGGGGGGAGACGATGTACCGCGTACTGGTAGCGGATGATGAGCGCTGGATCCGCAAGGGGATTGTAAAAATGATTGATGCACAGGCGCTTGATATCAGTGAGATCTATGAAGCCGACAGTGTGACTGCGGCGCTTCACGAGTTTGAACTTCACAGGCCGGATATTATTCTCTCTGATGTGATGTTTCCGGCGGAAAACGGATGCACCTTCTGCGAACAGGTATTTGCGATCCGGCCGGAAACGAGGATCGTGATGATATCGGCGCATGACAATTTTGAGTTCGCGCGCAGGAGCATCAAATTTCAGGCCGTGGATTATCTGTTAAAACCCGTGAGCAGAGAACAGTTAAACCAGGTGCTTCGCCAGTGCATCGAACAGCTTGAGAAGCATCCGGACAGGGAGAGGGGAGACGTGCGGAAAAGCGTGACGGAGCCGGAGCGCGGGCTGCGTGACGGGGAGGAGGATTCCAGAAAGCAGATCGAGGCTCTGATGAAATACATCAGGGAGAACCTGACCGAGCGGTATACGCTGCCTGAGATGGCCGCGGCGTGCTGTCTGTCAGAGGTCTATTTTTCCAATCTGTTCAAAAAAGTATCCGGGATGTCGCCCACAAATTTTATCGCTTCCGTGCGCATGGAGAAAGCCTGCGAGCTGATCGCCTCTACGGACTGGAAGATGGTAAAGATCGCGCAGCAGGTCGGATACACGGATTACCAGTATTTCACAAAGGTATTTAAGCGGGTGACGGGACAGACGCCCGGGGAATACAGGGAGACGGTGCACAGGGAGTATGGGGATGATTAAAAAACTGACGGGGTGCTTCGGAAGAATCCCGATCCGGTACAAACTACTTCTGACGTTTCTGTTTCTGCTTCTCGTGATCGCGGTGGGCATTACCTTTTCGCTTCATTTTTATAATCAGCGTTTTATCCGCAATATGATTCTGGAAAAAAATCAGCAGATGATGCGGGATATGAACGCGGAATTAAACAGCATTTACGACAAAATCGATCAGGTATATATCACGATCAGCAACCAGGATCTGTATCAGATTTTTTTAAAACCGGATGA
This sequence comes from uncultured Roseburia sp., assembly GCA_910587865.1. GTDB lineage: Bacteria > Bacillota > Clostridia > Lachnospirales > Lachnospiraceae > Roseburia. The sequence continues at coordinate 161,624 of CAJUNX010000001.1, forward strand.
GGAAACTGTCACGGATTTTCAGGTGATACAAAAAGAGTTAAAGTACAAAAACACGGTGAGAGACCTCATCAATGCGAATAATCTGCAGCGGTATGTGGACGGGACGCTGCTTTTTGCAAATGAATCGCTTTGGACATATGTGGGGACGGGAAGTGTGAACCGGGAGTTTGACATCGCATCCGCCGGCTGGTATGAGCAGTTTGGAACAAGCAGTACGGGCCGCCTGATTTACGGGCCGCTCGTGGAGGATTTTAAAGCGGTAAACACCAGAAAAAACGAGGTGTTTTATTTTATGCGGAGATGGCATATCCCGCAGAGCAGCGGCATATCCGCGGGGGAGAAGCCCTTTATTCTGTTCAGCATCAATATCCAGGTGTTCGTCGATATTTTCCGGCAGTTTTCGGGGGAGACAAAGACCGTGCTGGCGATGGATGCAGACGGAAACGTACTGTTTTCCGTAAATATGGAGGAGGACGCAGGACAGGAGATCCTGGCGCTGATTCAGGCGCACAGGACGGAGCTGAACAGACAGGGCGCCTGGTTTGACAGACAGTGGGCGGTTACGGGGATGACGAACCAGAAATTCGGGTGGGAGATTTATTCCGCGGAATCCACCAGAGATACCTTTCGGGATATGAACCGGCTGATCCGAAATATCTATCTGATTATTCTTTGCGCCGGCGCGGCGGCGATCCTTCTGGCGCTGTATCTGACCAGGAAAATCATCATGCCACTGGCGGATTTAAACCGGATGATGGATCAGATCGAGGAGAAGGACGTCTACCTGGATGTGAAAAGCCAGGACGAGCTGGGGCAGATCGGAGAGCGGTTTAACCGGATGAAACGCCGGATGCAGGAGATGACGGAGCGGATGTACCTGAGTCTCATGCAGGAAAAAGAAGCGCAGATCAGTGCGCTGCAGGCGCAGATCAACCCGCATTTCCTCTACAATACGCTGGATAATATCTATTGTATCGCCCAGCTGGAAGGCAGCGAAGATATCATCCGCCTGACGGAGAATCTCTCAAACATGATGCGCTACAGCATCAGCATGAAGCATCACCATGTCCCGCTGGTCAGGGAGCTGGAACATGTAAAAAGCTATGTGGATATTTTAAACGTCCGTTTTGACGACTCCATCACGTTAAAAATCCAGGTGGACGAGAATGCCAGAAACATTGAGATCCCGAAGCTGTCCATGCAGCCGCTGGCGGAAAACGCCTGGAATCACGGGATCCTTCCAAAAGCGGGCCATCACGGCGTCATTCGTTTTCAGGTGTCAGCGGAGGGGGACGACTGTATCGTCCGTGTGGAGGATGACGGGGTCGGCATCACGGAGGAAAAAGCCGCTGAAATAAACCGTGCGCTGGAAAAGGTCTGTTACGACACCACGGTCTCGGACAGCGGCTCCGGGATTGCGATCCGAAACGTAAACAACCGGATCATGCTTGAGGACGGCGACGGGTACGGCGTGCGCCTCTATCGCCGGGAGGAGGGCGGCTGCCTGGTGGTGGTGCGGATGAAGGCGCGCCGGAAGATGTGAATTTCCGAAAAGAAGCGAAGATATAAAAAAAGAAGATCGACAGAATGCCGGAACACATGCGGCAGTTTTAGAGGATCAGAGAAAAAAGCGGGCCTGTCACCGCTTTTTTGATTGCCGTAAGGATCGCAGAATGAACCGGATAGTTAAAATCGTACACGAACAATCATAAAATCATCCACTGTTTTTTGTGCAAAACCCCGGTATATTAGAGGAAACAGGACAAAATCATTTGCATTTTTAACAGGCAGGAGAAGGTGAGGGGATGGAATTTCGGGAAGAACGCATTACGATCACACATACGGCCGACGAGTATGACAGGTATCTGAATGCCGTCGTGCCTCCGGTGTTTTTAAATTCTCTGCATGTGTACGACCGGTTCGAGGATTACCGGGAGGCGGCGTCGAACCCGTGCCGGGAAGGCAGCTATGTATACGGGCGCGACGGCAATCCGACGGTACATATGTTAGAGAGAAAGATCGCGGAGTTAGAGCACGGCGCGCGGGCAGTCGCATTCGCATCCGGTATGGGGGCCGCTGCGGCAGCGATTATGGCCACCTGCCAGTCGGGAAGCCATGTGATCTGTATGCGGGATGTGTATCAGCCCGTAAAACGGTTTTTAAACAATTTCTGTGTGCCGCGGTTCGGGATGACGGTCACGTATGTGTCCGGCAATGATTTGGATGAGATGGAGACCGCCATAAAAAAGCCGGGATCGTCGCTTGTGATTCTGGAGAGCCCCGCGACATTTGTCTTCCGGGTGGTGGATCTTACTGAAATCGCGAAGCTGGCCCACCGGTACGGCGTTAAGACCTATGTCGACAACACCTGTCTGACGCCGCTGTTTCAGAAGCCGCTGGACATGGGGATCGACATTTCCATGCACACCATATCGAAATACATCGGGGGACACAGCGATCTGATCGGAGGGGTGCTCGTCTCAAAGGACGAGGAGCTGATGTGCAGCATCATCACGACCGTCCGGGAGTGGTACGCAAGCATTCTGGGGCCGATGGAGGCGTGGCTGGCGATCCGGGGACTGCGGACGCTGCCGGTCCGCATCATGGAGCACCAGCGGACGGGGATGGCGGTGGCGGAGTGGCTCACGCGGCATCCTAAGGTAAAACGGGTCCACTACACGGGGCTTGCCTCACATCCGCAGGCGGATCTGATCCGAAAGCAGCAGAAGGGCCACACCAGCTTAATGAGCGTCGAGCTGGACGCGGATCCGGATGCGGCGGTGGCGTTTATCAACCGTCTGCGCCTGTTCGAGAAGGGCTGTTCGTGGGGAGGGTATGAGAGCCTTGCGCTTGTCCCGCTGTATGCGGCAAAAGAGGAAGAGATCGCGTTTCTTAAGGCGGAGCGCGGCCTGATCCGGCTGTACTGCGGCCTGGAGGGAACTGAAAATCTGGTGGATGATCTTGAGAGCGCGTTTCGCGGCATGTAGCATGGACGTAAGACGCGCTGGAGGAAAGGAAGAGAGGAGGGGGAAGGTGAAGAAAAAGAAAACTCCGTGGCAGTACGCAAAACCATATCTTTTTTTACTGCCGATCTATGCTCTGATGGTGATATTTAAATACATTCCGTTCGGGATGGCGGTGGAAAAATCGTTTTTTACCTGGAACGGAACCAATGTGAATCAGTTTGCGGGCCTGGCAAATTATGCGCAGGCATTCCGGGATCCCGTGTTTATGGACAGTCTGAAAAACGTCGGCATCATAGCCGTAGCGTATGTGCTGATTGTCCTGACGATTCCGATTCTGGCGGCGGAGCTTTTGTATGCCGTGCGCTCCAGGAGAAAGCAGTACGTCATACGGACCGCGTTTACATTTCCGATGGTGGTTCCCGGCGTGGTGATCATTCTGTTGTGGAAATGGCTTATGGCGGGCGACAACGGCGTGATCAACAATGTGCTGATGTCCATGGGACTTGAGGAGATGGCGATGCCGTGGCTCGGGAGCACAAAGACGGCGCTCGGTTCGGTCATCGCGGTGGGATTTCCGTGGCTTGGGAGCGCGACGCTCGGCGGCCTGCAGTTTCTGCTCTATTACGGGGCGCTGCAGAGCACTTCTTCCGACCTGTTTGAGGCGGCGCAGATCGACGGAGCCAATATCGTGCAGCGTTTTTTCCGCATCGATCTTCCCATCCTCGCAAGTCAGATGAAGCTTGCCGTCACGCTTGCCATCATCAATGCGGTGCAGGTGTTTGACACGGTGTTTATCCTGACGAAGGGCGGACCCGGAACGGCGACCATCACGCCCTCGGTCGTGCTTTACGAACAGGGATTTACATACAAAAAAATGGGGTATTCTTCCGCGGTCGGCGTGATTATGTTTGCGATCATCATGATCCTGACAGTGATCAACCAGACGATGATGAAGAATACGGAAAAAATGGATTAGGAGGAAGCGGAATATGAGTAAAGTTGTAAGTGTATTCAGCCGTGTGCTGCTGGGATTTCTGCTGGTTCTCACCCTGCTTCCGTTTTATCTTCTGGTCATCAATGCGTTTAAGTCGCAGACCGAGATTATTTTAAATCCGTTCCGGTGGGCATCGTCGTGGCAGTTTCAGAATTTTGCGAAGGCGGCGCCGCAGATTTACCGTCCCATGGCAAATACACTGTTTGTCACGGTTGCGGTGATCGGAATCACGCTTCTGGTGTCGCTTCTGGCCAGCTATGCGTTTGTCCGGTACGAGCGGTTTTTCGGCAAGGAAATCCTGTATTTCGGAATCGTGGCGCTTTTGATGATCCCGGGGTTTGTCATGCTGATTCCGCAGTTTGTGCAGATCACGAAGCTGGGATTATATAATACGTTTCTGGGGCTGATTCTGCCGCCGGCAGCCTATCAGGTGGCCATGGGCACGTTCCTGACAAGGACGTCCATGGAAGCGATTCCCAAAAGCCTGTTTGAGGCCGCGGAGATCGAGGGGGCGAACGACATGGATATTCTGACGCGGGTGGCGATCCCGCTGTCAAAGCCGATCATGGCTACCGTGACGATCATGACAGGGCTGAATGCGTGGAATAATTACATCTGGCCTTTGGTCTCCTCGTCCGGCGAGAAGACGCAGCAGATCGCGGTGGCGCTGACGAAAATCGTCGTGTCGGTTTCGGACGGAAAGGGAGTGGAGTTTGCGGCTTATATCATTGCGTCCATGCCGCTGATCATCCTGTTTTGTTTCGCGAGCAAGTACTTTGTGGAAGGTCTGACCTCGGGCGCGGTAAAGGGGTAACGGGCAAATGCTGCCGCACTTTGCGGGTCAGCTTATTGTAACATCATATAAATCAGGAGGAGGAAACAACAATGAAGAAAAAAGGATTGAGTGTGCTGCTGATGTGTGCGGTGACGTCATCCATGCTTTTTGCGGGATGCGGAGAGCCGGAACAAAAAGAGGAGCCGTCATCCGGCAATAGTGCGCCGGCGACGGAGGAGGCGGATGAGGATGCCGGCGGCGGTGAGGAAACCGATGCGACGGGATCGGCCGGAGGGGATTTTTCCGGAATCACACTGGTATTTGCGCAGGATCTGGGAACAGATGAAACGGCAAACAATGTGACCAATGAAATTCTGCAGGAGTACATGGACAAAACGGGCGTTACGATCCAGTTTGAAAATCAGGCGACGGAGGCCGATTATGTCACCTGGCTGACCACGCAGTTTACCGCAAGTCAGGGGCCGGATGTCTACAGCGGCCTGATCTACAACATGACGAATGACTATGAGGCGGGGTATCTGTACAATTTTAAAGATCTCTACGAGCAGGAAAGCCCCTACGATCCGGGCAAGCCGTGGAAGGATACGCTTCCGGAATCGATTCTCGAGAGAATGTATATCACGCCGGATGACGTGCCGGGCTATCCGTCGGCGACAAGTGTCGTCCGTATTTTCTACAACAAGACGCTCTTTGACGCTGCAGGTGCAAAGATACCGGAGACCTGGGCGGAATTTATGGAGGCGTGTGAAACGTTAAAGGCAGCGGGTACGATTCCCTTCGGATTCCCGAATGCCTCCCAAAACGACCTGTCCTGGCTGTGGTTCAACAATTCCGTGTGCAGCCAGTTAAACAGCCAGATGGTGGAAGCGCTCGATGCGTCCGGAAACGGATATGTGGAATTAAACGAGATGGCAAAGGGATTTGACGAGGGCACGCTGGATTTCACCAGTGACCGGATGAAAAAATCCTATGAGATGATGAAGGATTTCTCCCGGTACTGGACATCGGATTACAACGGGCTGGATCAGGCATCCGCGATCGATATGTTTATCCGCGGCGAAGTCGCCATGGTACAGGCCATGTCCACGGACTTAACGAAGATCTCCGCAGGCGTGGGCGATACCTTTGAATACGGCGTGATGCCGGTTCCGGTGATCACGGAGGAGACGTCGGAATATGCGATGGGACAGTCCGTCATCCTGGGCGGCCAGCCGAATATCATCTACGGCGTGAACAAGGCGCTGGAATCTGATCCAGAGAAGCTGGCAGCGGCGATTGACTTTGCGCAGTATATGTCCTCGCCGGAGGTTCAGACGAGATATGCAGATACGATCAACCGTATTCCGCTGGCGACCAGCAACGAGCTGCCGGAGCGCCTGGCAGGATTTATCATCACGGAGGACGCGTTAAGAGTGCCGTATTACACCGGAGTCAGCGGGGAATTAAGAGACTTCTTCTGCCGCGGCGGCCAGCTGTACTTAGAGGGAAGCTACGACACCGACGAGTACGCGCAGTATGTTCAGGAATCCTTCGCGACCGTGTTTGAGACGATCAAGGTCGAAAACGGATGGAGCGCGGACAACAACTACGGTCTGGAGTAGGGCGCAAAGAGAAAGGACAGACGAGATGAACAGGCCCAATCTGATATATATTTTAGCGGATGATATGGGATACGGCGATATTTCCGCGCTGAATGAAAACTGCGGATTTCGCACGCCGAATTTTGACCGGATGGCGGCGGAGGGCATGTGTTTTACCGATGCCCACGCCACATCGGCGGTGTGCACCCCGTCCAGATACGGGATTTTAACCGGGCGCTACAACTGGCGTTCCCGTTTAAAATCCCATGTGATGGGAGGCTATTCGGAACCTCTGATTGAGGAGGGCAGAAGGACGGTCGCGGATCTGTTAAAAGCGCAGGGCTACCGGACGGTGATGGTCGGGAAATGGCATCTGGGCATGAAGTTCGCAAAGGAGCCGGGATTTCTGGAAGCGCCGGATTTTGAGGCGTGCGACCATGTGGATTACAGCGGGAAGATCGAGCGCTCGCCGGTTGCAAACGGGTTTGACTATTTTTACGGGATCAGCGCGTCTCTGGATATGCCGCCCTATATTTATATTGAGAACGATCATTTCACCGCCCTGCCGGATCATGTGACCGAAGGGAAGGGGAAGGGATACTTCCGCAAAGGCCCCACGGCGCCGGGATTCGTCCACGAGAATGTGCTCGACGAACTGACGGATAAGGTGTTAGAGCAGATTGAGGAAAATAAGGACCGGCCGTTTTTCATCTATTTCCCGATGCCGGCTCCGCACACCCCGATCCTTCCGGCAAAGGAGTTTCGCGGAGCGTCCGGGACAAACGAGTACGGAGATTTTGTGCTCCACGTCGACGACGTGGTGGGGCGGATCAGCCGAAAGCTTGAGGAAGAGGGATTAGCAGACAATACAATTGTAGTATATACTTCCGACAACGGATGCTCGCCGATGGCGGATTATCCGGAGCTGTTAGAAAGAGGGCATAACCCCAGTTATATCTTCCGCGGCACCAAGGCGGATATCTATGAGGGAGGACACCGGATTCCGCTTATCGTCCGCTGGCCAGAGACAGTGCCCGCGGGCAGTACCTGCGACCGGATTGTGTGCTTAAGCGACCTGATGGCCACCATGTGCGATATCCTGGGCATCGAGATGGGGGAGAGCGACGGTGTGGACAGCGTCAGCAACCTGCCGCTGTGGAAAAAACCGGACGGACCAAAAGTGCGGGACGATCTGATCCATCAGAGCATCGACGGTTCCCTGTCCATCCGGAAGGGAAAGTGGAAGCTTGAGATGTGCCCGGGCTCCGGCGGCTGGTCGGATCCGAAGCCGGGTGAGGAGGAGCCGGGAAGCCCGGCATTCCAGCTGTACGATTTGTCGGCGGATATTGAGGAGCGGCACAATGTCATCGAAGCCCACAGGGAAGTGGCGGATGCCTTAAGGAAGCAGTTAAAGGAGCATATTTTCCGCGGGAGAAGCACGCCGGGCCCAATGCAGCAGAATAACGGGCAGGCCGTGTGGGATACCATCCGGTGGGTGGAAGAAGACTGACAGGAGCATAGAAAGGCCGATCGGAGTCGGGAGTGCGGGCCCGAAGAAATCCGAAAGCGTCATTATGTGATAAAAAGGGACAGCCGCAAAACCGGCAGGGTTTTGCAGCTGTCCTTATCTGCATCAGGGAGAAACGTGCGTCCTGTGTCAGACCTGCTGCTCCGTGGTCAGACAGGCGCGGAACATAAAGATCATCTCTCTGGCCTGCCGTCTGAGTTCTTCCCTGTCCGGGAATGCTTCATCCGGAAGCAGAGACATCTGCCGCAGAACGCTATCAAGAATCCGATTCATCATCTGCAGCGTATCGGGCAGTACGACCGAAGGGGAGAGCTGTCCGTTCTGGCGGGCGGCCTCAAGCAGTCTCAGCTGTTTCTGGTAAAAATCTGCGGGATACGGCAGGGCGGGGATCGTCTTTGCCGGCAGGTCGCGGCTTTGCAGATAACTGCCGGTCAGCACGATCAGGGCGATATCCGGGCGGTGCGCCTCCAGCTGGTCAAAGCAATAGAGACAGATTTCGAAAAAATCCTTAAGCGGATCATCGGAGGAAGGAAGCAGTATGCCGGATACGGAGCAGCTTTGCAGGGCATGCTGCTGCAGCGCCTCCATCACGTCCTCACTGTTTTTAAAATATTTATATAGTGTGACGGTCGAGATGTCCAGGGAACGCGCCAGCTGCTGCATCGTAAAGGCATGCAGTCCGTGCTCCAGGACCAGCTGTCTGGCCGCGTGCAGGATCTCTGTCCGCCGTTTTTGGCGCATCTGTTCAAAATATGCTGTCTGATCCATCGTCTATTGCCTTTCCTTAAATAAAATATATGATGTTGGGGTCAAAAGCATCTGATCCCATGATGCCCTCGGGTTTCTGCGTGTTTCACGCAGGCGTGAAACACATGATCTTTTGACACTGCATCAATAGATTGTATCATTTCCGGGGAAAAAGCGCAAATGCAGCAGCAGAGATAAAAATTCGGGATATATGGTGAGACAATTCTCTGTGAGGCTGTGTCATCGGGTGAAAAATATCTTGTATTTTTTATAAAAATGAATTAACATATAGTTAATTCATTTAATGAGTTCTGTACTATAATTTTTGACAGGGCGGTCTGCCGCCGGGTGTATGGAGGCGGCAACAGAAAGGAGAGCGTATGTTGCGGACAGCGGCGATATTTTCGGAGGGAATGATTCTGCAGCGGGAGAAAGCGGTGACGGTGTGGGGCAGTGCGGCTCCCGGCGCGGCGGTAACGGTCAGTATCCAGGGACAGTGCGTTAAGACCCGGACCGGGGAGGACGGCGGCTGGGAGGCGGTATTAGCGCCGCTTACGGCCTCGGAGCAGGAGATTCTCACGGTAAAAACGGACGGTGAAGAGATCAGGATCGGGGACGTGGCGGTCGGGGAGGTCTGGATCGCCGGGGGACAGTCGAATATGGAATTTCCGCTGCGCTACGAGAAATATCGTGACGAAGAGTCGGGCACGGTAAATAAGAATCTGCGGTTTTATGACGTGCCTGAAATCTGCTACGAAGGGCAGGATCAGGATTTTGACTACAGTAATGTGGGGATCTGGAGAAAAGCGGAGGGCGACGATCTGACTTATTTTTCCGCCGTGGGCTATTATTTTCAAAAGGAGATCGCGGAAAAGCTCTCCGTGCCGGTGGGGATTGTGGGATTAAACTGGGGCGGCTCCCGCTCCTGTGCATGGATGAGGGAGGAGACCATACGGCGGGTCGGAGAACCCTGGATCCGTCTGTACGAGGAGTCGGTCGCGGATCTTGACATGGAGCAGTACTGGAAGGAGCAGCGGACGAATCCGATGAATGACCGCGGCAATCCCAACACGGGGGAGTTTGACCGGTTTATGCTGCCGCGCACGCCGTCCATGCAGGAAGTGACGGCATTTTTTGCGCAGATGACCGGCCAGGCAGGGGAAGGCGGCGATGTGCCCGGCGGGATTCCTTCGATGGAGGGGATTGTGGACGCAAAGACGAGACCGGGCTGTCTGTATGAACATATGGTGAAGGTCACGGCGCCCTATGCGGCCAGGGGAGTCCTCTGGTATCAGGGGGAGAGCGACGACGTGCCGGGACTGCAGTCCTTGTATACGGCGATGCTCTCCGGGATGATCAGGGACTGGCGCGGGATCTGGAGGGATGAGACGCTGCCGTTTCTGATCGTGCAGCTTCCCGGCTGGCGTTCGTGGTTCACGATTAAAAATGAGGATTACGCGGCGATCCGCCGCTGCCAGCAGGAAGTGGCGGAGAGCGTTCCGAATGTGTATTTAGCGTCGATCTCCGATGTCGGCGAGGAGTTTGACATCCATCCGAAGGATAAGCGGACGGTGGGGCACCGGCTGGCGCTTCTGGCGGGAAATCACGTCTACGGGGAGGAGCTGCTCTCCGATGCGCCGGCCGCAGACGCGGTGCGGCGGGATGAAGATTCGATTACAATTGTCTTCCGAAATGCCGGAGCCGGGATGAAAATCGAGGGGGAGACGGTAAATGCGCTCGCGGTTACCTGTGAGGGAACGGAACTCACCTATTCGGCCCGCACCGAAACAGACCGTCTTGTAATCCTCCTGTCAGAGCCGGCGAAGGGCAGGGTGAGAATCGCCTTTGCGCAGGGGGAATGGTATCAGGTGAATCTGTTTAATGAAGCGGGGATCCCGGCCATTCCGTTTATCGCAGAGTGCCGATAAAACAGGTAAAAAAATATAAAAAGGGTATTGACATTTTATGGGACAGGGAGTATACTAATCAAGTCGATTGCGGCAGGAACATTACACTGCCTGTCCACAATCAGAATATGGCGGAATAGCTCAGCTGGCTAGAGCACACGGTTCATACCCGTGGTGTCGAGAGTTCAAGTCTCCCTTCCGCTACTGACAGGATCCCGGAAGCATAGCGCTTTCGGGATTTTTGGTTTTTTCGCGCCACGGTACGTTTGACGGAGATGTCCGATTTGTTTTTTCGCGCCACGGTACGTTTGACAGAGATGTCCGGTGAAAGAAAAACGTGATTTCGGGATATCATAGTTGCAGGAGGATGGACATATGAGAGTAGGAATGGGATATGACGTTCACAGACTGACGGAGGGCAGGGACCTGATCATAGGCGGGGTAAAGATCCCGCATACGCTGGGACTGCTGGGGCATTCGGATGCGGATGTGCTCTTACACGCGGTGATGGATGCGCTGCTGGGGGCTGCGGGACTCGGGGATATCGGGAAACATTTTCCGGATACGGATATGCAGTATCACGGGATCTCGAGCATGAAGCTCCTTGAGCATGTGGCCGGCCTGCTCGGGGAGAAAGGGCTGGTCGTTGGGAATATCGATGCGACAATTGTCGCGCAGCGCCCGAAGATGCGGCCGTATATTGCACAGATGGAGGAGAATATCGCAGATGTTCTCGGCATTGCCGCAGATCAGGTAAATGTCAAGGCGACGACCGAGGAGGGGCTTGGGTTTACCGGGACGGAAGAAGGGATCTCCGCCCAGGCGGTCTGCGCGCTGACGACGCTCTATGAGGCCAGCGTCGCGGTGGCGGATTCGGCGGGAACCTGTGCGGGCTGCGCGAAGTGCCGGACGTCCTAGACGGTGGCGGCGTGAAGAGCCTGCCATTTCAGAACAGGGCGCCCGGACAGACGGGCATGCCGGATCGTGGATCGTGCGGCGTGAAGAGCCTGCCATTTCAGACAGGGCGCCCGGAAACGGATCTTCCTGTGCACAAAACAGTTGACAAATTGATCCGGCCTGCATAAACTATAGAGAACAGAGCAGTTTTAACAGCATAAAGCCGCGGATCTTTTCGTCTCTGGCGTACGGGCAGTATCCTGTGGAGACGGATCAGACCGCGGTTTTTGCTGTTATGGAGGAATGATTGGTATGGGAATGATGAAACATATCAGGGAGGAATTTGAGGTGATCCGGGAGCGCGATCCGGCGATCAAATCCCCGATGGAGGTTTTGCTTTATCCGACGTTTCATGTCATGTTAAGTTACCGGAGAGCGCACCGGCTCTACGAGAAGGGACATTTTTTCCTGGCGCGTCTGATCTCGCAGCGTGCGGCCAGAAAGACCGGGATCGAGATCCATCCGGGGGCGCAGATCGGCAGAGGATTTTTCATCGATCACGGCAGCGGCGTGATCATCGGGGAGACGACGATCATCGGGGATAATGTGACGCTCTATCAGGGCGTGACCTTAGGCGGTACCGGAAAAGAGACCGGAAAGCGCCATCCGACGATCGGGGACAATGTCATGATCAGTGCGGGTGCAAAGATCATCGGCTCCTTTACGGTGGGGGAGAATTCCAAAATCGGCGCGGGGAGCGTTGTGATCGGGGAGGTTCCGCCGAACTGCACCGTGGTCGGCGTACCGGGCCGGATCGTAAAGAGGGACAATATCAAGATACCGCGCAGCGACATGGATCAGGTACATCTGCCGGATCCGGTGAAGGAGGATATCACGGTGCTGCAGCAGGAGAACAGTGCGCTGGTGAATCGGGTATTAAAGCTTGAGGAGACGATGCGGGCGCTTGCACCGAAGGAAGAGAGGGCCGCGCTGCCAGAGGAAAAGCAGATGACAGAGCAAAAGACCGGCCGGTAACACCGCTGCCGGGGAAGAGCAGTCCGCGGCGCGCAAAAACAGAGACAGAAACGGAGAATACGAAGGTGGAAAATAAAGTTCGGTTTTACAATACGCTGACAAGAACGGTTGAGACAGTGATCCCGCATGAAGACGGGAAGATCGCGATGTATACCTGCGGGCCGACCGTGTATCATTTTGCGCACATCGGGAATCTGCGCAGTTATATCATGGAGGACGTGCTTGAAAAAACGCTCCGCTATGTGGGATATGACGTGAAGCGCGTGATGAATATTACGGATGTAGGACATCTTTCGTCGGATGCGGATACCGGGGAGGACAAGATGCTCTCGGGCGCAAAGCGCGAACACAAGACGGTGATGGAGATTGCGAAATTTTACACGGACGCTTTTTTTGAGGACTGCCGGAAATTAAATATCAGGACGCCGGATGTCGTGGAACCGGCGACGAACTGTATACAGGAATTCATTCATATGATAGAAGTTCTGCTGGAAAAAGGCTATGCCTATACGGCGGGCGGAAATGTGTATTTTGACACCTCAAAACTCGACGATTACTATGTGTTTTCCTCGCAGAGCGAAAAAGAGCTTCTCGTCGGTGTGCGCGATGACGTGGAGGAGGATGTCAACAAACGCAATAAAAATGATTTCGTGCTGTGGTTTACAAAGTCAAAGTTCGAGGATCAGGCGTTAAAATGGGAGAGCCCCTGGGGAACCGGATATCCGGGCTGGCATATTGAGTGCTCCTGCATCAGCTTAAAACATCTGGGCGAGTATATGGATATCCACTGCGGCGGGGTCGACAATATTTTCCCGCATCACACCAACGAGATCGCCCAGTCGGAGAGCTATCTCGGACACCGGTGGTGCGGATACTGGTTCCATGTGAATCATTTAAACGACAAATCGGGTAAGATGAGCAAATCAAAGGGAGGATTCCTGACCGTGTCGCTGCTGCAGGAGAACGGGTACGATCCGCTGGTATACCGCATGTTCTGCCTGCAGTCGCATTACAGAAAGCCGCTCGAATTCTCCTATGAGGTGCTCGACAATATGAGCGCGGCCTACGCAAAACTGATCCGGCGCATCGCGGAGCTGCCGGATGAGGGGGAAATGGACGAGACGGCTGCCGCCGCATACCGCGCACGGTTTTCGGATGCGCTCTGCAGTGACCTGAATACATCCATGGCGCTCACGGTCGTCTATGATCTGTTAAAGGAGGAGACGAACGGCAGGACAAAGCGAGCGCTCCTGGCGGAATTCGATCAGGTGCTCTCCTTAAATCTGCTGACGGCGCAGACAGCAGCGGAGACGGCGCCGGCGGTGGACGCAGAACTGGAAGCGTATGTCGAAGAAAAGATTAAGGAGCGCAAAGCCGCAAAGAAGGAAAAGGATTTTGCAAAGGCGGATGCGATTCGTGAGGAGCTGGCCCAAAAAGGGATTGTGATAAAGGATACCAGAGAGGGAACCGTCTGGGAGGTGCAGGGCTGACAGGATTGCGCCGGAAAAAAGAACCGGGCGCGGTGTTAAGAACCGGGACAGACGGCACACGGCGCCGGGGATACGGAGACATGCGGCAGGAGGAGCGCTGAAGTTGGAAAAGGGAATCGATGCTTATATAAAGGAACAGTTCGGGATGCCGGATGTGGATGTCCGGACCTATTCGCCGCTGACACTGGCCTACATCGGAGACGGGGTGTTTGATCTGGTGATCCGTTCGCTGGTGGTGGCGGGGGGCAATACAAGAGCATCCGCGCTGCACCGCCGTACCAGTCAGATCGTAAAAGCGCGCACGCAGGCGCAGATGATCGAACGGCTCCTGCCGGAGCTCACGCAGGAGGAGGAGGAGATTTACCGCCGCGGACGCAATGCGAAGTCTCCGACCATGGCAAAAAACGCGACGATGTCGGATTACAGGAAAGCAACCGGATTTGAGGCGCTTGTCGGCTGGCTGTATGTGCGGGACGAATTTCCGCGGGTGGTGGAGCTGGTGAGAGCCGGAGTCCGCGGGCTGGGATTAAAGCTGTGAAAGCCGGGCGGCAGCGGGGCGGATCCGCGGAGGACATGCCGTCCGAAGACCGGAGAAAGCAGGAGAGTCTGTGATTCTGGATGAGAGCAGTGGGAATCCGGGCGGAGGACATGCCGTCCGAAGACCGGAGAAAGCAGGAGAGAAAGGGTATCGTATGAGTTACGAGGAATCAAAGATTGAGGGAAGAAACGCTGTTCTGGAGGCATTTCGCGCCGGAAAAACGATCGATAAACTATATGTGCAGAAGGGATGCCAGGACGGGCCCGTACAGACGATTGTGCGGGAGGCAAAAAAAGGCGAAACCGTCATTTCCTTTGTCGAGCGGGAACGCCTGGACGCGCTCTCCGAGACAAAAAAACATCAGGGGGTGATCGCGGTTGCCGCGGCGTATGAATACGCCACGGTGGATGACATACTCGCAGCGGCGGAGCAGAAGGGCGAGCCGCCGTTTCTGATCCTTCTGGACGGGATTGAGGATCCGCACAATCTGGGAGCGATCATCCGCACGGCGAACCTTGCGGGCGCGCACGGCGTGATTATCCCGAAGCGGCGTGCGGCAGGTCTTACGGCAGTCGCGGCGAAGGCTTCCGCGGGAGCCATCTATTATACGCCGGTGGCAAAGGTGACGAATCTGACCGCGACGATCCGGGAATTAAAGGAGCGGGGCATCTGGTTTGTGTGCGCGGACATGGAAGGTGACGTCATGTACGACGTGAACCTGACCGGGCCGATCGGCCTTGTGATCGGCAGTGAAGGCGACGGGGCCGGCCGGCTGGTGCGAAAAGAATGCGATTTTACCGCGTCGATCCCGATGAAGGGAGAGATCGGTTCGCTGAACGCCTCTGTCGCAGCGGGCGTGCTCTGTTATGAGATTGTACGGCAGCGGCAGAAAAAGGCAGGCGTGTGAGAAAAACGGAGGAGACGGTGGACGGGTATCCGAACGTATCAGATGAACAGCTGATAGCGCGCCTGCGCGCGGGCGAGAAAAAAATAATGGACTATATTCTGGATAAATACAAGCCGCTTGTGCTTGGAAAGGCAAACGCGATGTTTCTGATCGGCGGCGACACGGACGATCTGATTCAGGAAGGGATGATCGGGCTGTTTAAAGCGATACGGGACTACCGCGAGGAGAAAGAGACGTCCTTTTTCCATTTTGCGGAGCTGTGTATCACCAGGCAGCTGTATCACGCCGTGGAGGCATCCAACCGGAAAAAGCATGCGCCGCTCAATACCTACATCTCGTTTGATGCCAGAAGCGGGGAGGAGGGCAGATCTCTTGCGGAGACGCTTCCGACCGATGCGACGAACGATCCGGAGCAGCTGGTGATCGGACAGGAGACGATGCAGCTGTTCTGGGAAAAGCTGCGTTCACAGCTAAGCAGCATGGAACGCCAGGTGCTCGATGAATATCTGGCCGGGGCAAATTACCGGCAGATAGCGGAAAAGCTGGGGAAAAGCCCGAAGGCGATTGACAACGCACTCACCAGGATCCGTGCAAAAATACGGTAGACGGGTGCCGGCTAAAAAACAGGTGTAATCCGAACGGAATTTGTTGAAAAATTCCGCGGAAACAATGCGCCGCAAAAAAGGCGGTGTTAAAAATACACAATTTTCCCGGTATATTTTTTTGAAGTTTGTGAACACTGATTTTGAAAACCGTGGTATTATAATTAACGTAAAACCCCCCAATACATTATATAATTTTTGCTATACCCCATAGTAAAAATACCTTCTCCTAAAAAGACAGCTGATCGACAGGCTGTCTTTTTTATTGTGCGCAAAGAGCATATCTGATATAATGGACGTTACAGGTGCGGAAAAAACGGACGGAAGCAGGATCGGCCCGCCCGCGGCGTCTGCACGGCGCCGGTGGAACGGGTGTACGGGAACCGGCGCTGCGGATGGAAAGGAACCAATGTACGGCAACCGGCGATTCCGGCGGAGGAAACGCCGCGGATCCGTTTTTTGAGTGAGAAAGACACGGAGGTTTATGGTTTGTCATGAAAAAAGGTATTATTTTTGATATGGACGGAACGCTGTGGGATTCCGCAGAGAATGTGGCGGTATCCTGGAATCTTGTCATAAAGGAATCGGGGCTGATCGAAAAAAAGCTGACGACGGAGGATATACAGGGCGTGATGGGAAAGACGATGGACGTCATCGGTGATATCCTGTTCGGGGAGCTCGAAAAAGAGACGCGCATGCATCTGATGGATGACTGCTGCAGAAGGGAAAACGACTATCTGCGGGAGCACGGCGGCATGCTCTATGAGGGAGTAGAGGAGGTTTTTGGCCGTCTGAAGGAAAGGGGATATCATCTTCTGATTGTCAGCAACTGCCAGGCGGGATATATCGAGGCATTTCTGGATTATTATAAACTGTGGGATTATATCGACGACACTCTCTGCTACGGGGATAATCTGCGGGGGAAAGGAGAGAATATCCGTATTGCAGCCGAACGAAACGGTCTGGATGCGGCGGTCTATGTCGGTGACATTCAGGGGGATTATGATGCGAGTGTGCAGGCCGGCGCCGGCTTTCTTCACGCCGCATACGGGTTTGGGACGATCCGGCAGGAGGTTCCGGCGATTCACAGCCTCAGGGAGCTCGCGGAGTATGATGTGGATGCATATCTGCGCGGAACCGGAAAGAGAACGACATATGTAAAACGCTTCGGTATGGAGGGGAACATGACAAAATTAGATGAGCTTCAGAAAGTGATCAGCAGGGAACATGTCTATATTCAGACACACAATTTTCCGGATCCGGATGCGATTGCGAGCGCTTTCGGACTTCAGTACCTGTTAGAACAGCGCGGTATCCGTTCGTCGATCTGTTACCGGGGAAAGATCGACCGCTACAGCACGCAGAAATTGCGGGAGATTATGGGAATCCGGCTTTTTGACACGGATGAGATGGCCTCCGGGATCACGGGCGAAGACGAGGTGATTCTCGTGGACGCGCAGAGAGGAAATTCCAATATTGCCATGATTCCGGGAAAAGTGATCGCGTGTATCGACCACCATCCGGATAATGACCACTGCGAATACCCGTTTGAGGACATCCGGTCCGAGGTCGGGGCGTGTGCATCCATCATCGGCGGGTATTTCATAGAAAATGAGGTGCCGGTGAATGAACAGATCGCGACAGCCCTCACCTTCGGCATCCGGATCGATACCAGCAATCTTTCCAGGGGAGTCTCAAAGCTTGATCTTGAGATCATTTATAAGATATATGATCAGTGCGATTACGGGACAATCCATATGCTTGAAAACAGCAATCTCTGCTTTGACGATCTGATCGGTTATGCGGAGGCCATCTCAAGCATCGAGGTCTATGATGACGTGAGCTTTGCCGATTCGGGCCGGGACTGTCCGGTGATCTCGAGTATCTCGGACTTTATGCTTGCGCTCAAAGAGGTTGTGTTTTCCGTGGTGTACGGCAGAAAGGAGAACGGCATCAATCTGTCGGTGCGCAGCGAGAAGCCGGAGCTTCATGCCGGAAAGATTGTGGACGAGGCGCTTGCCGGGATCGGAAGCGGGGGCGGACATGCGTCCATGGCGGGCGGCTTTATCCCGTTTACGGGGAGCGAGCGTGAGGAGGCGGTTCTTTTAGACGAGGTCAAGGAACGCTTTATGTCCGTGCTGGGGGTAAAGCGCGAAAACGGACGGTGGTAACCGTGTCGGAAGGCAGGAAAAACGACTATGCGGCGTGTGGCTGAAAGCGAAAAACAGGCCTTGACAACCACAATCGTTGAAGCTATACTATCAGCAGACAAATGAGGCAGGTATTTCTGCCGCACAAAGACGATGACGAAGACAGTAGCCCGCAGGGGAAAGCGACAGAGAGCCGGGGATGGTGGAAGCCGGTGCGAGTAGCCTGAGGAGGAAGATCACTTCCAAGTCGCAGCCCGAAATGCAGACCAGAGAAGCGGTGCAGGACGCGGTGATGAGCCGCAGACCGCCGCAGCGCAGAGTAGGAGCTGACGTATTTCCCACGTTACAGGGAACGTGTATCATGGGTACATTTGTAATTAGGTGGTTAACGGTGAGACTCTCGTCCTATTTACAGGACGGGAGTTTTTTGTTGGGAAAGCCCGTCCGCGGTGAGCGGCCAGAAGGCGCGGGCCCGCGCCTGAAAGCCGGCTCACGGGAGGCCCCGCACAGAGGGAATGAGCCCGTGTGGAAACCGGCTCACGGGAGGCGCCCGCACAGAGGGATTGAGCCCGTGTGGAAACCGGCTCACGGGAGGCGCGGCCCGGCTCACACGGCGGACATGAGGGATTTCACCACGACGCGAAGCCATGCACCAGCACTGACAGGAGGAAAGGATGTATAACAAGGTTGACACAAATCTGAATTTTGTGGACAGGGAAAAACAGGTGGAGCGGTTCTGGAAGGAGCATGACATTTTCAGAAAGAGTATGGAGAACCGCAGAGAAGGAGAGGTCTACACATTTTACGACGGACCGCCAACCGCAAACGGCAAGCCGCACATCGGCCATGTGCTGACCCGCGTGATCAAGGATATGATTCCGCGGTATCAGACGATGAAAGGGAAATATGTGCCCCGCAAGGCCGGCTGGGATACCCACGGTCTCCCGGTGGAGCTCGAGGTGGAAAAAAAGCTCGGGTTAAACGGCAAGGATCAGATCGAAGCGTATGGCATGGAGCCCTTTATCGGGCAGTGCAAGGAGTCCGTGTGGAAGTACAAGGGCATGTGGGAGGATTTCTCCGGGACTGTCGGCTTCTGGGCGGATATGGACGATCCGTACGTGACCTATGACGATAAGTTTATCGAGTCCGAGTGGTGGGCGTTAAAAGAGATCTGGGACCGGAAGCTGTTATACAAAGGATTTAAAATCGTGCCCTACTGCCCGCGCTGCGGGACGCCGCTCTCAAGCCAGGAGGTGGCGCAGGGCTATAAGACCGTGAAGGAGCGCTCTGCGGTCGTGCGCTTTAAGGTAGTCGGGGAGGACGCATATTTTCTCGCCTGGACGACGACGCCATGGACGCTGCCGTCAAATGTCGCGCTCTGCGTGAACCCGGACGAGATCTATTGTAAGGTAAAGGCGGCGGACGGATATACCTATTATATGGCGGAGGCGCTTTTAAATACCGTGCTCGGGAAACGGGCCGAGGCCGACGGAAAGAAAGAGGCGAAAAAGGAAACCGGGAAGAAAGGGGCAGGGGCTGCACAGCAGGATACCGAAGGGAAGGCAGCACAGTCCGCGGACACACCGCAGACCCCGGCATACGAGGTGCTGGAGACGTACAAAGGCACGGATCTCGAGCGGAAGGAATATGTGCCGCTGTTTGACTTCGCGGATGAAATCATCGCAAAGCAGCACAAAATGGGCCACTACATCACCTGTGACAGCTATGTCACGATGACCGACGGTACGGGCATCGTCCACATCGCGCCGGCGTTCGGTGAGGACGACGCGAATGTCGGGAGAAAATATGACCTGCCCTTCGTGCAGCTCGTGGACGGCAAAGGCGAGATGACGGCGGAGACGGCCTGGGCCGGCGTGTTTGTGAAAAAAGCAGATCCGATGATCCTAAAGGATCTGGAGGAGAGAGGGCTTCTGTTCGACGCGCCGAAGTTTGAGCATGATTATCCGCACTGCTGGCGCTGCGACACGCCGCTCATCTACTATGCGCGAGAGTCCTGGTTTATCAAAATGACTGCGGTAAGGGATGAGCTGATCCGCAACAACAACACGGTCAACTGGATCCCGGAATCGATCGGGAAGGGGCGCTTCGGAGACTGGCTTGAGAACATTCAGGACTGGGGGATCTCCAGAAACCGCTACTGGGGCACGCCGCTTAATATCTGGGAGTGCGAGGGCTGCGGCCGCCAGGAATCCGTCGGGGGAAGGGAGGAACTTGCAAAGCGCACCGGCAACCCGGACGACGCGAAGGTGGAGCTGCACCGCCCGTATATCGACGAGGTGACCTTTGTCTGCCCGGACTGCGGGAAGACGATGCGCCGTGTGCCGGAGGTCATCGACTGCTGGTTTGACTCGGGCGCGATGCCGTTTGCGCAGCACCACTATCCGTTTGAGAACAGGGAGCTGTTTGAGCAGCAGTTTCCGGCGCAGTTCATCTCGGAGGCAGTCGATCAGACGAGAGGATGGTTTTACTCCCTGATGGCGGAGTCGACGCTGCTGTTCCACAAAGCCCCGTACGAGAATGTCATCGTGCTCGGTCATGTGCAGGATGAAAACGGCCAGAAGATGAGCAAGTCAAAGGGCAATGCCATTGACCCGTTCGAGGCGCTGGAGCAGTACGGCGCAGACGCGATCCGCTGGTATTTCTACATCAACAGCGCGCCCTGGCTGCCGAACCGGTTCCACGGAAAGGCCGTGCAGGAGGGGCAGCGCAAGTTCATGGGCACGCTTTGGAACACCTACGCATTTTTCGTGCTGTACGCGAACATCGACGGATTTGACGCAACGAAGTACACGCTTGACTATGAGAAGCTGTCCGTGATGGACCGGTGGCTGCTGTCGCGGTTAAATACCGTGACCGGCGAGGTGGACGGACATCTCGGCAGCTACCGGATCCCGGAGGCCGCAAGGGCGCTGGACGATTTTGTGGACGACATGAGCAACTGGTATGTCAGGAGAAGCCGCGAGCGCTTCTGGGCAAAGGGTATGGAGCAGGACAAGATCAACGCGTACATGACGCTGTATACGGCGCTTGTCACGATCTGCAAATGCGCAGCCCCGATGATCCCTTTTATGACGGAGGAGATCTATCAGAATCTGGTGTGCTCGCTGGATCAGAATGCTCCGCAGAGCATCCACCTGTGCGATTTTCCGCAGGCGGACGAGACGTTTGTCGACAAAGAGCTGGAAGCGGCCATGAAAGAAGTCTTAAAAATCGTTGTCATGGGGCGCGCGTGCCGCAATACGGCGAATATCAAAAACCGGCAGCCGATCGGGACGATGTTTGTCAAAGCGCCGGAGGCGCTCGGGGAGTACTACACGGAGATTATCGCGGATGAGCTGAATGTAAAAGAGGTGCGTTTCACGGAGGACGTAAGCTCCTATACCAGCTATACGTTCAAGCCGCAGCTGCGCACGGTCGGGCCGAAGTACGGGAAATATTTAAAACAGATCCAGCAGTGCTTATCGGAGCTCGACGGCAACGCGGCGATGGCGGAGCTGAAGGCGAACGGGGCGCTCGTGCTCTCCTCCGTCAGCGAGGAGGTGCGGCTCGCCGAGGAGGATCTGCTGATCACGATGACGCAGGCGGAGGGCTATGTGACCGAGGGGGACAACACGGTCACGGTCGTTCTCGACACGAACCTGACGCCGGAGCTGATCGAGGAAGGCTTTGTGCGCGAGCTGGTGAGCAAGCTGCAGACGATGCGGAAGGAAGCCGGCTTTGAGGTCATGGATCAGATTCATGTCCGTTATGAGGCGGGCGAAAAAGTCGCTGGCATTTTTGAGCGGAATGGTGATATAATCAGATCGGAAGTGCTCGCGCTTGATCTCGCCGACACACTGCGGGAAGAGGGCGCAGACAACAGCGGCATGTACGAAAAAGAATGGAATATCAACGGGGAGCAGGTACGACTGGGGGTAAAGAAGGAGGAAAAAGCACAATGAGCACCAATCTTTTTGACAAAAAGGCATTTATTCATGAAGTACGCGATAATGTCAAAAATCTGTATCGGAAAACGCTGGACGAGGCGAGTCAGCAGGAGATTTTTCAGGCCGTCTCCTACGCGGTGAAGGACAGGATCATCGACCGGTGGCTGGCCACGCACAAGACATTCGACGAGGAGGATCCGAAGATTGTCTACTATATGTCCATGGAATTTCTGATGGGGCGTGCGCTCGGAAACAATCTGATCAATTTAAAATGCTACAAAGAGGTGAGGGAGGCGCTAGAGGAGATCGGGTTAAATCTTGACGTGATTGAGGATCAGGAGCGCGACCCGGCGCTTGGAAACGGCGGTCTGGGGCGTCTTGCGGCCTGCTTTATGGAGTCGCTGGCCACGCTCGGCTACGCGGCGTACGGCTGCGGGATCCGTTACCGCTACGGCATGTTTAAACAGGAGATCAAAGACGGTTTCCAGGTGGAGGCGCCGGACAACTGGTTAAAGGACGGATATCCGTTTGAGCTGCGCCGGCCGGAGTACACCCATGAGGTGAAGTTCGGCGGCTATGTCCGCGCGGAGAACGGTGCGGACGGCAAGACGCGGTTCATTCAGGAGGGCTGCCAGTCTGTCCTTGCGGTTCCGTATGACATGCCGATCGTCGGCTACGGCAATAATATGGTAAATACCCTGATGATCTGGGATGCGGAGGCAAAAGAAGCCTTTGAGCTGGATTCGTTCGACAAGGGCGATTACAAAAAGGCGGTGGAGCAGCAGAACCTGGCGAAAAATTTAGTCGAGGTGCTCTATCCGAACGATAATCATGTGGCGGGCAAGGAGCTGCGCTTAAAACAGCAGTATTTCTTTGTGTCCGCGAGTGTGCAGCGTGCCCTGGCGCGTTATAAGAAGAATCACAGTGACATTCGCAGGCTGCCGGAAAAGGTGGCGTTTCAGTTAAACGATACGCACCCGACCGTCGCGGTGGCGGAGCTGATGCGCATTCTCCTGGACGAGGAGGATCTCGGCTGGGAGGAGGCATGGGATATCACCTGCCGCACCTGCGCCTACACGAACCATACGATCATGGCTGAGGCGCTCGAGAAGTGGCCGATCGAGATTTTCTCGCGTCTGCTCCCGAGAATTTATCAGATCATCGAGGAGATCAACCGCCGGTTCCTCTTACAGATTCAGGCAAGCTTCCCGGGAGACAGCGGCAAGATTTCCCGGATGGCGATCATTTATGACGGGCAGGTGAAGATGGCGCACCTGGCAATCGCCGCAGGACATTCCGTGAACGGCGTTGCGGCGCTGCACACGGAGATCTTAAAGAACGAACAGCTGCACGACTTCTATCAGATGTTCCCGCAGAAGTTCAACAATAAGACGAACGGGATTACACAGCGCCGGTTCCTGCTTCACGGCAATCCGCTGCTCGCGGACTGGGTGACCGAGCACATCGGCGACGACTGGATCACGAACCTCTCGCACATTGAGAAGCTCGCGATCTACGCGGATGATAAGAAAGCCCGGCAGGAATTTATGAATATCAAGTACCGCAACAAGGTACGCCTGGCGAAGTATATTAAGGAGCACAACGGCATTGAAGTGGATCCGCGCTCTATCTTTGACGTGCAGGTCAAGCGGCTGCACGAGTACAAGCGTCAGCTGTTAAATATTCTGCACGTGATGTATCTGTACAACCAGTTAAAGGAAAATCCGGCTATGGAGTTCGTTCCGCGGACCTTTATCTTCGGTGCAAAGGCGGCTGCGGGGTATAAGACCGCGAAGCAGACGATCAAGCTGATCAACAGCGTGGCTGACGTGATCAACAACGACAGAAGCATAAACGGAAAGATCAAAGTAGTCTTTATCGAGGACTACCGTGTGTCGAACGCGGAGATTATCTTTGCGGCTGCAGATGTCAGCGAGCAGATTTCGACGGCGAGCAAGGAGGCGTCCGGAACCGGCAACATGAAGTTTATGTTAAACGGAGCGCTGACTATCGGCACCATGGACGGAGCGAATGTGGAGATGGCCGAGGAGGTCGGCATGGACAACATTTTTATCTTCGGCATGAGCTCCGACGAGGTGATCGAGCACGAGCATAAGCGGGATTATGACCCGATGCAGATTTTCAACAGCGACGGGGATATCCGCAAGGTGCTGATGCAGATGGTGAACGGCTTTTATTCGCCGAAGGATCCCGAGCTGTTCCGCGAGCTTTACAATTCGCTGTTAAATACGCGCAGTACGCGCTATGCGGACACCTACTTCAGCCTGAAGGATTTCCGCGCCTACGCGGAAGCGCAGAAGCGCGTGGAGGAGTACTACAGAGACGAGGAGGCGTGGGCGAAGAGTGCGATCTTAAATGTCGCGCACACCGGAAAATTCTCGTCCGACCGCACGATTCAGGAGTATGTGGACGATATCTGGCACCTGGATAAGATCACGGTGCTTCTCCCCGAGGAGGAATAAAAACAATAAGTCCAGAATCCGTGGAATACAAAGGACTGCCGCAGCAGACGGCAGTCCTTTTTTCATGCGCTGCGGCACAGGCGCTAAAATTCGGATTTTCCAGAAAAAACTATTTTGCATACGGGGCACTCTATGTTAAAATAAGGATATCAATGTGAAGGGAACAGTGAGTCATGATGGAAGTAGAAAACTTTTCGCAGAGTCAGATAAAACAGATTGAGGAAGGCCGGGAGGCCGGGCTGGATGTATCTGTGTATGCAAAGCCGGAATATGCGGCGATGCACATGCGTCAGATCCGTCTCGGCCTGATGGAAGGGCTTGCCGTGGAGCGGTATGCGACTCCGGAATATGACTGGTTCCAGATGGAGGAGATCCGCCTCGGCATGGAGGAAGGGGTCGATATCGGATGCTATGCGTCGCCCGAAATCCCCTACGAAAAGATGCGCCAGATTCGCAAAGGACTTGTCGCGGGCATCGTGCTCACGCCGTATCTTCATCTCGAGCCGGGAGTGCTGCGGCAGCTGAGGAAAGCGGCAGTCGCGAAGGTGGACATCATGGATTATATCGTGGCCGGGTACCAGGCGGAACAGCTCGAGGAGATCCGCGTTGCGCTGGAGAAGAAGCTTGAGATCGGACCGTACCTGGAGAAGGATCTGCGCGGCGCGGCGATACAGGAGATCTGGATGGGGCTTGAGGCCGGAGTTGACGTGTCTTTGTATGCGAAGCCCGAATTCCGCTGGCAGCAGATGCGAGAGATCAGGCTCGGACTGGAAAACCGCGTGGATGTGAACTATTATCTGAAGCCGTTTTTTGTATGGGAGCAGATGCGTGAGATCAGGCTCGGGCTGGAGCAGGGCGTGGACGTCAGACGGTACGCGGACCTGATGTATACCGCAAAGGATATGAAGCGGATGCGCCACGGCATGAAGAACGGCGTGGCAGGGCGTATGCACGCGCCGGGCCGCGCGGTACAGGGAAAGCTCGCGCACATATCGATCAGTCAGAACCCGGTCAGAGCAAAAGAGGAGCATCCGCTGGGCGGAGTGGAAGCGCTGGCGGAAGGCCGGCTGCCCGCCGGATGGATGGAAACGGCCGACGGAGAGCCCGCACCGGACGCCATGTCGGAGGTTTCCGCGGCGGGAAGCGGACAGATACCGGTCCCGGCACAGGAGACGCCCGTGCAGGAGCCCGTATCCGCACCGCAGGAGTATGCGGCCGCTGAAGAGACGGAAAGCGCAAAGCCGGCGGAGGGGGTTAAGGTTTCCTTTAAGGCGAATGATATGGAAGCGTACATCGCCTATCAGAAGGAAATCGGCAGCTATACCAGGGCATCGCTGGTTGCGGCGCTAAAGAAGCAGGGTGTGGTAAAAGGGATCGACGAAGACGAGATCAACCGCATGTTAACGGACGGATGCGCGGACGGGGAGGCGGTGCTGATTGCCCGCGGAAAGCCGGCGGAAAAAGGGAAGGACGGATGGTTTGAGTATTTTTTCCGCACCTCCGTGACCAAAAGCCCGAAGCAGCTTGAGGACGGATCGGTTGATTTTAAAAATGTAGACTGGTTTGAAGTTGTGGAGAAGGACCAGAAGCTCGCATTTTATCATGAGGCGGAGGCAGGCATATCCGGATATACGGTGCGCGGAAAAGAACTGCCCTCACCGAAAGGAAAAGAAAAGAGCCGTCTGACCGGCGAGGGATTCACGGTGCTCGGCGACGGCAATACATATGTGGCATCGCTAAGCGGACGCGTGGATCTGAAGGGAACGCAGCTTTCGGTGACAAATGTCTTTGTGTTTGACGAGATCACGATGGCGACCGGAGATGTCGACGTCGACGGAAATGTCTACATCAAGAATAATGTGGGCAGCGGGACGACCATCAAAGCGACCGGCGATATCATGGTGGACGGTTATATCGAATCCGCCACGCTTGACTGCGGCGGCAATGTCATCATCAAAAAAGGCATGAACGCATCGGACGGCCGCGGCGAGGTGATCGCGGGTCAGAATGTGACGGCGAAGTTTTTTGAGAAGGTTCGTGTGCGGGCCAAAGGGGATATCCGCGCAAACTCCTGCATGGAGTGTCAGCTGTACACGGAGGGACAGCTCATCATATCCGGCGGCTCCCTGATCGGTGGCACGGCCTATGCGGTCAGAGGCTTAAGCGCCCGGAATGTAGGAAACCGGATCGGGCTTAAGACGGTGATTGAGATCGGGGCGGGCGAGGAGAACGTCGACAAGATGAGAGAACTCGAGATAAAGATTGCCGATGTCGCCAAGGAGATCGAAGTATACCAGGAAGCGTATGACGATATGCAGCAGACGTATTCGCCGGAGGCGAGAAACTCGATGGAGGTATATCTGAAGGCGGAGGAAGCGCTTTACCGGAAGAAAGAGCAGTTAAAGCAGCTCAAACTGGAAAAGCAAAAGCTCGGAAACAGCGACAAGGGAGCCATGCAGGCATCCGCGTCTATCACGGGCAACCTTTACAGCGGCGTAGAGTTCCGGATCAACCGGCAGAAATGGACATCAAAGGATTACCAGTATGTCCGCGTGAAGAGTACGGAGAACGGAATCGAAGTGAGCAAGCTGAATGTATAAATGTAAATCAGGCGCGGGGAAACAGCGCAGAATGGGGAAAAGATGAGGGATAAAATACTGGTCGTAGACGACACAAGGTTAAACAGAGAATTTCTCAAAAACATCCTGGAAGACGAATATGAGATCATTCAGGCGCAGAACGGCAAGGAGGCGCTGCTCATTTTAAAAAAGCAGTATCAGGAGATAGTACTGGTGATTCTGGATCTGGTCATGTCGGATGTCGACGGATTTGCCGTGCTTGAGGTTATGAGGCGTTATAAGTGGCTCGAGGTGACGCCGGTGATCGTCATGAGCGGACAGAATTCGAGTGATGCGGAGCGCAAGAGCCTTGCAATGGGGGCTTCCGATTTCATCCGCAAGCCGCTCGACAACTATCTGGTCCGCCGCAGGGTAAAAAATATTGCGGATCTCTACAGCTACAGGCGGTCGCTGGAAAAACGCGTGGCCAAGCAGACGGAAGCGCTGCGCAAGCAGTACGGGATCTTACAGCTGCAGGCGGAGCGGATCAGGGAGAGCAACAGCCGTATCATCGATGTGCTCGGCTCGGTGGTGGAGTACCGTAATCTGGGAAACAGCGACCACGTCAGACATGTGAAGGAATATACCAGGATTCTGGCCGGCCAGCTGGCGGAGGATTACCCGGAATACGGGCTGACCGAGGAGCAGGTGGAGATGATTTCCTCGGCGAGTGCGCTTCACGATATCGGAAAGATCGCGATACCGGACAGTATACTCTTAAAACCGGGTATCCTCACGGAGGACGAGGAGCGGTATTTAAGATCGCACGCCTCGCGCGGCGGAGAGATTGTGATGCAGATCCGCGGCGTGTGGAGCAGGGAGTACAGCCGGATCTGTTATGCGATCTGCAGACATCACCATGAGCGCTACGACGGGAGCGGCTATCCGGACGGCCTGAAAGGCGACGAGACGCCCATCGGCGCACAGATTGTCTCGATTGCGGACGCATATGACCAGCTGTGTACCGAGGGAGTGTCGAAGGGTGCGGCCACACCGGAGGAGGCGTACCACAAGGTTCTCTCAGGGGAGTGCGGGATGTTTTCACCCAAGCTTCTGGAATGTTTCCGGAAGGTGAAGGATCAGCTTGTCAGAGATCCGGAATAATGCAGGGACTGCGGGAAGGGAGTGCATAGGTGTGCTCCCTTCTTTTGACGGGATATGTCTTCTGCGGCGGATATGCGCATGAAGATGCGTGGAAGATCATCCCGTGCGGCTGCGGGAAGGAAAGATACGTGGAAGATCATCCCGTACGGCTGCGGGAAGGAAAGATACGTGGAAGATCATCCCGCGTGGTTGCGGGAAGGAAAGATACGTGGAAGATCATCCCGCGCGGTTACGGGAAGGAAAGATGCGGCGGACGGGAGAGAAAGCGGATGAAACCAGGCAGAAAAAGAACCGGAAAAAAACGTACGCTGACGGGACAGATCAGCCGGATTGTGCTGATTCTGATCCTGGTCGGGGTTCTGGAGGCGGGCGCTGCATACACGATGCTGGAGTGGTATCATGATCAGGTGGCGGAGCTGGAATATACGATCAGTGATATCTATCTCTCGGAGGTGGATCAGAATTTTAACCTGATCAATATCAGCATTCAGAATATGCTCTACAGCAGTGATGAGATCAGCCAGGTGCTTGAGATGCAGCAGATTCTGCCGGAGTATGCGGGGGAGACGGAAAAGCTGGCGTATATGCTGGGGAAGAACCGCTCCGTGCTGCAGCTGAAGGAAATGTTTGCGGACATGGTGCTGTATTATGGAAGCAGGTTTAATTTCTTCTATATGGATCCGGAAAAACAGCTGCTGGTGGAGAACGGCGGAAGCGAGTATATGCGCCGGATGCTGTTCTGCGATCTGCTGGACGAGAAGTTTCTGGACGGTGAGATCCGCTATACTTCAAACGGGAAATGGTTCCTGATGGGGGATTACCTCTGCACGATCTACAAGGGACCGGACGGGATCGGCGGCGCGTACATCTGGGCGGGGGATTTTGCGGCAAGTATCCTGCGGATGTCGCCGACGGAGTGCGCAAGCATCAATATTTATGATCTCACGAAGCAGAGCTCGCTGGTGTACGAGCGGCTGGAAAACGGGCTGCTGTCGGAGGGCAGGCAGATCCCGGACGCAGAGCTGCCGGAGGATTTCTACAGGCTGGATCACGCGGAGCTTGTGTGCAGCTTCGCGATGGACACGAGCGCCTATGAGAATGCCGTGATCCTGCCTGTCCTCTTTCTCGGGCTGCTGGGGATCTATCTGGTCGTGATGGCGATCGTGCTGCTTTATACGAAGCGGAAGGTCTTGGGCCAGGTAAATGCATTTTACAATAATCTGATCGAATATAAGACGACGGAGCGCTTCGATGAGGAGACGGGGATCGAGGAATTCGCCGAGGCCGGGAAGGTGTTAAATCAGCGCTCGGAGGAGATCAGCCAGCTGAAAATCAGCATCTATGAGGAGCAGATTATCCGGCAGAGCGTGGAGCTTGATTATGCGCAGTTACAGATCCGGCCGCATTTTTATATCAACTGTCTCAACATTATCCACAGCATGGCGCAGGAGCGGCTGACGCGGGAGATCCAGGAGTTTGTCGTACATATCTCGCACTATTTCCGGTATATTTTTAAAAAGGGAATGGAGCCCGTGACGGTGGGAAAGGAGCTGGAATTCACAGAGACCTATCTGAAGATTCTGGAGTGCATGAACGACACCGAATACCGGTATGAGGTATCCTGCGCCCGGGATGCGTCCGATGCGGAGATACCGCCGTTAATCATACAGACATTTGTAGAAAATGCGGTGAAACACAACCTGGACGAGGTGGAAAACTGCGTGATCCGTGTGCAGGTGGAACAGCTGCGCGGGGCAGTGCCGGGCGCCGGGGCGCGGGAGGATACGGTCGGAGATGGGGCGTCAGGCGCCGGCCGGGATGAGCAGGCCAGGGCATGTGCCAGAGGAGCAGACGGAGCGGACTCGCGGACGGCCGATGCAGGAACCGGTGTGTGTGCGGCTGAAGATGTGAAGAGAAACGGGGGCAGCAGGATGACGGGATCCGCTGCGCTGCCGGAGGAGACGCACGGCGAGGCGGGATCCGGCCGGGAATGGCTGAAGATCCTGATCTGGGACAACGGGCGCGGATTTGACGAGACATCGCTTGAGCGTCTGCGTTCCGGTGATTTCGGGACGGACGGCACCGGATTTCACATCGGGATCCGCAATGCGGTGGCCAGGATGCGGATGATATACGGGGAGGACGCGTTCGTCAGGTTTTCCAATCCGGCGGACGGCGGCGCGCGGGTGGATATCTTTATCCCACAGAAGGAGGAGACTGTATGAATATCCTGCTGGTTGACGACAATATCTATACGATCCGCGCGCTGCAAAGCGGGATCAATTACAGTGCGCTCGGGATCAGCGGCGTCTATACGGCACGGAGTATGGAAAAGGCGATAGAGTGGCTGAAACAGGAAGAGATACCGCTGGTGCTGACCGATATCGAGATGCCGAACGGCACCGGACTCCAGCTGTTAGAGTGGATCAATGAGAACAAGCCCGGTACAGTGACGCTGTTTTGCACCAGTTACGCCAATTTTGATTATGCGAAAAAGGCGGTGGAGCTGCACAGCTTTGATTACTATTTGAAGCCGATCCAGTACGAGGATTTGCAGAAGCTGCTGGAAAAAGCGGTAGAAGAGGTGAAAAAGCGCGCGCGGTCGAGGGAAAAGGAGCAGTACGAAACGTACTGGAATGACAACATACGCACTTACAAAAGTCATTTTTGGGAGGACGCGCTGTTCTGGGTGGACAGCTACGACGAGGAGGAACTGGAATTTCTGGCCGAGAGCCGTCATCTCCCATACTCCAGGGAGGACCGGTTTACGGCGGGGATTCTGCGTTTTGAGAAAGAAAAGTCGCGGATGAGTGATTTTCCGGGGAATCTGGAGCGGTTTGTCGCCGGCAATATTATGACGGAGCTGTGTGAACATGCGGGGCTCCGGATGGAGATGTTTTTGAAGTGCCGCAGAGACACCTGGGCGCTTGTGTTTTCGCACGGGGCGCAGCTTGAACGTGCGCAGATGGACGGGATGTTCCGGATGCTGCTCGACAATCTGGAGCGGGTGCTGCAATGCAGCGTCTCCGTGTGTTATGCGTACGGATGCACGTTTCAGGATGTGCGCGGGCGCTATATGCTGCTGGAGGATTTCTGCCGGGAACATGCGCCGCGGGAGAGCTATGTGGTGGACATTGACCGGTTTGCAAAGCGGATGTATGAGATGGGGGAACCGGGCGAGGCGCAGCGGGCGGAGTGCGCGATCCGGAAGGTGAAGCAGTATATCGATGAACATTTCTGTGAGAATATCACGCGTGACACGCTCGGGGAGATCGTGTATCTGAGCCCGGGCTATCTCGCGGCGACCTTTAAGAAAGTGATCGGGAGCTCGCTGGGCAGCTACATTATCGAAAAGCGGATGGAGAAGGCGAAGGATCTTCTGGCTGAGGGGAACCTCACGGTGTCTGAGGTGGCGTTTGCGGTCGGGTATGATAATTTTACATATTTTTCGCGGCTGTTTAAAAATAAGGTCGGGATTATGCCGAAGGAATATCGGAAGGGGAGGAAGAAGTAGGAGCAGAGGGAGCGGAAGAGACGTATTTTTAGCGCGGAGAAGGGGGGCGGGCGCCGGAGTCAGCCGCCGGGGAATGCTAAAGA
Source organism: uncultured Roseburia sp. (assembly GCA_910587865.1). Taxonomy (GTDB): domain Bacteria; phylum Bacillota; class Clostridia; order Lachnospirales; family Lachnospiraceae; genus Roseburia. The sequence goes on from CAJUNX010000001.1 coordinate 193,510, forward strand.
GAGAGAAGGGGCTGTTGCAAAACAGTGTATGCACACAATATATGGTATGGATATCGGTGGTATCACAATCATATATTGTGGAATTGCCGGATTTTGCGACAGCCCCTTTATTGCAGTTTCAAATTGCGGATAAAAAATAATGCGAAAAGTGCAAGTCCTCATTCGGATTGTGAAAGAAAATATTCGGGCGATTGGATAAAATACTCCTGTAAAATCAATCCATAAGAGAATAAGGAGGAAAACAATGAAAAAACGACTTGCGTATTTACTTGCCATGGCAATGGGGCTGAGTGTACTTGCCGGCTGCGGCGGCGGGGGTGCCGAAACAGGCGGAGACAGCGGATCCGGCGGTGCGTCCGCGGGCGGAAACGTCGGATCCGGCGCTTCCACGGAAAACGGCGGAGGAACAGACGCTGACGCCGGTGCGGAAAACGGCGGAGCCGGTTCTGCGGGTGTGGAGATCGACTTCGACGAAGAGCCGTATGAGGCGACGCTGATGTACTGGGTTGGAAATGATGCGAGAGATTTGGAGTCCGTGGAGGCGGCTTTTAACGAGCTGACGCTTTCGCAGCTGAATATGAAGGTGAATCTGATGCCGATGACGATGGGGACCTATATCCAGCAGATTCAAATGGTGCTGTCTTCCGACGACGATCTGGATGTATTTCCGTTTTTCGGATCGAATATGGGCGGGTATATTGATGCTGAGTATCTGATCGATATGAGCGGGTATATGGATACCTACGGACAGGATCTGGTCGAGATCATCGGTGAGGAAGATATTGAGTGCGGAAAGCTGAACGATTTTTTGGCGGGTGTGCCGAACATGCATGAACGAACCAATCCGGTGATCTTTGTTCTGCGCACGGATCTGCTGGAAGAAAGCGGATTTCAGGCAGAAGATATCAGTGGAGTGGAAGATCTGACGCAGGTGTTCGCGGCCGTTCATGAGAAACACCCGGAAATAACGATATATGGCGGGCAGAATACGCTTGCTTACCCGCTGCAGATCTCCGTGGCGGTGATGGATCCGCTTGGCGGAGGCAATTTCGGTGTGCTGCCGGATGAGGGCCAGTCCACAACCGTAGTGAACTGGTATGAGACGGAGGAATTTACGGAGGCATGTAAGCTGATGCGCTCCTGGTATGAGGCGGGATATGTCTCCGCAGATTTCGCAACCTGTACGGATACCGGAGAATCCCTCATGCGTGCAGGTAATCTGTTTTGTTTCTCGACGGCAGGAAAACCGAATTCCAAGGCGGAAAAGGATGCCATGACCGGATACGACACCACGATCATCAAGGTGACGCCGGACGCATGCTACACACAGACAACCAATGCGCTGCTTTACGGTATTTCGGGCAATTCCGAGGATCCGGAGAAGGCAATGCTGCTGTTGAACTGGATCTATGCGACGAAGGAGGCAAACGATCTGCTGAACTGGGGGATTGAGGGCAAGGATTATGTTGTGACAGAGGACGGGACGATTGATTACCCGGAAGGTGTGACGATCGATAATGTCGGATATCATCAGGATACCGGATGGGCCCAGCTGAATCAGTATAACAGCTATGTCTGGACCGGGAACGATGCAGACGTGTGGGATCAGTATCAGGCGGTGCGCGATTCGGCGATCATGTCGAAGGCGTACGGATTCTTCTTCGATACCACACCGGTGCTGAATGAGCTGTCTGCACTGACGGCGGTCAGTGAGGAATACCTGACCACGATCGGAAGCGGATCGGTGGACCCGGAGGCCGCGATTGCGGAGTTTAACGAAAAGCTGTATGCCGCGGGGCTTCAGACCGTGATCGACGAGAAGCAGGAGCAGCTCGACGCATGGCTCGCGGAGCAGTAGATCATTTCTATAGGAAATAAAATAATACAGATAGTGCAAGTCCTCATTCGGATTGTGAAAGAAAATATTCGGGCGATCGGATAGAATAATCCCATAAAATCAATTCTGAAGAGAATGAGGAGGAGAACAATGAAAAAACGACTTGCACTTTTACTTACCCTGGCAATGGGGATCAGTGTACTTGCAGGCTGCGGCGGCGGGGATGCCGAAACAGGCGGGGACAGCGGATCCGGCAGTGCGTCCGCGGGCGGAAACACCGGATCCGGCGCCGTTTCCACAGAGGCAGGCGGCGGGGACGGCGCCGGATCCGCCGGCGTGGAGATCGACTTCGACGAAGAGCCGTATGAGGCGACCTTAATGTACTGGGCGGCAAACGATGCCCGTGACTTAGAGTCCGTATCGGCAGCATTCAACGAACTGACTTTGTCCCAGCTGAATATGAAGGTAAATCTGATGCCGCTGACATTCGGTACCTACACGCAGCAGATTCAGATGATCCTTTCCTCAGACGATGCGCTGGATGTCTTCCCATACTGGGGATCGAACCTGGGAAGCTACATTGATGCGGATTATCTGGTCGACATGAGTGAATATATGGATACCTACGGACAGGATCTTGTCAGTGTGATCGGAGAAGAGGATATTGCGTGCGGGAGCTTAAACGGATTTCTGGGTGGCGTGCCAAATATGCATGAGCGGACTAACCCGATGTGCTTTATCATGCGGACAGACCTTTTAGAGGAAACCGGATTTACCGCAGATGACATTAAAACGGCGGAAGACATGACGCAGATTTTTGCAGCGGTACATGAGAAGCACCCGGATATCACGGTATACGGCGGTTCGAATAGTTCCGCCTACCCGATCGGAATCAGCCTTTCCATCGTTGATCCGATGGGCGGCGGAAACTTCGGCGTATTGCCGGATAACGGGCAGACCACGACAGTGGAGAACTGGTATGAGAGCGAGACCTTTATGGATGCCTGCAAGCTTGTGAGAAGCTGGTACGAGGCCGGTTATACCTCCGCAGACTTTGCGACCTGTACGGATTCCGGGGAATCCCTGATGCGTGCCGGAAAGCTGTTCTGCTTCACGGCGCCCGGCAAGCCGAATACCAAAGCGGAGAAGGATGCGCAGACCGGATATGATACGACCTGCGTGATCGTAAGCCCGAACGTGTGTTACACACAGACGACAAATGGTATTCTCTACGGTATTTCCAGCAACTCCGAGGATCCGGAGAAGGCGATGATCCTGTTAAACTGGCTCTATGCGTCCAAGGAGGCAAATGACCTGCTTAACTGGGGAATCGAGGGCAGGGATTATGTCGTGAAAGACGACGGAACGCTCGATTATCCGGAGGGCGTGACAGCCGACAATGTCGGATATCATCAGGATTACGGCTGGGCGCTGATGAACCAGTACTGCAGCTATGTGTGGACCGGAAATGACCCGGATGTCTGGGATCAGTATCAGGCGATACGCGATTCCGCCGAGGTGTCAAAGGCGTACGGATTTTTCTTTGATTCCGCGCCGGTGGTCAATGAGATTTCCGCACTTACGGCAGTCAGCGATGAGTATCTGAATTCGATTGGTACGGGTTCCGTGGATCCGGAGACGGCGATCGCAGAGTTCAATCAGAAGCTGTATGACGCCGGGTTACAGACCGTGATCGACGAGAAGCAGGCGCAGCTCGACGCATGGCTCGAAGAGCAGTAAACAATTCAGAAGAAAAAGCAGCTATTTGTGGCTGCTGTGCATGTGACAGGGGCTGTTGCAAAATCCGGCACGGCCTCTGTTCCTATGCGGAGCTTTGTGCATCCTCTGGAGGAGATATTCATCTGTGTGAGTGCGATGGAACCGTCTGACAGAGGATGGCTCAATAATGATAAAAATGCAGGATAGAAAGGTATGGTGACAGGTTTGAAGAAGAATAAGAAAAAAGAGAAACTGACCTGGGTGCAGTTTAAGCAGTATATTCCGCTTTATCTGATGCTGCTTCCGGCGCTGATTTACTTATTTATCAACAACTATATCCCCATGACGGGTATTGTGGTCGCCTTTAAGAAATACAGCAAGAAAAAAGGGATCTACGGCAGCAACTGGAACGGACTGGAGAACTTTGAATATCTGTTCAAAAATGACGCGGGTCTGATTATAAGAAATACCCTGCTCTACAATATTGTATTTATCGTACTTGGCATGGTGGTCGGCGTGACGCTTGCCATCCTGATCACGGATGTCATGTCAAAGCGGTTAAAGAAGCTGTATCAGAGTGCGATCATGCTTCCGTTTCTGATTTCCATCGTGATTGTCAGCTATATCGTGTTCGCATTCTTAAGTGTGGAAAACGGTATGGTCAATAACAGCCTCTTAAAGCCGCTTGGCCTGTCCCCGGTACAGTGGTATGCGGAGCCGAAATACTGGCCATTTATACTTACGTTTGTAAATATATGGAAAGGCTGCGGATACGGAACCCTGATCTACATCGCGGGGATCGTGGGGATTGACCCGTCGTTTTACGAGGCGGCAAGACTCGACGGTGCGACCAGATGGCAGCAGATCACAAAGATCACGATTCCGTGTCTGGTGCCGTCTCTGATCACAATGACGATGTTAAGCCTCGGCCGGATCTTTGCCTCGGACTTCGGTCTGTTCTATCAGGTGCCGCAGAACTCGGGCGCGCTGTTTTCCGTGACGCAGACCATCGATACCTATGTGTACCGCGCCCTGATCTCCTCAGGCGGAATCGGACGAAGCGCGGCCGCCGGATTTTTCCAGTCTGTGGTCGGATTTGCGCTGGTGATGGGAGCAAACGCGCTGGTGCGCAGGATCAGCCGTGAAAATGCAATGTTCTAGGGATGGAGGATAACTATGATAAATTCAAAAGCAAATCGAAGATATCAGGTCATTATCAATATTGTTCTGCTGCTGGTGACAGTGATCATGATCGCGCCGCTGGTGCTTTTGTTTATGTCCTCTGTTTCGTCAGAGGCGTCACTGTTAAATAACGGATATTCCTTCTGGCCGGAAGAATTCAGTCTCTCGGCGTATCAGTATATTCTGGCAAACGGGCAGACGATTTTCAGAGCTTACGGTGTGACGATCCTTGTGACGGTTGTGGGAACGTCGATTAACCTGCTGCTGTGCTCTATGGCAGCGTATGCGCTGTCGATTCAGAAGCTGCCGTTCCGGAATATCATCAGCTTTTTTATTTTCTTTACGATGCTCTTTAACGGCGGTCTGGTTCCGTCCTACCTGATGTGGACCAGCATGTTCCATATTAAGAATACGATCTGGGCTCTGATTGTGCCGAACTTTTTATGCGGCGCGATGAATATCATCCTGATCCGGACGTATTTTATGACGAGTATCCCGGAAGCGCTCTACGAGGCGGCAAAGATTGACGGAGCTTCCTATCTGTACATATTCCGCAAGATCGCGGTGCCGATGGGAGTGCCGATCTTCGTGACAGTGGGTCTGTTTTCCGGACTGGGGTATTGGAATGACTGGACAAATGGTTTATACTATATTAATGATGCAAAGCTTTACAGCATCCAGACGCTGCTTAACAAGATGATCCAGGATATTCAGGCGCTGCAGGCCAACGCGACGGCGGCGTCAAGCGGCGCGGCGATGCAGATCCCGACGGTCAGCGTCCGTATGGCGATCGCATTTGTGGCGCTGGCGCCGATCCTTGCGATCTATCCGTTCCTGCAGAAGTATTTTGCGGAAGGTATTGCGATGGGAGCTGTGAAGGGCTGAATGGGGAGAAGAACTTCTGACATTGTCAGTGCCTTTATGAGGTCACTGCCCAAAAAGTTCTGCGTCACCTTTGGTGACATTTCTCACATTAGAAGAATGCAGAAACGGCATTTTTCACGGATGAAAGGAGAGGATTTCAGATGGCAGTTTTTCAGTGTAATGTGATTTCGTATGTTCTGACGAGGACGGTGGATATCACCGTGATCATTCCGAGTACGACGATTCCCGAGTCGATGGCGACTATGATGGGAAATACGGATGCGCCGGCGCCGAGCCATGTGGTGAAGGAAAAATATCCGGTGCTCTATCTGATGCACGGCATGGGAAATAACCATGCGCAGTGGCGTGGGTATACAAATGCAGAGCTGTTTGCGGAGGAGCGCAACATTGCGGTTGTGATGATTTCCGGGGAAAACAAATTTTACCGGGATGCTCCGGACGGAGACAAATTCTTTGATTTTGTGTCGAAGGAAGTGCCGGAGTTCGTGACGAATTATTTCCCGATCTCTGATGCGCCGGAGCACAGCTATATCGCGGGACTTTCGATGGGAGGCTACGGGGCGCTGCTGCACGGATTTACACATCCGGAGCGCTTTGCGGCGATCGGATCCTTTTCCGGTGCGGTGATGCCTGCGGAGGTAAACGGTACCGTGAACCCGGACATCGATGTCACCTGTCTGGCAAAGGCTGCGCTTGACGGGGGAAAGAAGGTTCCGCCGCTCTATATTGCCTGCGGGGAGGATGATTTTCTCTTCCAGCTGAATACGGAGTTTGTGAACACCTTAAAAGAACATCACGCGGATGTCACCTGGGTGCCCGTGCCCGGATTCACGCATGAGTGGCGTTTCTGGAACCAGCAGATTGAGGAGTTCTTAAAGTGGATCCCGCGGACGGACGGCTACGCGGCGCAGGGCAAACGGCAGATCTGACAGAGCGGATCTTCCCGCCCGTTCTGTTCCAAATGCGACAAAATCGACATGCAGACCGGAAAAATGCCACTATGAATGCCGTGAAAAGATGCTATAATTACAGAAAAGAATATGAGTTTGGAGGGAAAGAAGATGGAACACACATTTTGCTACAATCCGGAAAGCGCGGTGGTGACCACCACAAAGGGTAAGGTCAGAGGGTATGTCTATGACAATATCTCCATATTTAAAGGTATCCCTTACGCAAAGGCAGAGCGTTTCCACGCACCGGAACCGATGGATCCATGGGACAATGTGCTCGAGGCGACGAGCTACGGGTTTGTCTGTCCGCTCCTGGATTCGGAGTCGAAGCCGAACGGGGAGCTGATGGTACCGCACCGCTACTGGGTGATGAATGAGAACTGTCAGAACTTAAACGTGTGGACGCCGGCCTGCGACGGTACGAAGCGTCCGGTTCTGGTATGGCTGCACGGCGGCGGCTATGAGGCGGGTTCCGCGATCGAGCAGATCGCGTATGAAGGCGAGAATATGTGCCGGATCGGGCAGGTTGTCGTGGTGTCGGTCAATCACAGACTGAACATCTTAGGCTACTGCGATCTTTCCGCATTCGGAAAAGAGTATGAGAATTCCGGCAACGCAGGTACGGCAGATATCGTTGCCGCGCTGCAGTGGGTACATGACAATATCGAAGCGTTCGGCGGCGACCCGGCGAATGTGACCGTCTTCGGACAGTCCGGCGGCGGCGCGAAGGTGACGACGCTTTTACAGACACCGGCAGCGGACGGCCTGTTCGCGAAGGGAATCAATATGAGCGGCGTGATCGGTCCGGTGCTCGCGGATGCAGAGGGCAGCGGCGAGGACATGGTGCGCGCGATGATGGCGGAGCTTAAGATCGAAGACGTAAAAGAGCTTGAGAAGGTTCCGTACGCTGCGCTCGCAGACGCTTACAAAAAGGTGAAGCCTCAGCTTGCGGCGGAAGGGAAAAATGTCGGCTGCAAGCCGTTCCCGAATGCATATTATGTGGGAACGCCGGAGAAGCACGGATTCCGTCAGGAGAGCTCGCAGGTTCCGATGATGATCGGAAGCGTGTTCGGGGAGTTCACTTCCTTTGCACCGACCACCTACCGCAGGGATCAGCTGACCGCAGAGGAAGGCGAGGCGATGGTGAAGGAGTTCTTCGGGGAGGAGCAGGCGGCGGAGCTTTTACCGCTGTTTCAGGCGGCTTACCCGGAGCGCAATCCGGTGGATCTTCTGGTGCTTGATTTTGTCTTCCGGTCTCCGGAGAAGGAATACATCGAGAAGAGAAGCGCGTTAAACGAGTGCACTTATGCATATCTGTTTAATCAGGATCTTCCGGTGGACGGCGGACGCACGCCGTGGCACTGCTCGGATATTCCGTATGTGTTCCACAATACGGAGCTCGTACCGGTGACACAGGATCCGGGTGTGACGGAGAAGCTTGAGAACCAGATTTTTGAGAGCGTGATGGCATTTGCGCGCACGGGATGTCCGGATAACGATACGATCCCGCACTGGCCGGCAAGTTCCGCGGATACGGAGAACACGATGGTATTTGACTCGGATACGAAGCTGCGTCCTGATTTTGACAAAGAGCTGATGCCTCTGTTTACAAAATATATGGGACCGATTTTCATGAAGAATATGCAGCGTATGATGGGGAATGTACAGCACTGATCCGACAGTGATACGGCTTTTGGCCGGGGCGGCTGTCAGGAAGGGGATTGCGGACCCTGCCTGCGGATCGCGCTTGACGGAATGCCGCGGATAAAGTAGGATAGAATTATGGGAAGATTCCCTGTTCCGGAAGCATCCGGGACAGGGAATTTATCATAAGGGAAAGAAGGAGGAACGGTATGGAGTTACGTGTCGATCTGAAGGCAAAGCCATTTTATCTGAATGATGAGCAGATTGGCTGGGTGGAGAAAACGATTGAGGGAATGACATTTGACGAGAAGATCGGACAGCTGTTTTTATTTATGTCGATGGGGACGGAGCCGGCTTCCGCGCGCATTGACGCGATGGAGAAGATCGGGCTGCGTCCCTGCGGGCTTTTGCTGCGCGGGGCATCGTCCAAAGCGATCCGGGAGAAGATCGCGGATTTTCAGAATTTTTATCCGATTCCGCTGTTTATCGCAGGAGATCTGGAGCGCGGGGCGTCAAATATGATTGAGGACGGCACGCCCTGCGGGCATGAGCTGGAGATCAGCGCGACGAATGATCCAAAGCTGGCATATCAGGAAGGGCTCTGCTGTGCGAAGGAGTGTGCGGCGGTCGGGACAAACTGGAATTTCGGCCCGGTCATCGATATTGACTACAATCCGTTTAATCCGGTGACGAATGTGCGTACTTACGGCTCGGATCCGAAGCACGTCCTGACATTTGCGCGTCAGGCGGCGCAGGGGATGCGGGACGGCGGACTGATTCCGTGTATCAAGCACTGGCCGGGCGACGGTGTGGACGGGCGCGACCAGCATTTTCTCTCCTCCGTCAACAGCTTAAGCGTGGAGGAGTGGGATAAGACCTACGGTATGGTATATCAGGGCATGATCGATGACGGCATCGAGACCGTGATGACGGCGCATATCATGCAGCCGGCCTACACGAGATATTTTAACCCGGACGTAAAGGACGAGGATATCCTGCCGGCGTCCTTAAGCGTGGAGCTCAATCAGAAGCTGCTGCGTGAGAAGATGGGCTTTAACGGACTGATCATCACGGATGCGACGAGCATGGTCGGATTCACCGAGGTGCTTCCGAGAAGACTGGCGGTTCCGATGTCGATTGCAAACGGGGCGGATATCTTCCTGTTCACGCGCGATATGGAGGAAGACTTCGAATACATGAAGAAGGGCGTCGAAGACGGTATCCTTACGATGGAGCGCGTGGACGAGGCGCTGACGAGGATCCTGGGCTTAAAGGCGAAGATGAACCTCCACACGAAGAAGGCGGAGGGCACGCTGGTGCCGCCGGAGAGCGCACTGGAGATTTTCGAAAAGAAGGAAGGCCAGATGCTCGCGAAGGAGATCGCGGACAAGGGGATCACGCTGGTAAAGGATACCCAGCATCTGCTGCCTCTTTCGGCAGAGAAGCACAGGAGGATCTTTATGGTTCCGATCGGCGATACGCCGAATTATCACAATGCGCGCGGCGGGTATGCGGAGTATTTTAAAAAGAAGATCGAGGAGAAGGGCTTTGTCGTGACCTGCTATGACGGCAGCGACGAGTTAAAGCAGGAGATCGGAAAAAGCAAAATCAGCGAGTTCACGGAGAAATACGATGTGCTGCTGTATTTCTGCAATGTCTCGACGAGCGGGTCGGACAGCGCGGCGCGGATCACCTGGCCGGGGCTTCGCATCACAATGCCCAATCTGATGCGCGAGCTGCCGACGCTCATGGTGTCGATTGACAATCCGTATCATCTGATGGATGCGCCGAGGATCGCGACGTACATCAACGCCTACACATCGGAGGAGATCGTTGTGGATGCGCTGGTGGAGAAGCTGGTCGGTGAGAGTGAATTTAAGGGAGTATCCCCGGTGAATGCGTTTGCGGGAACCTACAACGCGGATAAATGACACAGAGGATGTTCCTGGTTGTCACGGATGCGCGGGCAGAGAAGCTGGTCGGTGAGAGTGAATTTAAGGGACACAGAGGGTCATCCTGCCGGACGGCGGGATGCCGGCAAAATGAAGGGGCTGCTGCACGGAGCGATCCGTGACGGCCCCTTTTTTGCCGGACAGCGCGCCAGAATGTGCGGCAAAGGCGGACGAATGAACGAAATACAGATAGTTTATGGATTTTTTTCGGAAGTTTATGGATTTTTTTGGGAAAACATGAAAATCATGTTTGACATTCACTGTCGGCATGTTATAATAAAGATACAGAAAATGAAACTGTGTTTCATAATACAAAACCACGGTAAAAATGAGACTGAGGATCAGAGCATTCAGTCCGCGGTCTGCGAACAGATTCACAGACCTGTCAGGGCGCGGGAACAGCGCAGAAAAGGGGGAGAAGAAAATGGCAAAGAAAGTTGTTACATTTGGAGAGATCATGCTTCGGCTGGCGCCGGAGGGATATTACCGCTTTGTGCAGGCGACCAGCTACGGTGCGACGTACGGCGGCGGTGAGGCGAACGTCGCGGTTTCGCTGGCGAATTACGGGATGGACGCGAGCTTTGTGACAAAGCTTCCGAAGCATGAGATCGGACAGGCGGGTGTGAACGCGCTGCGTCAGTACGGTGTGGATACCTCTGATATCGTACGCGGCGGCGACAGAGTGGGAATCTATTTCCTGGAGAAGGGTGCGAGCCAGAGACCGTCAAAGGTGGTCTATGACCGTGCGGGTTCCTCGATCGCAACGGCGACGACAGCGGATTTTGACTGGAATAAGATTTTTGAGGGTGCGGACTGGTTCCACTTTACCGGAATCACACCGGCGCTTGGCGATAATGTGGCGGCGATCTGCTTAGAGGCGTGTAAGGCTGCGAAGGAAAAGGGCATCACGGTGAGCTGCGACTTAAATTACCGCAATAAGCTCTGGTCAAAAGAGAAGGCCGGGCAGGTGATGGGTGAGCTTTGCAACTATGTGGATGTCTGCATCTCGAACGAGGAAGATGCGAACGATGTCTTCGGGATCAAATCCGAGGGCACCGAAGTTACGGCAGGCGAGTTGAACAAGGAAGGATATAAGGAGGTTGCGCAGAAGCTGACGGAGCGCTTTGGCTTTAAGCGCGTGGCGATCACGCTGCGGACTTCAATCTCCGCGAATGACAACCGCTGGGCGGCGATGCTTTATCAGGACGGCGAGAGCTACTTCTCGAAGGAGTATCTGATGCATATCGTGGACCGTGTCGGCGGCGGAGATTCGTTTGGCGGCGGACTGATCTATGCCTGCTTAAATGACTATGATCCCCAGTCGGCGATTGAGTTTGCGGTGGCGGCGAGCTGTCTGAAGCATTCGATCGAGGGCGATTTCAATATGGTCGGTGTCGATGAGGTGAAGAAGTTAGCGGGCGGCGATGCGTCCGGACGAGTGCAGAGATAATCTGCGCAGGAGCGATAAAGAGCCGGAGGAGCCGGACGAGTGCAGAGATAATCTGCGCGGGAGCGATAAAGAGCCGGAGGAGCCGGACGAGTGCAGAGATAATCTGCGCGGGAG
>CAJUNX010000001.1:205342-205573 GCA_910587865.1 uncultured Roseburia sp.
CGATAAAGAGCCGGAGGAGCCGGAGTGCGGACGGCGTACATAAGAGCGACCGGTATCGGGAGCAAACAGAGTAAAGCGAATGAGACGGGAGAACGCTGCGATCCGCGGAGAGCAGTGTCCTCCCGTATTTTTCACAGAATTACGGCATCATGGGTCAGATATGTCTGCCTATACCTGCATAATATGATGTTGGGGTCAAAAGCATCTGACCCCATGATGCCTTCGGATTTC
>CAJUNX010000002.1:0-36991 GCA_910587865.1 uncultured Roseburia sp.
CTGAAAAACCTTTCCCATCATCCTTTACGGTAAGAATGAGAAAATCTTTTTTGTGGGAAAGGTTTATGCTCACTTGTTTTTCTGCATATCTTAATGCGTTCTGCAGGAGGTTCTCTAAAATCCGAAAAAACACGCCCTTATCTATTTGAATTTTGTCCACCGTAATATCGTTTGAAATAATGATTTCTTTATCTCCCGCAAGCTGCCGCACATTGCTCCTTAATTCATACAATAATAGCCTCACATTTTCAGACCGTTTTTCAATCTTAATATTTTCAATCTTCTCAATATCCCGAACGCTCTCCACATATAGCTCCAATCGGCTTACCGCCCCCTGCATAGATGATACCGTATCGAAAAGCATATCTTCCGTAAGCTTATCCTGTGGGATATTTTTCTCTAAATAGTCTAAATATCCTTTGAGGACGGTAATCGGCGTTCTTAAATCATGGGCTACCGAAGCATTCAATAATTTCCTTTGTTCTAAAGATTCCCACAATGCTTTGTGTTTCTGCCGAAGCTCCCTGCGCATTTTTTCCATAGAACAGCATAACCGCCCTAACTCATCATCACCGTCATATTCAATGTGAAAGTCAAGATTATCCTCCTGTATTCTTTCCACGCCATTTTGTAACTGTGTGATAGGATTCCGAAGCTTCTTTCGGTAATATACCGCCGCAGCCGCCCCAATCCCGACAGCAATATAAAAAACAGGCAGACCAACCATAGCAGCGTAAGAGCCATAATAGACGACAGTATCCCACGTGCTTAAAGGCTGCCATGTGATATTGTTGTTATCAATATCCAAAATATAATTGCCTGTGTTCTCATCCACCTGAAAATCAGGGGAATTTATCGTCATATACCGTTTCTTTAATATTTCATGCTGCACTTGGTTTGCCGCAAAGATAGTAATAGACGATAACATGGCAGTCACACATATCGTAATTAAAAAAGTAACTGCCATAGATGTCCTAAGCGACTTTGTTTTTATTTTGCCCATTTATAACCAACTCCCCATACTGTTTCAATATAGTTTTTATCCGTATAAACTGACAGCTTATTCCGTATCTTTCGGATATGTTCTTTTACTACAATGCTGTCGCCCTCGCCATTATATCCCCAAAGTTTTTCATAGATGGTTTCCCTGTCAAAAACCATGCCTGCATTTTGGGAAAGAAAACGGATAATCTCAAATTCTTTATTTGAGAAGTCTAACTGTTCCTTACCATAAAATACCGTTCGGCTATTGTAATCAATCATCAATTCTTCATCAAACCTTAGATTTTCTGCCGTGCCTTTTCTTTCTTCACGCCGAAGGTGTGCCGAAATTCTTGCCAATAATTCATCCATGCGAAAAGGTTTCGTAATATAATCATCCCCGCCGACAGACAGCCCCTTTATCACATCCCGTTCCGTTACCCGTGCTGTCAAAAAAATAATCGGGCAGGATATATGCCCTCGGATAAGCTGGCACAACTCCAACCCATCCATTTCTGGCATATTGATATCCAACAATATAATATCTGGTATTACGTTTAATAGTTCTAACGCTTTTTTTGCATTTTCCGCCCTATATACGGAAAATTCATCTCCTAAACATTTTTCCATCATGGATAATATCATTTCTTCATCATCAATAATCAGTATCTTGTATTTCATAGGCAATGCTCCTTATCAGTTAATCCCTTTATCGTAACGGATAAAAGACAGATTTTCGACAATTTCATGCCAAGTGATTATAATTATACCCGTTATTTCCACTGCTATCAACAGCATTACATATGGGCGGCAGAAATCACTTCCCACCGCCCGTGTATAGCTATGCAAAAATAATTTCCTCGTTTACAATCTCTCTCGCACACGCTCTTATGTGATTCATTCTTCCTGTCCACTCTAAGACGTTTTCTAACATTTTACTGAAAATGCAAGAAAAAAGAAGGTTAGCTGCTCTTTCACTCATAACCAGCTATCCCCCTTTATTCTCCTTTGTCTGAAAGTCATTGTCTTTTATAAATTCTGCTATGTCTTGTATTTGTCTCCTTTCTCTTGCATATTTTTAATTTAAGTCTATAATAGATTTGACTAAATGGTCTATTTTCAGACCCTAAGCAAAAGGAGAAAAATATTATGAAGAAGAAAACGGCAGTATTAATGTTTGCACTGGCATTGTCTTTATCTGTTGCGGGATGTGGTAATCAAACAACAACAGCAGAAGAACCGCAGCAAGAGCAAATGGAAGCAGAAACGGAACAGCCCAGACAGACAGAAACAAAAACGGAAGAGCCTCAGCAGGATCAGGTAGAATTAGAGACAGAAGAACCACAACAGGAAGAAAGTGCAGAAGCAGAACCCGCATATTCCAGTCCCGACGAATTATATGAAAATGCACTTTCTGTATTAGATGAGGTAATAGATACAGAAAAACTTTATACAAGTGAAGAATTTGCAGAACTTCTTCCACAAATTTTTGATAAAATAGACGATATAACATTCAATCCCGATTTAGTGGCTGATGTAACCGAATCACAAGCCCGTATCAGTCTGCATGGTGCCGCAATGAAAGACACTTTTCAACAGCTTTTCTTTCATATGTATTTAGGAATGGGTGATGTCAGGGAAGTCGGAATAAAAGAAGTTGAGAATGGTACTGGCACATTAAAAGAAAACGAAATAAGATTCACCATAAATTATGCATTTTATGACTAAGTATATTTTCAGAGGTCTCGAAACAAAATCCGAGACCTCTTTTTATTCTTCCATTTTTATTTAATACATCAGCCATGCTTCACAAAATGGGCAAATCATGCTCGCATGAATGCGCACATTCTGCGAAGCATGAGCGGAGTGCCCGTTTATAAGCCTTTCACTTTTCAGAGAAACACACACCCTGAAATGCCGGTATAAAGAGATAAGTCTTCACTCTCTCAAACCACATATCGCCGCAGAAACTCCGCGGATCGCTCAAGCGACCGGATCGGCGATTTGTCCACCCAGTTTTTGTGGCTCTCCAGGATCACCGCATCCACACCGGCTGCCTTCGCCTGATCTATAAATGCAGGAAGGTTCATGTTTCCGTCGCCGAGCTCCATGCTGTCCGACTTTAAAATCGGCGTCATCGAAGAACCGGATATCCGGCTTCCGCGGTCATTGATATGATAAAGCTTCATCCGCTCCCCCAGCTGACACATCAGCGCAAGGGCGTCCACACCGGCTTCTGTCGGCCAGTAGGAATCAAATTCAAAATTGACAAAAGCCGGATCCGTCTCCCCGAGCAGGAGCTGATACGCGGTTTTCTCCGCCGACACCCTGCGGAATTCGCAATTGTGATTGTGGTAGAGCAGTCGGACACCACCCTCACTCAATCGCTCCCCCGCTCTGTTTAAATCCTCCGCGAGCTTCTGCACCGCGGTCTGATCGGAGTAGTCAAAGCGGTACATGCCCGTAATGACCACATACGTCGTTCCAAACTCTTCTGCCTCTCTGATTACGGTTTCCGGTTCCCGCTGAATCATGCCGAGATCCTCATGCACGCTGACCACGGCAAGTCCCGCTTCCTTCACCAGCGCTTTCCAGTCCAGGTTTCCGCCCCGTCCTACCGGCATCCCTGCCATCTTTGTCATCGTCCGCACCAGAAACGAGGTCGGACGGATCATAAATCCGTTCAGCTCGATTCCGCCGTACCCTGCCCGTTTGATCGCAGCCAGCGTATCCCGCGCCTGCTGCTCCTTCGCTGTTACTGTTCCCAGCATAATCTGCTGTACTGCTCTTACCGGCATCTCATACCTCCGTCCGTTTTTTATTCTTTCCGCATACAATTTTTACTTCTTTATCTGCTGCAGCGCGGTATTTAACATCTGAACCTGCTCTTTTGTCACGGCATCCCCGGCCTGTTTGAGCAGACTCTCCAGCGTCATGCCGGCCATCATACGCAAAAGACCCGGATTGTCTTTTACACTCTCCGCCACATCGCCTCTCGTAGCTGTCGCTTTTGCCATCAGCTGCCCGACCAGTACGCCGGCCTGCGGATGTGTCTGCAGCGTGCCCATCGTATCCCGGATGGAAAAATACCCTGGTTTGAAATCATCCTTGTCAAACCAGTTCGTGATACCTCCGCCCTTGCCGAATATGTAGTCCTTATTTTTCTCTGCCACCCGGCGCACCGTCATCTGATCACATGCCGCACCGGCCTTTGCCTCGATGTGATGCGTGCCGCTTATCGGTATCTGAAAGCGGAAAACAGCTTCCCCTTTCTGCGTTTCCGTCTCCATTCCGTCCACATACAGTGTCACGGAAGGTTCATTCGAATAAACCCGTATCTCCGTCACCTCCTCGGTACGGTCCGCATAACGGCTGCCGCAGAGATGCACGAAGGGCTCTTTTTTATTCCAGTACGCCTTGTACAGATAAAACGCATCCTTTTTCAGCTTACGGTCCATCGTCACAAGCCCCTTCTGATTCTGCCCGTTCTTCCCGCCTTCGTCCCTTCCGTCAGCGGCAAAATCAAACAGATTCCAGACATGGGTCGCCCAGATCCAGGGCCGGCTCTCAATCATGCGCAGGATATGCTCATGGTAAAGCGCCTGATATCCTTCGGTATAATCCCCCTTGTCCGGCGCCGCGCTCTGGTACTGCGGATTGGCGTCTGCACCGTACTCTGAAAATCCGATGCACCGGTCAGGGTAACTGCGGTGATATTCGTCAAAAAACGCATCGTTCTGCTCCAGCTCCCCCAGATACCAGCCAAAATACAGGTTATAGCTGTTGACATCCGGGATCTCCAGAAGCGGGCTGTCCGTCTCCAGCATAAATACATCCGCCATCGTCGTAAACCGGGTCGGATCCAGGCGGTGGCACAGGTCGTTTAACAGCCTGTGATTTTCCAGCAGATCCTCTGTCACACCGCCGCTGGCCGTAATCTCGTTGGAAAGTCCCCAGCAGACAATCGACGGATGGTTGTAGTTCTGAATCACCAGCTCTCTCATCTGGCTTAAGGTATTTTCCCTGCCGTTTTGCATGTGCAGCGTGATGTAGGGGATTTCGGCCCACACGACAATTCCGTTTTCGTCGCAGAGATCGTAAAATTCCTGCGCGTGCTGATAATGCGCCAGCCGAAGCGTGTTTGCGCCGATCTCCTTTACAAACTCCATATCCTCCCTGTGCATTTCCGGGGTCAGGGCATTTCCCGCGCCCGCTCGATCCTGATGGCGGCTCACGCCGCGCAGCGGGTAGGATCTCCTGTTGAGGAAAAACCCTTCCTGCGGATCCACGTGAAATTCCCGGCAGCCAAAACGCGTCTCCACCGCATCGCCGCCTGCAAGCGCTGCGCGTGCCGTGTAGAGATACGGGTCATCCACGCCGTCCCACAGATGCACGTTTGGGAACGTAAACACCGCTTTTCCGTAACCGTCCGCAAGCGCGATCTGTACCGCTGCAGCGGTATGTTTCCCCGCAGATGCCGCATCGCTGCACGCTGCAGCCACTGTCCCAGCGCTTACCGCCGCCTGACCGCATCCTGCTGCGGCATCTTCCTCCTCCGCGGCAGCGGTATTCTTCCCCGCACCGTCTTTCACGGCAATCGCCGCCTCTTCGCCGTCAGCCACTGCTGCCCCCGCACCGTCTCCTTCCACGGTGATCACTGCCTCTTTTGCTCCGCCTTCTGCCCAGACTTCTACAGTGATCACCGCAGATGCCGACCTGCGGTCCTGATCCGGGATCGTCACCTCAGGCGTCACACGGATGCCGTTTCCCCCGTAATACTCCATGGAAAAATGTTCCTTCGGCACCGTGACCAGCCGTACCGTCCGGTAAAGTCCGCCGTAAAAGGTAAAATCCGCCTTCTGCGGGTAAACCCGGTCGTTGTCCGAATTATCGACCGATACCAGCAGGTCATTTGCGCCTTCCTTTATCTGTTGCGTGATTTCGACCCGGAACCTGGAATATCCGCCCTCATGCCGCGCCAGCTTCTCCCCGTTCATCCAGACTTCCGCCGTCATGGCTGCACCGTCAAATTCCAGATACACGCGTGCGCCGTCAGAATGTGCCGGACCTTCCAGGGTGCGCCGATACCAGCAGGTTCCTCTGTAATAATCGTTTCCTCCGTCCTGTCCGTCCGCTGCATTCCACGTATGCGGCAGGGTCACCGCCGTTCCCTCCGCGGACAAGGCTTCTTTCATATTTTTCGCCTGTCTGCAAAAGATCCATCCGTCTTTTAATTCTGTAATTGTTCTCAATGTAACATCCCTCCTGATCTGACTGATTGCCGAGACAACCGTTTTCTGATCACAATGTATCACTGTGTCTGCAATCATGTGTTTTCAAATTCATGAAATCGTTTCTTTATTCGTGAACATTCTGATATAAACGAATTGACAAATAAAAACACGAATTATTTCACGCCCGACCGCTTTTTTTCTCTATAATAAAGCTATTACCGCTGCCGTGAAACGGACCGGCGACGGGACAGATGATACTGTCAGAAGGAGGATTTATGATGGACAGATTTGATACCGGTTTCCTGCTGGGCGCAGCGACCGCCGCACACCAGGTAGAGGGAAACAACACAAACAGCGACTGCTGGGCAATGGAACAGATGGAGCACACTACCTTTACGGAGCCGTCGCTTGACGCCGTCGATCACTATCACCGCTACTGCGAGGACATCGCACTTATGGCGGATGCGGGTCTGAACGCCTACCGCTTTTCGATCGAGTGGGCGCGCATCGAACCGGAAGAAGGCAGATTTGACGAAAAAGAGCTCCGTCATTATCAGGACGTAATTCGCTGTTGTCAGGAGCACGGCATAGAGCCTGTCGTGACGCTCCACCATTTTTCCAGTCCGAAATGGCTGATCACAAAGGGCGGCTGGGAGGCCGATACCACACCGGACGATTTCGCGCGCTATGTGCGCTATGTCATCGGCGCACTCGGGAGTGAACTGCGCTATGTCTGCACGATCAACGAGGCAAATATGGGAATCCAGGTGGCCGCCATCGCAAAGCGGTATATGATACAGATGCAGGCCGCACAGGCCAAAAGCGCCGACGGATCCGTCCAGGTGGGGATCAATCTCGAAAAAATGATGGCCGGACAGCAGGCCGCAGCCGAAGAAAATAAAAGGGTATTCGGCGTGGAAAAAGTCGAGAATTTTACATCCATGCGCACACCGGCCGGAGATGCGATCGTCTGCCGTGCTCATGAGGCAGCGCGCGCCGTCATTCGGGAACTGTATCCTGACATCCGGGTTGGCCTGACCTTAAGCCTGCACGATATCCAGGCCGCAGAAGGCGGAAAAGCCGCGGCGGAAAAGGAATGGGAGGAGGAATTCACCCACTATCTTCCTTATATAAAAGAAGACGATTTTCTCGGAGTACAGAATTACACACGTTCCGTCATCGGCCCGGACGGCGCGCTCCCCGCACCGGAAGACGCAGAGCTGACGCAGATGAATTATGAATTTTACCCGCAGGCGCTCGAGCATGTGATTCGAAATGTTGCGAAATCGTTTCACGGCGAACTGATCGTCACGGAAAACGGAATCGCAACAGCGGACGATACCAGGCGGGTCGCATTTATCGAAGAGGCGCTTGCCGGGGTACACCGCTGTATCCGCGACGGACTGCCGGTCAGGGGATATTTCCACTGGAGCCTGTTGGACAACTTTGAATGGCAGAAGGGTTATTCGATGACCTTCGGGCTGATTGCCGTCGACCGCGCGACACAGACCCGCCACCCGAAGGAGAGCCTTGCTTTTCTCGGAAGCTTTTTAAGATAATCGACGTGATGCCGCGGGACGGAACAAACAAAATGAGACTGACATGATTTTTACAGCAATGCAAAAGAGGATCCCGCACAGGATCCTCTTTTTTCATACGTTTTCTATGTTTTTCTCTCACATATTATTCCGCGCATCTGCTTTTTTTGCGGCAATCCTCTCCTGAACTTCCGCCATTTCCTCTTTACTCAGGGAACAGAACCGCATCGCAAACAGCGTAACCACCCATCCGAGCAGCGGCAGTCCGAACATCAGCAGCATCGTCATCCAAAAGACGGCCGGCGTCAGCTCATCTCCCGGCTGTGGCATGGTCTCACGGTAGCCGATCAGCGCCACTGCGCCCGTCGCAATCAGCGCGCTCACAGAGGAAACCAGCTTGTCGATCAGGCTGTGTACCCCGGTTACCACCGCAGGGATATACTTTCCGCCCCGGTCAAGCTCATAGTCAATAATATCCGCCATAAACGCATTGTTTCCCGTTGTGACACCCATCTTAGTCCCGTTTGTCAGCAGTGTCAGGATCACATAGATCACCATGAACGGCATAAAGGTACTGATTTTGTGCGTATTGCCGCCCAAAAACAGCACGACAAAGAACAGGATCATCGCAGCGGTCACAATAATACACAGCCAGGTCCAGGTCACGATCGTCTTCCTGTTTCCGTGTTTACGCGCATAGGCCGCTCCGATAAACGCGAACAGGATGGACGGCAGGATCCCGAGTGTGCCCAGCGTTGTGGAGATGGACATATCCCCGATGATGATTCCGCCGAGCATGGTGCCGATAATCGACTGGCTCGCTACCTGCTGCGCGATTTTATCCGATGCGCCGGATGCAATATAACACTGCAGGGGACGGTTGTGTTTCAGCACATCCGCCATATCCGTAAGCTTTAACTTTTCTTTTCTCGCGGTGGTACCCATAAAGTTTTCCGGCTTGTCAAACTCCGAAATCCCGATGCAGGTCATCACGATCCCAAATGCGGAAAAGCCGACGGCAAGCCAGCAGGCCGCTGCCAGAAACTCCAGTGTATACCCGCCGTATTTCGGCATCAGTACCACAAAGACGAGCATGCTGAACGCCATGGGAACCAGATAGTTAAAAATCGTACTGCACACGCCGATCATCGGCCTCTGTTTCGGATCATTTGTCATCAGTGCATACAGTGTCTGCGTCGTCATGTTAAACAGCGTATAACCGATAATGTAAATGATATAGAGCACGATGAACAGTACGGTGCCGTGTCCTTTTCCGGCCGCCCAGTTGTACATCAGCAGCAGCGCGAAGATCATGATCAGCCAGCCGCTGACCATCAGGATGCGCACCTTTCCGAATCGTGTATTCACCTTGTCATACACAAACGCAAGCATAGGGTCTGTGATCGCATCAAAGATACGGGTAAACGTTAAAATCCCTCCGACCGCGATCGTTGCAATGCCGAATCCGACGCTGGCACTGTAGCTGGCCATTCCGGTCAGCGAATAAAATGCCATTCCGATAAAAGCGCTGCAGGATACCATGATAATCTGCCATAGTCTGGCGCGGCGGTACACTCCCTGGCCCGCAGCGTCCTGACGGGTTCTCTCCTTAGACATAGATAACTCCTCCTTTGCGAAGCTGTTTTGATAGTCCCATTTTAGCGTGTTTTGAAAAAAATGACGTTATATTATTCGTGTTTTTGTCTGTATTTTCATGTAGATTAAAAACGCCTTCTATTTTTCAAACATTTTCATGAAATATTTAACACATGGGCTCCTTTTACCGATATACTAAATACAGGAACGGCAGGAATCCGGCAGGTTATCCTGAAAACTCTCTTTATAAAAATGCAGAAAGGAGCTTCACATGCATATCAGAAACAACATCAATGTAGTAGATTTTTTAAAACAGGTCAGAACATGCAGCCGGGATGTGCTGTTTGAAACCGAAGAAGGGGACCGGATCGCCTTAAAATCTACGTTAAGCCAGTACATCTTCTGCACCATCGCCTCCCATCCAGAACTGCTGCGCAGCGGAACCATCCGTTTTACCCTAGAAGAAGACCGCGAGCTGTTAAAAGAATTCCTGTGCGATGAGGCGGAAGACTCCTGATCTGTATGACAGAAATGAGGAAGCTATGGATATCCATGAAAATCTGAATTTTTTCGGACAGCTGGTCGCCTGCATCTATAATCTCGGACTACACAGCTACGAGCCGGAGCGAATATTCTCCCCCTCCGACGCGGCTGACCCGACGGCGAATGACGACGATTCCCTTATTTTTTTAAGCCTCGAGGAACCGCTGAAGAAGCATATCGCGCAAAAAAGAAAAACGCCGCTTTTTATCGATCACCAGCTGGGTCTGATATGGATTGTGGCATTTGAATACGAGGTGGAAAACCTTCGAGGCATTCATGTGCTCGGCCCCGCATATTCCGGAAAAAATTCTTATCAGTTTATAAAAAAGGAACTGGACCGGCATGATCTCTCTGTGACCATCCGATCCCGGGTGTTTCGGCTGTTTGAGCAGATTCCGGTTATCCCCGTCAACCAGCTCTTTCAGTATGCCGTGATGCTGCACTACTGTGTGACCGGGGAACGGATCACCACAAGCGATCTGACCTATGCGGAGACATCGGAAAAAGACCGCCCCGCGGATCCCGGGCTGGCCGCGAAGGATCACAGGGGGGTATGGATCGCGGAACAGCAGCTCCTTCAGATGCTGCGCGAGGGAAATCCCGACTATTTAAATGCGCTTGCACGTTCCAACAACTTAAGCGACGGCCCGCGCTTTGACATCGGTGATTCGCTGCGCAAAGCCAAATCAACCTCGATCGTCCTTTTAACTCTCTGTTCGAGGGCGGCCATTGAGGGCGGCGTCAACCCTTCTGTGGCATACACCCTGAATGATTCTTATATGCAGATGATCGAAGAATGCGAAACGGTCACAGAAATCTCAAATACCTGTGCCGCTCTGCTCAAAGACTATGTCGGGCGGGTGCGCCAGTCCAAAGAAAAAAAGGAGCTCTCCGGACAGATCCGAATCATCTGCGACTATATCGCCGTCCATATCAGAGAAAAGCTCTCCATCGCGGAGCTTGCGGATCAGGCCGGCTATACGGAGTATTATTTTTCTCATAAATTCAGGGAAGAGACCGGCGTGAGTGTGGCCGATTATATCCGGCGCAAAAAGATCCGGGAGGCAGAGCTTCTCCTCGCCGGAACCAGAATGAGTATCCAGGAGATCAGCGACGAGCTGTCGTTTGGGTCCAGGAGCTATTTTTCCACATCCTTTCAGAAAGAGACCGGGCTCTCGCCCAGCGAATACCGGGAACGACATCTGAAAATCTGACCGCAGGGAACGAAAGACGCACCTCTGAAAAGAAAATACCGGGAACGACACCTGAAAATCTGATCGCAGGGAACGAAAGGCGCAAAAAAAGAAGGGCCGCAAAATCCTGGAAACAAATGATTTTGCGGCTCCTTCTTTTTCCTGTCACTGCAATACGAGTGAGACCGTCAGTGTCCCGTTTGACGCGGAAGCCTGAATCTGCAGCGGCTGCGAATAAATATTCGTGAATTTCAGATCCAGATAGTTGCCCGCGATCGTGGCGTCAAGTCCCTTCGGCAGATAATCCACCGGCAGGGAATGCGGATGGCGCTCCGTTGCCGGAAGACCGGCATATACCATCGTCGCATACAGTGTGGAAGATACCTGACAGACACCGCCGCCGACACCGGTACTCTTCTTGCCGCTGACAAAAATCGGAGCTACCACATATCCGTTTGCACGGGAACGCGGAAGAATCGTAGCGCTGAACGAAAAGCTCTGTCCCGGCTGTACCACGACGCCGTTGATGCGCGCTGCCGCGAGCTCCACGTTGTTTGCACGCGGAATGCCTGCCACATAGGATGTCGTGCAGGTACCGATCACGTTGCCGTTTGCCTGCTGCGTATTCCCGGTATCCGTACTCTCCTCTGTCTTCGACGAAGAATCCGCTGCGACCACCGGCTGTCCGTCGGCGCGTCCGTTTCTTCCTTCTTTCTTTCCGCAGGTCACGTAGTGACGGCAGTACGCTGCCATGTCATTGCCGAACGCCTCCTGCAGATCCTCGTAACGCTGTCTGTAGGCCTGCGGGTTGAATTCGGCGCTGGCGCTTCTGCCTTCCCTCACCCCGTAATCCACAAAGTGGTTGAACAGGGCTTCGTTATTCTTTCCGCATGCCGCAGCCACATCCGGATACGCGCTGTAGTAATAAGATGCGTCAAATACCGATCGGTACGCACTGCGGTCCGCTTTCCCCGCCGCGCTCGCCCCGACCGGACCGGTCAGCACCATCATGACACACAGCAACACTGTCCATATGCCTGTCCACCATTTTCGTTTTCTCATAGCTCGTCCTCCAAACATAGTTTATCATACCCATTTATTATATGTATGATGTGTAACTGTTCAGAACAGTTATAGAAATTGTAGCAAAAATATACATGAAAATCAACATTTTTTGTCGAATTCTGCGTTTTCAGATGATGCGTTTTTGAATTCCACATTCTCAAACTCCAAAACGACTTTAAAAAGATCTCCATCCACGAAAATGGCAAATGTCCCGCCCATCAGCTCCGTCAGACTGCGTGCGATGGACAGTCCAAGCCCGCTCCCTTCGGTATTTCGTGAGCTGTCTCCCCGCACAAACCGCTCCATCAGCTCTTCCGGACTGATATTGAGCGCATACTTTGACGTATTCCGAAACGTAATCACGGCCCTGTTATCCTGTTTTTTCAGATCGATATACACCCGTGTGCCGGACTGCGCATATTTGCAGATATTATTCATCAGGTTATCCATCACACGCCACAGATGCCTGGCGTCCGCCATGATATATACGGGTTCCTCCGGCTTGCTGACCAGAAGCTGCAGCTGATTCGCCTGCAGCTTTTCCTCAAACTCCCCGACCGTCTGTGTCATGGACACACCGGCCTCCAGCTGCTCGGGATTTACCGCGAGGTTGCCCGTAGACGCCTTTGACGCCTCCATCAGGTCCTCGATCAGCTTCTTTAAACGGTTCGACTGGCGTGCGAGCACCTCCAGGTATTCCTCCGCCGTCTCATTTCCCAGCTCTTCTTTTCCCAAAAGATCCACATAATTGATGATGGACGTCAGCGGTGTTTTGATGTCGTGCGAGACATTTGTAATCAGTTCTGTCTTAAACCGCTCGCTTTTTACGCTCTCGTCCACAGCCTTCTCCATGCCCGTACTGATGCTGTTTAAGTGCTCTCCGTGCTTTTTAAACTCCCAGAACATCTCTTTTGTATCAATCCGGTGCGCAAGATCCCCCTCCGCCATCTTTGCGGCGCCCTCCGTGAGCTTCTGCATCTGGATCACCGCGAGCAGAAACACCGGCACCAGAAGCACCTTCTCAAAGATCCAAAAGCGTGCAATCGGTCCTATACCGCCGCGGATCACCACCATAAACTCAACGGCGGAAACCGCAGCCATCAGAAGCAGCAGCTTCCAGAGCATTTTCATCTGACCTCCGACAGCCCGCATAAAACCGGCCGCAAGCCGTCCGATCTTCCACACCAGCGTATTTTTCCACCATGCTCCCAGCTTGACACGCACGGCAAAATTTAAAACCACATAGAGCGCTTCCCAGCACATGCAGATCAGAAAAAATACGGGCAGCACCAGGCGCACAGGCTCATTTTCCAGCCGGATACCGATTATAAAAATAAACGCCAGCGGTATCGCCTCCGCCGCTGCGGCCAGAACCAGAAACACGTCAAACGGAATCGTATCCAGCCATACCGGCACGATCTGATCCGTATCCGGCCGATGGCCCGCTGCCGATATCAGCCACACAAATAAAGCCGCGCAGACTGCGAGAGAGACGAACAGAATCACGTAGACGCCGTACCGCAGACCGTAGACGAAGGTTACCAGCATATTCGCCTGCATAAACAGATCGCTGCTCCAGCCGGGCGCCACATTTTCCGGCATGATCGAGACAACCCAGTACGTAACGGCCTCCTGCGGATCCAAATGGCGGATCTGAAGCATATTATCGTCCGTCCACTCATAATTTGTCTCCTCCGTGCGCGACAACCCTGCATAATGGGCTTCTGTGACATATTCGATATCCGTGCCGTCGCACCGGTAAAAAACATGATCCATGCGTATACCGTCAAAGACTTCGAGATAAAATTCCCCCATCACCCCGTCAAAAATATTGAAATTGAGATATTCCCGTGAGAGCATCTCCGTGAGCTCCTTCCCGAGCTCCTTCTTTATGCTTTCCCGCTCCTTCGTGGAAAGCCCGTACGTCACAGCCGTGGATTGCCCGGCCGACAGGGAGACTGTATCTGCTGCCGCCCCGTTTCCAGATTCGTACGTCTCAGCATCCTCCGACTCCACCGTGACGCCGACGTTTCGATATGACTCTTTTTCAAAATCATATTCATAATGCCAGACTCTCATGACATCATCCGTCTGATGCAGGACCTCTATATTGCGCACCGGATAATAACTGCCCGCTCCCATATAATAAAAGATACCGTCGCTTGTATTATAAGAAATATCTAAAACAGGCATCTGAATCAGCGTTTCCGACGTTTCGCTGTAAACCGAATAACCGCCCAGCAGATTGTCCGACGTATAAAACTGCGTGTTCGGCGTCACTTCATAAGATACTGTAAACAGCCTGTCTTCCCTGATATGTTCCTCGAAATTAGTGTCCACGTAAGTACTGCCGCTGTTGAAATCCATGTCATTTATTTTTTCCGCTTTTATGATTCCATAGCGGAAATATGTGTCATTTAATTCAATATATCCGCTGCCGAACCCACCCTGGCCCGATTTTCCATCCAGCTGCTCATCCCGCTCGCGCAGATACTGCTCGAGCGCGATCACTGAGTAGTGTGTCGCCGCCTCCTCGCTGACCTTCCGCTGAAACGTCTCTTTGGACATATAATCATATATATGAATGCTATGCATCAGCAGTATCAGAAGGCAGCTGCCCACAAAAGCAAGGCCGCTCACCGTAATCAGAATCCACGCGGCAATCTTCGCCCCCATCGAACCCTTCTTCCTCCTCATCGCCTTCCTCCTTCCCTCTGTATCCGAACTTTTTGCCTGGTGCAGGATCATTACTGTAACGGCTGTCATACCTCCATCTTATAGCCGCGCCCCCAGACTACCTTTAAATACCGCGGCTCCGCCGGATTATACTCCACTTTCTCGCGCAGATGGCGGATGTGTACGGCCACCGTATTTTCCGTCCCGTATGGATTGTCCTTCCACACCAGTTCATAAATCTGATTCGGCGAGAAGACTTTTCCCGGATTCTCCATCAGCACCTTTAAAATATCGTATTCCGTACGCGTCAGGCCGACCGGCTCCCCGTCAAGCGTGACTTCTTTGGTGCGGTCATTTAACTCAATCCCCCCGATGCTTAAGATATCTTTTTCTTCCTTTACCGCTCCGCCGCCCAGCTGCATATAGCGTCTGAGCTGTGATTTCACCCGTGCCTGCAGCTCCACCGGATTAAAGGGCTTCGTGACATAATCGTCCGCCCCCACGGTGAGCCCTAGGATCTTGTCCGTATCCTCACTCTTCGCCGTGAGCAGGATCACCGGGACATTGCTGATCTCACGGATTTTTACCATGGCCGAGATCCCGTTCATCTCCGGCATCATGATATCCATCAGCACCAGATGCACCTCCTTTTTCCGCAGGATCTCAACGGCTTCCTTCCCGTTATACGCCTCATACACCTGATAACCGTCCGCGGTCAGGTAGATTTTTAACGCGGAAACAATATCCTTCTCATCATCACATACCAGTATACTGTACATAACTCTCCCCTTTTCTCCTTTGCTTACATCTGCAGATTGTAAGCTTATTTTAACGAAATGATTATGAACTTTATAGATAGTAAAAGATTAAGATTTCATGAAGTTCCTGCAAAAAAACAGCGGAAACGCATCCGCAGCATGATTTTTCCCGCCGCAGCGCGTTTCCGCAAAAAAATAAAATCTACTTTTGATTTGCAGGCTCCATACTGACAGAATGGCCCTTGATCTTGGCATGTTTCATTCCGTTCAGCACCTCTCTGCCGTATTCGCGCGGCACCTCCACAAACGTATACTTGTCGAACATGTCGATCGCGCCCACAAGTCCTCCCGGCATACCGGATTCTCCGGCCACCGCGCCTAGAATATCTCCCGGTTTTACCCGGTCCCTCTTTCCGATGTTGATGAACAGACGCACCATGCCTTCCTCGGCTCCCGTGTGATCGAATTCCCGGTCGTCCTCTCTGTCGCTGTCCAGATTGACCTGGCCGAGAGCCTGCTTCAAAAATGCCGCGGCAATATCCATCGCGGTGTAATCCGATTCATTCACCTGCGCCTCAATGAGATTGATCATATCCTTCAGATTCTCTTCATCGATGATCCGCGTGATCTCGTCCATGACCTTCTCCGCCTTGATCTGCGCCACGTCATCTGTAGACGGGATCGGCATCGCCACGATCTTTGTCTTACAGTAGCGCATGATGTCTTTCAGCTTGTAGACCTCCTTGCCCTTGACAAAGGTAAAGGCGCGTCCCGTCCTGCCCGCGCGTCCCGTCCTGCCGATGCGGTGCACATAGTACTCGTCGTCCTGCGGAATATCATAATTAAAAACCGCTTCCACATCGTCCACATCAATGCCGCGCGCCGCCACGTCCGTCGCGATGAGAATCTCGGTCTTGCCGTTGCGGAATCCTTTCATCACGCGGTCGCGCTGCGTCTGTTTCATATCTCCGTGCAGCCCCTCCGCAAAATATCCGCGGCCCTGCAGCTCCTCCGTCAGCTCGTCCACCATGCGCTTGGTATTGCAGAATACCAGAGACAGCTTCGGGTTGTAATAGTCGAGGAGTCTTGTGAGCACTTCCGCCTTGCTGTTTCTGCGGACATCATAATAGTACTGTTCAATGCTCGGAACCGTCAGCTCCTTTTTTACCACCTTGATTTTTATCGCGTCGTGCTGGTATTTTTTCGTGATCTCGAGAATCGGCTTCGGCATGGTCGCTGAAAAGAGCACGGTCTGGCGCTCCTCCATCGGGATGTATTCCAAGATCGTCTCAATGTCCTCGCGGAATCCCATGTTTAACATCTCATCCGCCTCATCCAGCACAATCGTGTTCACGGCATCGCAGCGGATCGTCTTTCTGCGCAGATGGTCCATCACACGACCCGGCGTGCCGATGATGATCTGAACGCCGCCCTTTAACGCCCGGATCTGACGGCTGATCTCCTGGCCGCCGTAGATCGGAAGCACCTTGATGCCGTGCATATATTTGCCGAGTTTGCGAATCTCATCCGCCACCTGAATCGCAAGCTCTCTCGTCGGGGAGAGCACGATCACCTGCGTCTTCCTGCTGTTTACATCCACCTTGTGCAGAATCGGAATCCCGAACGCCGCCGTCTTGCCCGTCCCTGTCTGCGCCTGTCCGATCACGTCCGATCCGGACATCACGACCGGGATCGCCTGACTCTGTATCGGCGTGGTCTCCTCAAATCCCATCTCTTTAATCGCCCGCAGCACCTGCGGGTATAGTCCTAATTCGTCAAATTTTACTGTTTCCATATCGTTCTCCATTCCAAAGCGTATACGCGTCGGACAGCGCGGATTTCTGATCCGCGTCCGCCATAAAAGCTTCTTTGTGACGCTCCGGCACAAAGAGCTGTCTGCATGTCCTTCCTGCGGACAGACGATGAGGGCGCATCAAATGATGCACCCTCATGCACAACTCGTTTGACTTTAGCACGCTTCCTCTGATTTGTCAAGGAAAATCGGATACGTCTCTCTATCTATGTAACCCATAACCTCGCGGTTGTGGGCATTACTCATATAAAAAGCAATCGATAGAAAGGTATCTTATCCAGGCAGAAATACGGTACGGTAACGGTCTGACTCCGCTGTACTTTGGTAAAAATGTAACATGTTTCGATTGCGGGTGTTTTACGTCACAGTACATTGTATGCCCGGTAAGTGAAATGTTTCCTTTTAGTCGAAAAATTCGACCGGGTCCACCGGTTCTCCGTCTTTTTCCAGCGCAAAATACAGATTGCTTCCCTCCACTGAAAAATACTTCGTCGGCTCGCCGATATAGGCCAGCACATGGCCGGACTCCACATAATCTCCGACTGCAAAATTCGGCTCCTTTAACTGTCCGTAGATTGCCTGATAGCCGTCCCCAAGGTCCACCGTCATCGTACAGCCTGTCACTTCGTTTGTAGAAATATCCGTCACCTGTCCTCTCGCAACGGAGATCACTTTATCATTGACCGCGCCCGAGATAATAATCGCCGGGTTATACTTATACTGATCAAGTGTCGGAAAGTATACGGTTGCATCCATACTGTAATTTAAGATGACATTCCCCTCCATCGGCCACAAAAGCCCGTTTTCCGGTGCGAAATGGAGCGGTTCGCTCTGTACGGCAGTCTCCTCTGCCGGCTCCTCCGCCGTCAGTTCACCGCCTGCCTCTCCGGTCACATCCGCGGGTGTTTCCGGTTCACCCTGCACTTCCGCCGGCTGCTCTGGCTGTGTCTCCACGGGTTTCGGCCAGCCCGCTTTTTCCGTACCGGTCCCTGTGTTCTTTTTTGTATTGTTCGTCCCTGCATCCGGATGTTTCTCTTCCGTGGATTCCGGCTGGATCACCGCGGATGCCTCCGCCGCATCTTCCGTGTCCTCCGTCGCCGCCGCAAGCTCCTGCTGCTGGTTCATCTCATCGGCAAGCTCCGCCTCTAACTGCTCCCGCTGCTTTTCCTGTCTGCTGCTGTAGAGCATTGTGGTACCTACAATCGCGATCACAACGATCGCACCTGCAATCAGATATTGCTTCCGCCGGAAAAAACCGGCAAAACCATTCTTTTTCATCCTCTATCACCATCCATTGTTTATTTTTAAGTATAGTGTTACCTGATTTGGATGGTTTATGCAGGCTTCCGCGATTTTACCATGAAAGTCCGCTCCCGGCGCAGGCAGAACGCACACCTGTCATTCGCCGACCTTTTTTACTTCCGTTCCCGGATAGAAGTATGCGAGGATCTCCCGGTATCCCGCCCCCTTCTTTGCCATGCACTCCGCCGTGTACTGGCTAAGTCCGAGTCCGTGGCCGAATCCTCTTGTGACAATCCGTATCTGCCCGTCAAGCTCCGTGAGGGTAAAACAGGCTGAATGTAATCCGATGCGATTGCGGAATTCTTCTCCGCTTACCTCTATGTTCCCGATCTTAAGTTCAATGACATATCCGGCCTCATCCCTGCTTAAAACCGCAATATCCGATACGTCTTTTATCTCCGCTTTATCAAATTCTTCGCGGCATTTTTCTATAAAATCTTCCAGTTTCATGCTGGTCACACACAGAGAACCTTCCGCCGTGGCGTCCTCCACACAGGAGATCTGCGTCAGGTAAGGCATATCGGCCTCCTCATACAGAGTTGAGATGTCTCTCGTCATTCCGGCACTCATCGCATGGTATGGCGTGTACGCAAAATCCCCCTCCCACATCAGCACCTCATCTTTTGTGAGCGCGGTGCACGCCTCAAGTCTCTGACGGATTTCGGGATAGTCCTCCCCCCAGAGCGCCCTCATCTCTTCCTCCGTAAGTCCCACCGGCTCGTCGGTCTGCTTTTCCCATGCGTCGTACAGGCTGGTTCTCACAATCACACTCTGTGCAAGAATTGCCTCGTCTCCCGCATCGGCGCGGATTTCTTTTGCAAGAATGCCGATGATTTTCTGTTCTGTATCTGTTGTCTGTTCCGTTTTGTGCGGTATCGGTTCTTCCGTGTCCGCCCACAGATCCTGTTCCCCGTATATCACATCCTCCAGTTTCATGCGCTGCAGAATGATGGTGAGAAACAGCGGCAGCAGAATCACTGCGATCACAAGTGTCAGAAGCCTGTCCAGTTTCTTTCCCAGTTTTTTTTCCATAAAAAAATCTCCCTGTCCCTTTATTATATGAGACAGGAAGATTTTCATTCCGTTTTCCTCTGACGGCTTTCCTCTGTGCCATCCATCCCGGGACAGTGCGCCGTGCTCTTTGTGCCGGCGGTGTCGATAACGCACACGCTGTGTTCGCCAAACTTCACATCAGTAGTAGATCGACTGCATCATTTCCGTTGTGAGTGAAAAAACTTCCGTGAATAACATGCCGATGTTGACCAGCACAAGGATCGAAAGAAGCACGGTAAACAGAATCGCCAGCGTCTTTTTTCGTCCAAGCACATGCGTGCGCCAGATATAATAGCCCGGTGTCAGAAAGATCGCAAACAAAATCAGACCGGTCACCTTATAATTGGCTTTGCTGACGAAAACGATATCGAGTATCACAAAAACAATATATGCAATAAAAAGCAGACTGCTGATATTGGACAGCACACTGTACATATTGTCATTCATAAGCTGATAGACATATGTTCCGTTCATCAAACTCTCGTAGTCCTCAATCACATCAAACATGATCCACGAGGTAACGATCCCGATCACCTGACGAAGAACCATGACCGCCAGCAGGATGTGGCAGAATACATCCTTTACCTGACCGTGCCAGGGCTGATCATACGGATTTTGCCGGCCGGCATAGGGATTTCCATATCCGGGGCCATACGGCTGGTTCCCGTAGCCGCCCGTCGGCTGGTTCCCGTACGGCTGATTTCCGTAGCCGCCCGCATTTCCATAGCCCTGACCGGCCGGGGTTCCGTAGCCGCCGGCATTCCCGTAGCTCCCGGCCTGACCTGGCTGATTTCCGTAGCCGCCCGACTGACCGGCCGGGGTTCCGTAGCCGCCCGCATTTCCATAGCTGCCCGACGCTCCTCCCGGCTGACCTGGCTGATTTCCGTAGCCGCCCGCATTCCCGTAGCTCCCGGCCTGACCTGGCTGATTTCCGTAGCCGCCCGACTGACCGGCCGGGGTTCCGTAGCCGCCCGCATTTCCATAGCCCTGACCGGCCTGATTTCCAGCTGTTCTCCCTGCGGCTCTCTCTTTGTCCTGACGCTCATATAATGCGGACTCTTCCCCGTATGTGCGGGGCTGCTCTCCCTCAAATCTTCCATTCTGTTCCATCTCTTACCTCCATATTCGAAACCCGTCAGCCACTTCTGGTGTCCCTGCCCCGTTATCCTTCCTCCTCTGCCGCACGGTTCTCTGCGGCCCCCTCCGCTGTTTCTTCTGTCATATTCAAACCCCGGCAGCCTCTTCTGACATCCCTGCCCCGTTATCCTTCTTCCTCTGACGCACGGTTCTCTGCGGCCCCCCTCCGCTGTTTCTTCCATATAATATCAGAAAGCTCTGCAAACTGCTTCAGAGAAAGCGTTTCCCCGCGCACCGAGGGCGATACGCCCAGCTCCCTGATGCACTCCTGGACCGTTTCCTTTGAGAGACCGATTCCCGGCGCATTGCCAAGCCCGTTCGCAAGCGTCTTCCTCCTCTGATTAAACGATGCACGTATGATCCGAAACATCAGCGCTTCATCTTTTACGCAGACCGGCGGCTCTTTATATCTTACCAGTGTAATCACCGTACTTCCGACCTTCGGCCTCGGCAGAAAACAGTTTGGCGGTACATTTGCCACAATCTCCGGCATGGAATAATACTGCACCGCCAAAGAAAGCGCACCGTAATCCTTTGTTCCCGGCTTTGCCTGCATCCGGTCAGCGACTTCCTTCTGTACCATCACGGTTATACGCTCCACCGGCATCCCGCTCTCAAACAATCCCATGATAATCGGTGTCGTAATATAATAAGGAAGATTGGCCACGACTTTTACAGGACGTCCCGCATTCTTTTCGCTGACCAGCTCCTGCAGATCCAGCTTCAGCACATCCTCCCAGATCACCGTCACATTGTCATATTCTCCCAAAGTCTCTGCCAGTACCGGCTCCAGATTCCGATCGATCTCCACCGCGGCGACCTCCCTCGCACTCTCGCAGAGATACTGCGTCATCGTGCCGATCCCCGGGCCGATCTCCAGCACAAAATCTTCCTTTGTGACGCCCGAAGCCTCAATAATCTTTGAGAGGACATGCGGATCAATGAGAAAATTCTGACCGAACCGCTTCTGGGTATGAAACTGATACTTCTGCAGCACCGCAATCGTATTCTGCGGGATCCCGAGCGACGCCATTATGAGAGTACCTCATCATATAGTCTGTCCAGAAATTCCGCATACAGCCGCTGAAATGTCTCATGGAAAATCTGCGCCACATTTTTACCGGCGTCTCCGGCCATCTGCGCCTCCTCATAAAGCGCAAACGCCGTCTCATAAAGCTCTGGATTTTTGTCGTAAAAAACTTCGGTCAGACCGTCCTGAAAGGTAAACTGCGCCTCCTGTGACAGATTTTCCTTAAAATCATCTTTGGATACACATCCTTTTTCCTCATAATCCGACAGATAGATATGGCCGTTTGCCGATGTCACAAAATCCGTAAATGCCTCACGGACGTCCTCATAGGTGACCGGCACATAATGCCCCTCCCAGTATCTGTCAAATGTCTCCCGATCCGGAAACTGCTCAAAAATATCTGCTCCCATCTGCTTTTCTCCTTTATCGTCCCGTCATCCGGGGTGAAGGCGGACCGGCATATTCACCGGATCGCGATACATACTTCCCGCCTCCGCTCATTATACCATTCCGGGACAGACTTTACCACCCCCGGAAATCATAGTTTGGATCAGGTGTTCTGCGCACTCCTCTCCGCAGTCATTTACGTTCTTCAAAGGAAATTTTGACCTGCTTACCGGAGAATGCAACGCCGTACCGATAAATCGGACTGATGCCTTTTGCTTTCATCTCCGTATCGTATTTCTTTTCCTCCATCTGCTTTAACGCATTTGCAGAAAGCTTCTTTAAGTCATCCGCAGTACTGTTTTTTGCCGCTTTTAGTTCCATCAGAACCCCTGGAAGACCCGTGCGATGAGGCATCAGTCCGATATCGTATCTCCCGTCCCCCGACTCCCTGTTCGAGACAACATAAGAACTGCCCAGCAGTACACACAGCCCCAGCATAAAACCATGATAAAAATTTTCGCCGGCCGTATCAAAAAAGCTGACCGACTCTGCCAAAAACGTCTGTATCAGAGCCTGAAGCTTCCTGGCATCACCGGAATAAATCGCTTCCTGAATGGAAACTGCCGTCGGCTGCGGAATCACAGGATCCAGTCTCTGAAGAATCTCCTTGTTGTAGACAAATGCAATTTCCCTGTTGGGTAATGCGACCTCGCACATAAAGTCTCCGTTAAACGAAAGCTCGCTTTTTATCACCTTCAGGTATCCTGCAACCACAAGGAAACTGTAAATCGTCGAAGGGTTCTTTTTTATCTGCGGATATATCACATCCGTATCAATATATGTCGTAAAGGATTCTCCCTTTACCAGCGATGTCAGCCTCTCGTATATCCCGGCATCCGCCTCCGCTATGATTTCCCCGATGATATCGTTGCTTCCGGTTGACTGCCAGAAAGCCCTCGGCTCACAGTCATTACTGAAATAGCTGCACACCGACCACGGATTAAACATCTCCGTCCTTCCAAAGCGATAACCGTCATACCATTCGCAGATCTCATCATACTTTTGCAAAACCCCGTAATAAGATGCCATTTCTTTTACTTCATCCGATGTAAAACCAAAATACGCACTGTACTTATGGTCTAAAACCGAATGAATCCTAAGATTATTCAGGCCGCTGAACATGCTTTCCTTTGCAACGCGCAAAACTCCGGTCAGAAAGCCATAAGACAAATGTCTGTTATCCTTCAGTCCACCAGAGAACAGATTCCGCATAAATAAAATTACCTTATCATAATAATCCCTTTGGTGCCCCTGCTGAATCGGAATATCATACTCGTCAATGATAATAATCGGCGCGATGCCATAATGCTGGTCAAGCGCTCTGGACAAATAAAGCAGCGCACCGGAAAGCTCTACCTCACTCATCTCCCCGGACAGAAGCTTTTCAAACATTTTTTTATCATAACTGTCGCACCGGCAGCTTGTACGAATCTCAATATGCCGATAAGCCTCTTTTGAAAAAATATCCCGGAATGCATCAAAAGTCTCCTGCCACGTATTGAATTTCACATCTTTAAACGTGATAAAAATAACAGGATATTTCCCCTGATAATCACGGTATTTCTGCCCGCAGGCCCAAATTTTTTTGTCCCGAAAATAAATCGAGGTATCCTGATCCGTTTTTTCAAAAAAGGTTCGGAGCATATCCATATTCAGCGTTTTCCCGAATCTGCGCGGACGGGTAAACAGTGACACCATCGGCCGCTCATCCAGAAATTCCTTAATCATCATTGTCTTGTCAACATAATAATACTCCGATGACGCCAGCCGGTAATCGGATACACCGATCGGCATCGGAAACTTTACAGCCTCCCCGGCAATTGTCCCCTCTGTCATCCGCAGCACCTCCTTCACTCGTTATACTCAATTATAGAATACCTGTCTGCTATATTGCAATGCAGAATCTGGACAAACAGGCATATTTAAAACATCCTTTGGTCATTCTGATTCATTCAGCAGTTCCGCAAACGCGGTGCGCTGATTCGTTCGAAATCCCGGATTTTATTGCAGAAGTTCAGCCTCGCCCGTCAACTTTTAGCTGAAACAGTTGAAACAGCAGGCCAAATCACGTATAATGGAGAAAAAATCCGGGAATTGACGGAAAAATGCCGGCGGCTGTGGGAATACTCTGAATTTGTCGCCGAAGTGAACGGAAATCTGGATAGCGGCATGCCCTTAAAAACAGCCGTCGCTAAAGCCATCGATACCTGTATCAGAAAGGATATCTTAACAGATATCCTGCGAAAAAATCAGTTGGAGGTATTTGCCATGCTGTTGACAGAGTATGATGAGAAAAAACATATGAAGCTGCTTTACCGGCAGGGATACGAAAAAGGAGAACTCGCCGGCAGACAGGAGCTGTTGGAAACGCAGGTTCGCAAAAAATTACAGCGCGGGAAAGACGCCGTCTCCATTGCAGATGATTTGGAGACGGAAATCGACATCATTGAAAAAATTATCCGCACAATCCAGACATCCTGAATATACGTGGAAGCGATGAACGGTTTTCCATAAAGAGAACCGAAGCATTGCTTCAATATCTTCTCCTGATCGTGATCTGTTCTGTTTCTGTTCTATTCTGACATTTTCTCGAACAAATATTCGATTTTCCTCTTGCAATTTTTTCTCCGCTGTGTTATGATTTTATCCGAACATCAGTTCTATTTCCTGTATCCTCTCAGAAAGGAGGTATCGGCACATGCGGATTGCGCCAAAGATGACCCTGACGGAAAAGCTGACAATCTTAACCGACGCGGCAAAGTACGACGTGGCCTGCACCTCCAGCGGAGTGGACCGGAGAGGGAACGGCCGGTCGATGGGGAACTGCGTAGCTCCCGGATTATGCCACGCATTTGCGGCGGATGGCCGCTGTGTATCGCTATTGAAGATCCTGTTTACAAATGAATGCATTTTTAACTGTGCCTATTGTCAGAACAATTGTAATTCCGACATTCCCAGGGCTTCGTTTACCCCCGACGAGATCTGTGAGCTTACGATGGAGTTCTACCGCAGGAATTATATCGAGGGTCTGTTCCTAAGCTCCGGCATTATGATCAGCCCGAATTATACGATGGACTTAATCTGCCAGGCACTTTTTAAACTGCGGAAGGTGCATCAGTTCAACGGCTATATCCATGTGAAAGCGATTCCGGGGGCCGATCCTGCGCTGGTGGAGCGCGCCGGCTTTCTCGCCGACCGCATGAGTATTAATCTCGAGCTCCCGACCTCGGACGGCCTTCGCAGACTGGCCCCGTATAAGTCGAGAAATACGATTTTAAAGCCCATGCGTCAGATTCAGAACCGCATCACGGAAAATAAAAACGAGCTGACCGTCTGGAAAAAAGCGCCGCGCTTTGTCCCTGCCGGACAGAGCACGCAGATGATCGTCGGCGCCACACCGGAGAATGACTTTCAGATTATGAGCGTGGCGGAGTCCCTTTATCAGAAGTTCGCCCTAAAGCGCGTCTTCTATTCCGCCTTTGTCAATGTAAACCATGACTCAAACCTTCCGGTACTGCCCGGCGACCCGCCCCTTCTGCGGGAACACCGGCTTTATCAGGCGGACTGGCTGCTGCGCTACTATCATTTTAAGGTCGATGAGCTGCTCTCGGAGAGCCGCCCAGACTTTAACATCTACTTAGATCCCAAGTGCGACTGGGCGCTGCGCCATCTGGAGCAGTTTCCGGTCGAGATCAACCGTGCGGGCTATCATACGCTGCTGCGGGTCCCCGGGATCGGATACAAGTCGGCAGAGCGGATCGTAAAGGCCAGACGAACCGCCACACTTGATTTTTCCGACTTAAAAAAAATCGGTGTGGTTCTAAAACGTGCGCTTTACTTTATCACCTGCTCCGGCCGCATGATGTATCATACGCGGATCGATGAGGATTACATCTGTTCCCGGCTGATCGCGGACCGCACTCAGATTCCCAAAGAGGTCCGCAGCAGCGGCTATCAGCAGATTTCCCTGTTTGATTCCGGCGTGCTGGGGAAGACGGCGATCCCGCAGGAACAGATCATCGCCGGCGACGCCGTCTTCCCCGTACAGGCTGGATAAGCGGCTTTCTGTGTGCCACAAATATTTTCTACGAAAAGAGGTTTCCTTATGTATGTTTTTATCTGCCAGGACAGTCTTGAAGGTATTTTTTCCGGCGTCTACGACGCCTGTGCAAGCCGGCTCGGCCACCGGAATATCCGGCTGATCACCGGGGAGCCCGTCAATTACGAGCTGTTTTCCGAATATATTTATGTGACTCCCTCAGAGGAAAAGACCAGAAAAGTGATCCGCACAATCACCTCACGCTTCGGCATGCAGTTTTATGAGTCGATCTGTCAGGCCGCAATGTCCGGTCAGCAGCACAAAAACGGAAAGATGGACAAGGCGGATGCAATCTATGAGACGATCCTGCTCGCGCTGGCAGACGGAGACGGACAGAAAGTTCTTCTCTCCCTCGGGGAACCGTGTGTCTACCGCATTTTTGAGCTGTGCCGCTCCACAAACCGGGAGGCATGTCATCACCTCGAGTTTCTCCGCTTCGGCGAGCTCGAAAACGGTGTCCTTTTCGCCACGATTCACCCGAAAGATTATATTCTGCCCTACCTGGCGGAGCATTTTACCGACCGCCTTCCGATGGACAATTTTATGATCTATGACGTGACACATCAGACCGTCGCGGTACATGCCGCCTCAAAAGACTACATGCTGGCCGATGCCGCGGATCTTGACCTGGACAAATTAAAACGGTACTCCGAGGATGAACTGGAGTACCGTCGCCTGTGGCTTGCTTTTTTTGATCATATCGCGATCGAAGCGAGAAAGAATCCCCGCCTGCAGATGCAGCTGATTCCAAAACGCTACTGGGCCGACACGCCGGAGCTGTCACGGTTCGCGTGAATCTCCTTCACCTTCGGGAACAGATGCATCGCATTTTCCCAGGTGACCCGTTCCACTTCGTCTGCGGTCGTTCTTTTCAGCTGTGCGATCTGTTCCGCCACATAGGGAAGATAGCCGGAATCATTGCGTTTTCCCCGGAAAGGTTTTGGCGCCAGGTATGGGCTGTCTGTCTCCAGCAGGATTCGCTCAAGCGGGATCTGCTCTGCCGTTTCCTTTAACTTCCTGGCGTTCTGAAACGTTACCACGCCTCCGATGCCGATATAATAACCCATTTTTACGTATTCCTCCGCCTGCTTTGGGGAATACGAGTAACAGTGGATGACTCCCCTGCGGTCAGAATCCTTCTGCGGGCTGTTTCTCACAGCCTCCTGTATGAGTTCCATCGTATCGGCCGCCGCCTCCCTGGAATGTACGATCACGGGCAGCCCGCTTTCCTCCGCGAGCATAAGCTGCCGGCGGAACCAGTACCGCTGGATCTCCCGCATCTTCTCCTCTTTTTCCCAGTAATAGTCAAGCCCGGTCTCCCCGACCGCCACGACCTTCGGCAGACGGGTCTGCTGTGTGAGCCACGCAAAGCTCTCCTCATTCAGATCCGTAATATCCTCCGGATGAACCCCGACCGCGGCATAGACATGATCGTACCGCTCCGCTAATGCAAGCGAAGCTTTTGTCGTCTTTATAGATGCCCCGACATTTATCACCCGGCGGATTCCACGGTCCGGGAAAGATGTGAGCAATTCCTCCCTATCCGCGTCAAATGCCTCGTCATCATAATGTGCATGTGTCTCAAATATCATCGTTTTCTCCTTTTTTCATCCCTGTTGTGACGGCTGATGCTTTCGGCGGTACCGATGTCCCAGCCATATGGCTGCCAATAGAAGCGCTGCCGATATCATAACAACATTCAGCAGATAGCCGTTCTCCTCCGCCTGCTGCATGGTCACCGCAAATTCGGCCCCATGCGGCAGCTCCGCCACCAGATAACTTCCGTCCACGACTGCCGCCGCCTGCTGCCAGCTGTTTTCCTGCCGGATCCACAGCTGCGGTTCTCCCTCTGTCTCCGGAATCTGGAAGTGTCCTTCCACACTTTGTATTTCTTTCCCGCGCAGATCCGTCAGTTCCCAGGAGTACGCGTATGCAGGTATTCCGCCATCCGCCGGCAGATCGGGATTCTCTATCCTTGTAAGCGAAAGTCCGCTCTCCTCATAAAATGCCCCGACTGCCAAAAAGACCGGCTTTGTTTCCGCAGGTGTTTCGCCCGATACCGTATGCTCTCTCCACGCAATACTTTCCTTCCACAGAACATACTCTGCCGTCACCGCCATGTTTCTGCGGATGTCTGTCAGTTCATCCGGCACATTCCACCTGACATAGCAGCCTTCCTTTTCCGGTACCTGCGGAAATTCCGCTTCCGTCACTGTCCCGCCATAGGCCGCAGACATGGATCCGATCTGCTGCCCTTCCAGCCAGAAGGTAAGCTTCACACGGCGGAATGCCTCCGGTATCCCTTCCAGCGCCATGATCTCGTCATAGGACGCGCGTTCAGCGACTCCGGCGTAACTGATCTGATCAATGCCATACACTCCGTCCTCCACATAGCAGTTGCCCGATACTGTCCCTTCGTTCCTCACACAGCCCGCGACGCTTCCGATCCGCTCACCCTCGCTTTCAATATGGACGGCGCTGACACAGTCCCTGATCTGATACCCGTTCCCGCAGAT
Organism: uncultured Roseburia sp.; assembly: GCA_910587865.1. Taxonomy (GTDB): domain Bacteria; phylum Bacillota; class Clostridia; order Lachnospirales; family Lachnospiraceae; genus Roseburia. The sequence continues at coordinate 28,982 of CAJUNX010000002.1, forward strand.
CCCGCCGACATAGTCCGTGCCTGTGAGATTGCAGAGACTGTAGCATTTTTCAATCGCACCGGCACTCTCACCGGCAATCCCTCCGAGGTAATTTCCCGCTTCTGAGCGGACGCTGCCGTATGCCTCGCAGCCATAGATAAATCCCAGCTCCTGCAGACCGGCGATTCCCCCGGCAAAATTCCGTTTTACCGTAACAGCACCGTTATTGACACAGCGCAGCATTACATTGTTTACCGTAGAGCGCAGCCTGATGTTTACCGATTCCCGAAAACGAAAATCAAATTCCGGGTCTCCTTCATATTCGATATTCATTGTCCCGGCGATTCCTCCGGCATTCAGATCTCCCCAGATTTCCCCGTGATTGACACAGTCCGTGATCACACCGTCCGTCTGTTTTGCGGATTCCAAAGAGGAGATGTCCGTAATGATCTCCTCATCCCCGGAAAGGATCGCAAGATCATCCGAGACGGAATCCGCGATCTCATTCATCTGATTTACCGCCTGCTTCATATTTCGGACCACCGACTGGATTCCATTATCCACCGTATTCACAAAATCTTTGATCGTCTGTGTCCTCCCGCTTTCTCCCCGTGCGGACAATTCCTCGGAAATGCTTTTTGTCAGTTCTTCAGGAGACTGTGCCTGCCCGCTGTAAGTCCCCTGCAGATTTCCTACGTTTTCGCTGATTGTCTCAAGCTGCCTGCGCACTTCCGCAAGCTCCTCCTCCGTCGGCGGGCCGCCAGAAGCATAAATCTCATGGATCCGGTTCCTCGCCGCATTGATATTATCCACATGCCCCTGCGCATCCGGGTTCCCTGCCGCAGCGCCTGTCAGATCATCCAGATTCTGGTCCAGCGCATTAAAAGCATCCGTATATTGCCGGTCAAGATCATCCGCATAATGCCTCACCTTAGCAGATGTCTCACCGACTGTGGCGGAGATCTGATTGAGTGTGTTGCCCAGCCTTCCCAGATCGTCCTGTGTCTGCCGTACCTTGTCCTCCAGATATTCCGACTCGACAAAAGGTTCCGCCTGCCCCACGATGCCTCCTACATCCTTCCTGCCATAGATCGTGCCAAAATTATCACAGCCGCTTATGATACCGCTCTGGCATCCGGCGATCCCTCCTACATTATAACCGCTGTGGCGAAAACCGACCAGTCCTTCGTTGACGCATTTGTTAATTACGCCCGTGGATCTCCCCGCGATTCCCCCTGTATTATTCCGGGTTACCACGCTCTGAGTAAGATTCAGTGACCCAAGATCCATCCCCGCCAGATCCAGTGTCGGTTCCAGTTCCTCCGTATTGACGCTGCTTTTGCTCGTGCATGCATCCACAAAGCCTTCATTGACCCCCACGATTCCGCCGGTGTCATCTGTTGCAAATACCACCGCATCACTGGTGCACGAGATAATGCTGCCCGTCGTTTTATTGATACCGGCGATCGCTCCGACCGATGAGAGTCCATCCACGCGCCCCTGAAACGAGCACTCCGAAATCAGCCCGTAATTTACTCCGACCAAACCGCCGATCTGCTCCTGACTTCCGGTCGGTCGGACGGTTCCTGTTACCAAAAGATTTTTTACCTCTCCCTGCTCCCCAATATAGCGGAAAAAACCGTAATCCGATCCCTTCGGATCCAGGAAAACCCCCTTGATCTCATGTCCGTTCCCCTCAAAAATTCCGTTAAAATACGCGATTCCGGCAAATGCCTCTCCGGACAGATCCAAATCTGCATTCAGCCGCACCACCCTCCCATAGCTCCAGGTATCATACCGGCAGTTCTCTCCAAGCTGCCGCAGGTCATCCGCCGTGCTGATCCAGAATATGTCTTCTTCCGGCTGCTCTTCGCCTGCTGCCTCCGCTGCCCCGTCTGATGTCTCCGCGGCTTCGCCTGCCGATATCAAAGCTTTTTCTTCCGTTCTGCCCGGATCTTCGCCGACGGCCTGTGCCGCCATGACTTTGGACGGCCACAGTAAGATACAGATTCCGACTGCCAGCAGAAGCCGGTGTTTTTTCTTCCGGCCTTCCGTTTTCCGAACGGATCCATGCGCCTTACCTGTCTGCTCCGCCGGCTCCCCGGTTGATCCGCCTTCTTCTCCTGCCGGCTCCCCGGTTGATCCGTCTTCTTCTTCTCCTGCCGGCTCCCCGGTTGATCCGCCTTCTTCCCCTGCCGGCTCCCCGGTTGATCTGTCTTCTTCTCCTGCCGGCGCTCCTGCTGATTCACGATCCCCGCATGGCAGGCCTGGTCCCTCACTCTCCGTCAGTTCCCCCTGATGCCCCGGTTCCCCGCTCTCCGTCAGTTCCCCCTGACGCCCCGGGATCAGCGTATCCATCGATACCTTCATCTGCCCGCGGAAAGTACCCTGTATATATGCGTCAATCTCGCCTTCCACATAGCCCCGCACCCGGCCGTTCACACGTATCTGTCCGTTCGCCTCCCGCTGTGCCCGCGGCAGTCGGATCGTGAGCGCCGTCTTCTCAAGAATGACATCCCCAAGCAGAAGAATCTGCGGCAGCACAAACAGTACCAAAACGATAGATGTCAGTGTTCCACGCCCGAGCGCAACCCCCATCGCAGACACCGTAGCGTCCGTCGAAATATTGCCGATCAGAAATCCGGAGCATGTCATGATGGAACCGGACGTAAATATCGTCGGAAACGCCTGATTTAATGTCTCGATCATGGCTTTCTGAATCGGCATTTCATTTTTCAGCTGCATATAGCGGCTCGAAATCACGATCGCATAATCGATCGTGGCCCCCATCTGTATCGCGGACACAATCAGGTATGCAATAAAATATACATTCTGTCCCTGAATTGCCGGAATCGAAAAATTAATCCAGATACTTCCCTGAATCGTCAGCACCAGAAGCACCGGCAGACCGGCGGACTGAAAGGTAAAAAACAGAATCACCATCACAAACAGCGCCGTCATCACGCTGATGATAATATTATCTGTCGCAAATGATGTTTCCAGATCGTATGCGCTTGTGGAATTCCCCGCCAGTATCACGGTTCCTCTGCCATAATACTGTTCCGTCAGCTCCCGAATCTCCTCCATCGCGTCGTATGTCTCCTGTCCTTCGCCGGGTTTATCCATATTAATTACAAACCGGGAATAGTTCTCTCCCTGAAGCTGCATCTGACCGTCGTGCAGCGTGTCATACAGTTCCCCGAGTTCCTTGTCCATCTCGTCACTTAACGTCACATATCCCTCCTGATACTGATCATACAAAAACAGGAACATATCGATGATCGGCACCCCGTAATCATCAATCCCGGTAATCACCGGCCCGTACTGTTCCTGGCTGTAGGCATAGGCCGAATACAGCACCCGGATAATCTCAATATCCATCTCTGTCATTTCCGCAAACTGCCGCGGCGTGATCTTTTCCGTCAGAACATAATCATCATTGATCTCCTGATTGGCAAGTCCCAGCGCGGACGTGACAAAGGGAAGCTGCTCTAACCGTCCCAGCACAGACGCCTCCATCTCATAATTTCCGGACGGCACCATGACAACCAGCTGGTTCTGCTTTCCAAACACTTCCTCGACTTTTTCCGCCGCAATCTTTGACGCGCTTTTTTTGGAACCTTCCACCGAATTGATATCAAAGACATACCGACAGTTGGAAGAACCGAAAAACGCCAGCACTACAACCACAAGAAAGATCGGCGGTACTATAAACTTTGTCTTTGCCGCCAGTTTCCCTACAAATGTTATTTTCGGTACAAAGCATTTGTGATGCGTCCGGTCAATTCCCTTTGCAAAAATCAGGAGAATCCCGGGCATCAGAAAAAAAACGGAAATCAGACTGAATACGATCGCCTTGACCAGCACAATCCCCATGTCGTATCCCAGCTTAAACTGCATCAGCATCAGCGCTATCATACCGGAAATCGTGGTGAGCGACGATGCGCTGATCTCCGGAATCGCCTTTGAGAGAGCAATCTTGACTGCTGTCTCGGCATCCATCGTCTCATGTTCCTCCATAAAACGGTCACACAGAATAATCGCGTAATCGATGGCCAGCGCAAGCTGCAGCACAACCGCAATGGAATTTGTCACAAACGAGATCTCTTCAAACCAGAAGTTTGTTCCCATATTCAGAACCGCGGCAACGCCAAACGTAATCAGCAGCACCGGAATCTCAAGATATGCCTTTGTTGACAGCAGCAGCACCGCAACGATAATGGCAACGGAGAGAATCAGGATCACGCTCATCTCACGGTCAAGCATTTCCGCACTTTCCTCTACCTGCCCGACCGTCGTGGATACATAGACATCATAACCTGACAGCGTCTCTCGGATTCCGCGGATCGCGCCGATACTTACCAGGTCTTCGTTCTCACCCTCCACAGTAACGTCATACAGAGCATTTGACCCGGTATAATGATCTTTATCCCTCCCGGCCACAACTTCCTTCACCCCTCCGATCTGCCGGATTTTTTCCGTCAGTTCCTCCGCCTCGTCGTATGTGACATTCGCCACCATCACACGCGCCGAACCGTATGTGATAAATTCATCCTCCATCACGGTAAGCCCGCGTCTCGTCTCGCTCTCCGCCGGCAGATAGGAGGTGATATCCTGATTGATCCTCACCTTATCCACACACAGTATGCTGTATATCATTGCAATTACAAACAAAATCTCAATCGCCTTGCGTTTATCCACAATAAATGTCGCCAGCGTCAGCCATAAATTACCCTTTTTCTTCCCTTCCATCCAGATTCCCTCTCCCTTTTTTTAACATCGTGTTGATTTATTTTTTGATCCTATTATAATAAAAAAGGATGGGAACCTCAATCATCAGCTTTGGCATTTCCGTTCAATAATCAACAGATCCGACGGAAATGTTCATTTTTATCAAAAGGGGAACTTTTATGAATCAGCCTGAAAATACCGACCGAAGAATCCGACGCACCAAAGCCCTGCTGACCGATGCGTTTCTTTCTCTTCTGAAAACAAAAAGCTTTCACGATATTACAGTAAAAGAATTGTGTGAAACGGCAGATGTCAATCGCGGAACCTTTTATCTGCACTATAAGGATATTTATGAGATGATGGAACGGCTCGAAGAAGAAATTGTGACCCGGTTCGAGGAAGTGCTCACGCTGCACACACCGGAAGAACTGGGCTCTGATCCGAATGAGCTGCTCTATGACCTGTTTGTTTTCATCGCGGAACACGCCGACCTGTGTCAGACCCTGCTGGGACAGTACGGGGATATCTCTTTCCTCATGAAGATCAAATCCATCTTTCATGACCGCTTTTGGAATGTCTGGCTCCACACCTTTTATGAGGAAGACCGTTCCCGGTATGAATATTCCTATAATTTTATCGTTTCCGGCTGCATCGGGTTAATCGAGACCTGGCTTTCGCTCGGACACCGGGAGTCCCCGGAGGAGATGGCGGCCCTCGCGGGCAGTATCATCACCTCCGGAATCCGTTCGCTCATGTAAAACCGTTCGGCTTTTACCGGCTTAAAGAGATCCCTGCCCTTCGGGCATCACGGCCTTCATGACAGCTTCCATAACCCTGTCTTTTGTATAAGGGATCGGAAGAATATCCGCAATCACACGGTAGTTTCGCTTCATTTCCTCCGCAATTTTCTCGTGCCCCATCGCCTGAAGCAGAATCACCTTTGCGTCCGGATATTCCCTCTGAAGCGTGCGGATGCTCTCTGTCGCGACGGAGCCGTTTATCGCCAGCGGAAGAAACATAACATCGGGCTTTTTCCTGTGCCAGATACCGATGATCTCTTCGGGATCTCTTGTTTCACAGATCTCTTCAAACCCATACTCCGTTAGCATTTTTTTCAGTACGGTCCGATGAAATGCAATGTCCATACACAGCAAAATCCGCCGGGACAGCAGCGCGTTCTTTACCTCAGGCCGTTCGTCCAGCATCAGACAGTCATACCTCGCCTTCGCGCCGTCCACATTCTGCTCCCCTGCTTTCTGATACCAGTGCAGCGCCTTTTCCCGATTCTTTTCCACGCCGGACAGTCTCATACTGTTTCCCTGGTCATAGATCTGCGCAAGCCGGCGCTGCGCGTATCCATGCCCGTTCTCTGCTGCCTTCTGATACCAGAAAAACGCTTTTTTATGATCCTTCTTTATTCCGGAATCCGATGCGCCGTCCTCGCCCTGCCAGCACTTCCCGCATTCATACATTGCCCTGACGTCGCTCTGTTCCGCCGCTTTTTCATACCAGTACAGGGCATCTTTCTCATTTTTCCCTGTCCCTTCCCCGGTGCTTAACATCCTTCCGTACCAGTACTGCGCAGCAGTGTTGCCGCGTTCTGCCGCTTTTCTCCGCGCATACATCAGCGCGGTCTTATCTTTTCTGACAGCCTCCTCCAAAAGATCTTTCTCAAACGCATCTCCTTTGACCTGCTTTTCCGTACTCCGCACGGCTTCCTCCACGAAGCACCGTTTCCAAAGCTCCTCTGCCTCCCGGCTGCCGTTATCCTTCGCCTTCTCCAGCCAGTAGACCCCGCGTGCCGTATTTCCCGGTACGCCGCGATCTCCCCCATAGTACATTATACCAAGCAATGTCTGCGCTTTTACATGATCCTGCAGTGCGCTCCTTTTGCACCACTCCATCGCCTTTTCCTGATCCGGTCTCGTACCGTCCCCGTCACGATACATCATTGCACACCGGTACTGTGCGTCGGCATGTCCCTGGCTGGCAGCACATTTGTACCAGCGAAGCGCCTCGGCCTTATTCTCCCCGACCACACCGAGCCCCTCGTCATAGAGCTGCGCCAGTTCGTACTGCGCTTCCATATCACCGCTTTCTGCGGCATCTTTCATCCGTTCAAACGTTTTCTGCGCCCGCTGTCTGATCTCCTGCCGCTGCGTCTCTCCCTGTTCGTTTCCGGCAGTCTCATCCTCACGGATCCGCACACTTACAATGTCGTACGCTTCCTGCGCTTTTTCATGTCCCAGTTCTCTGGCTTTCTCAAACCAGTGCAGCGCTTCCCTATAATCCGCATTACATCCTTCGCCGCTTACATACATGGTTCCGCACCGGTATGCCGCATCCGCATGGCCGTTTTCTCCCGCAAGCATAAACCAACGCAGCGCTTCCCTCCGATCCGCACTGCATCCTTCGCCGTTAAAGTACATAACACCGCAGTTCATCTGCGCCGGGGCATTCCCCTGCTCCGCCGCCTGCTTAAACCAGTGCAGCGCCTTCGCTTTGTCCTGTCCGCCGCCCTCACCGGTATAATACAAAAGTGCGCAGGAAAACTGTGCCTTTTCGCGCCCCTGCTCCGCCGCCTTTTCATACCAGCAGAGTGCTTTCTTCCTGCGCGTCTCCTCCGGAAGATCGCAGCCTTCTCCCTCCTCGTACATCTGTGCAACCCGCTCCTGCGCTCTATCCATCCCGTTTTCGGCTGCCTGTTCCATCCAGTAGAGCGCCTCCTGCGGATCAGCGTCACACCCTTCGCCTTTTATCAGGGCCAGCGCATAGTTGCGCTGGGCCGGCGCATATCCGCCCATTGCGGATTTTTTGTACCAGTAAACCGCCTTTTCCACGTTCACTTCCGTTCCCGTCCCTTTTTTATATGCGACGCCCGTATAATTCTGCGCCTTACTGTGCCCCTGGTTTGCCGCCGCTTCATACCAGCGCAGCGCCTCCTTCTGATCCGCTGTCGTCCCTTCACCCGATTCGTACATCAGACCGAGGTCAAACTGCGCCTGCGCGTCACCGCCCTCTGCAAGCGTTTTTTTCGCGGCAAATCGCGTTTCCGGCATCTGCGCCTCCGTTTCTTCCGGCACCCGTACGTTCTCTTCCGACTGGCCCGGCTCCTCTTCCGGCTCCGTTTCTTCCGGCACCCGTACGTTCTCTTCCGACTGGCCCGGCTCCTCTTCCGGCATCTGCGCCTCCGTTTCTTCCGGCACCCGTACGTTCTCTTCCGACTGGCCCGGCTCCTCTTCCGGCTCCGTTTCTTCCGGCACCCGTACGTTCTCTTCCGACTGGCCCGGCTCCTCTTCC
>CAJUNX010000002.1:37091-117170 GCA_910587865.1 uncultured Roseburia sp.
TTTCTTCCGGCACCCGTACGTTCTCTTCCGACTGGCCCGGCTCCTCTTCCGGCTCTTCCGCCGGCTTCGCTTCCTCCGTCTCCGCCGCCAGCGCATTCAAAATTTCCGCCAGCGCATTCGCAATATAACAGGTATCAAAATAGCCAAACACCTTCTGTGTGCGGCCGCTTTTATCGTTCAGAAACAGATAACGGCAATCCGTCCCGTCAATCTCCACGCTCTCCAGCTCCTCATACACAAGCGGATACGGAACGCATGGCCTTCCGGCCGGACCTGTCACAAGAATATTTCTGCTCGCATAAAATCCGTCCGCCGTAAATAAAAAGCCCTTCTTCCCGCTTCCCCAAATGGTCTGATCCACCATCACGGCGATATCTTCCGGCTTACAGTCTGTTGCATACTCCGCAATCGCATTTTTCAGCTGCTTCGCGCTGCACTCATCGTCTGTCTGAATGGTTACCGGCCACGACTGACCCTTGTATTTTTTGACATCAGCCTCCGAAACAGACATCACTGCCCGTTTTACCAGTTCTTTTCGCTCCATAACGTTCCTCCTCGTTTCCCTGAACAATTCTGCCCAGCCAGTATTACGCTTCGTTTATTATACGCCCCATGTTCTTCCTGCCGCAACCATATTTTCAGCAAAAAATCCCGGGCAGTCGCCCGTATTCTGACAACTGCCCGGGATTCTGATTCCCGGTATTTCTCCTACGCCCAAAAGGCATTCCATTCTCACAACGCTACATCCACCGATGCGGCCTCCACTGGCGCAGACTGTGCGGCAGTGCTCTGTGACGGCAGCGATGCCATACTGCCGGAACCATCCGATCCACTCTCCATCGCGATCTCCGCCGCGATTTCGGCCTCAATCTGTGCTTCAATCTGCTGGCGTTCCTGATCGAGCCGCTGAATCTCCGCAAGCGCCGCGGCCTCCATGCTGAGATCCAGCACGGCACTGTCTCCTAACGGGGAGTAGTGCTCCTCGCCGTCATCCCTGTCCATCTGACCCTTGATGTATTTCATATCAGCCTCGTTCATCTTTGCCCGCTCCTGGCTGCGGTGCATCAGGCGCTTCTTCATCATTTCATTGCGTCTGCGCTTATTGCGGGAATTCTCCTGTATCTCCTTCGCCGCAATCTTGCACTCGATCTTACGCTCCTTCTGCGCTATCCTGCGCTTCGCTTCGTTGCGCCGCTGCTGATCCCTTGCGGACGTTTCCTTCTCATGGGATCTCTGCTCCATCTCCTCCTCGCGCAGATTCCTTGTCTTCTGCTGTGCGCACCGCACCATCCGTCTCGCGTGTGCGATTGCGTTTGCGATCTCTTTCTTACTGTATTGTCCGCTCGCAGCACTGCGCGAAAGTACCGCCAGCTTGCTCTGTGCCCGGGCCGTCACCATCGCCGCGCTCTGTGATTTCTTTGCGCGGATCAGCTGCCCCGAGATATCCCTGTAGTTATAATTCAGCCGTTTCTTCGGCTTACTCGATGATTTTTCCGCCACTACACGGTTTTTAATTCCCTTTGCCGTTTTGATCGACAGTGTGCCCGCCATCATCGACTGCGAGCTCGCACTCCCTGCTCCGTTAACTGTCGCACCCATTGCCTATTCCTCCCTGAACATGCTCTGTAGTCGTCCTTACTTCCATATAATGATGCCAGGGTCAGCGAATTTGCCACATATCAGGCGGATCATCAGATCACGTTTTCTCACGCAGCCGTGAAACACCTGACCTGATGACTCTGGCATCATATGATTCCATTCATGTATTACATCGGATCAAAACAGCCGGATGATTAGTTTTTTGTGCAAATTACACGAAATTTGCCGGATGCAATGCATCCCTGCTTCTGCCGCGGAGTATCTCGTTTAATGTACGGTAAAGCTTATCCACCTCCACCGGCTTGGACAGATGACCGTTCATACCGCACTCGACAGATTTCTTTAAATCATCGTCAAAGGCATTTGCCGACATGGCGATAATCGGTATGGTGTGACAGTCCTCGCGCTCCATTGCCCGGATCGCCCGGGTCGCCGCAAGACCGTCCATCACCGGCATCATAATATCCATCAGAATCAGGTCATATGTGCCCGGCGCTGTCGTCTGAATCCGTTCCACAGCCTGTGCCCCGTCAAAGACGCATTCCACCTGAAACCCCCGCTCCTCCAAAAGATATTTTGCGATCTCAACGTTGATCTCATTGTCCTCCACTACCAGGATGCGATAGCCCTCAAAAGAAATCTCTTCTTTTACTACGTCTGTCTCCTTATTTTTTCCGGGTTCCAGCGAAATCTGAAAACTAAAGGTACTGCCCTCTCCCGGCTCGCTGTCCAGCCGGATACTGCTCCCCATCATCTGAATCAGACGGCTGCTGATCGAAAGGCCGAGCCCCGTTCCCTGCTGCTTTGCCGGATTTCTCCCGGATGCCTGTTCAAAAGACCGGAAGACTCTCTCCTGATCTTCCTCCGCGATACCGACTCCCGTATCGCGCACCGCAAAATACACCAAAATTCCTTCTTTGCCGTTCTTCTCTTCCCGGATCGTTAAGATCACCTTTCCTTTTGCCGGCGTAAATTTTACCGCATTTCCAAGCAGATTGATCAAAACCTGGCTGATCCGCATCCGGTCCGCCACAAACCAGCTGTGCGAAAGGCTGATCTCACGCACAAAATCAATTCCCTTTGCCGTCGCCTGCGGAAGAATCAGCTCACTGATCGTCTCGATCATCTCGTGAATATTAAAGTTGACCGGTTCCAGCTTCATCTTGCCGCTCTCAATCTTTGACATATCAAGAATATCATTGATGAGTCCCAGCAGATAGTCTGAGGATGCCTGAATTTTCTGCAGACAGTCCATAATCCGCTCCTGATCCTGATCTTCCTGCAGAGCGATCGCCGTCATCCCGATAATTCCGTTCATCGGCGTCCTTATCTCATGACTCATACGGGATAAAAATTCGGATTTTGCCTTGCTTGCAATATCATACTGCTGCTGGTTTAACTGGCTCTGGATCACTCTGCCAAGCTCCGCCAGATTCTGATATTCCTCCGAAATCTCCAAAAGCGCTGCATCAATACCCGTAATACAGATACTTCCCATATAGCTTCCATTGTCATACATGGGAAGCACAACGCCCTGCTCCCGTTCTTCGATATGTAAAAAGATCCGAAGCGCCTCTTTTCCGCTGTCCTCCTCCGAAAAATATCTGACCTGTTCTTCGCCCAGCCAGGAAAAAAATGTCTCGCTGTCTTCTGTTTTATATTTCTTAGCGCTTTGTTCGACCGTCTTTTTATCCCTGCGCCACTGATATTCCAGATAGCTGGATTTAAAATCGGCATGCAGTACGGAGACCAGCACACTTTTTGCCTGATAAAACCGTCCGATCTTTCGAACCATCAGAAGCATCTGCGCTCCAAAATCTGCTCCCTTGCCAAACAGATTCAGTGCGACTGACACCAGACTGACGTCCTCACCGTAATCCAGGCTGTTGATTTCCCGCCCCATCAGTGCCGGCAGACCGGTACGTTTTTCTTCCGCGAGATCCTCATAAAAGTTTCCGGTATCCTCCGTGCCGGGACTTCCCTGACTTCCCGCCAGCTTTGCCATGCAGATCAGCTTTCCGCTGCTTACATCCTCCGCGGCGCACACAAGGCCGGCGCGTACATCCACATGAAACAGATCGTCCGCGAAGTCCGACCGGATCCATTTCAGCAATCGCGCCGTAAATTCCCCGGCCTGCTCTTTTGTCCCGTCCTGCAGCCAGAGCACAAATTCATCCCCGTCAAGACGGAACGAAACGGTCCGATTCCCCGTCTGATCCGTAAACTCCTGACAATGCTCACGGATCAGGCCGCCCAGCTCCTCAAGAATCATATCGCCGAATACAATACCGTTTCTCTCATTGATCTCCTTAAGCCGGCTGAGTGAAAGATGGATCAGGACGCCCGCCTGCTGCAGTTTCCGGTATGCCTCCAGCTGCTCCATACCGACACTGAACACAAACAGACCTGTCACTCCGTCCGTGATGTTCTTTTTTAACTGCTTTGCTTCTTTTTCCTTTTGTTCCTGAATATCGCGAATACTTCCGATGAGCTTCCGCCGCACGCCGTCCGTATCATAAACGGCATTTCCGGAAAGCGCCACCCACGCAAAATCCGCGTCTTTGGGCCATTTCAGCCGGAATTCCAGAAACAGCTTATCCTCACCGCCGGACAGCTGTTCCTTCACCGCATCACGATCCAGATCATAAATGCATTCCGGATCGATAAACCCGCTCTCAAATTCGTCGCACTGCCACCGGCCGCTCATCGTCGGATGGTTTACGATATCCAGCATATGATCCTGATAATTGTAGGAAAAGAAAAAATCTTTTGATGATTCCAGCGCCACCCGATAGCGTTCCTTTTCCTCCAATAGTATATTTTCGGACTCTCTCTGCTGTTTTGTCAAATCATTGACGACATCATACAGCTCATCGATCTCAAGGATATTTGACGAACGGTATTCCGAAAGCCCCGTCCACCCCCTGCTGATACACTCCATCAGCTGCAGTACCGGCCTGGTCAGATGTCTGACCACAAAATAGATGCCGACGACTCCGAACATCAGACCGATCAGAACGGCTCCGATGATCCATATATAGAGCAGACGGCTTATACCGAAAAGGTCATCCTCCGTATCCAGCCCGAGAAGCACCCACTCTGTGTTTTCGTACGGCACATTGTTGCTGTAAAGCTTCAGCGGACAGACCACCGCAAAGATCCCCTGTCTGTCCAGACGGACATCACTCACCCGAAACAGATTCTCATATCCTGTCTTTTCCAGGTAAAACATATCCCGTCCTGAGCTGACCATATTTGAAAGAATTCCCTTGCCCGCCAGCGGCACATAGCCATCGCCCTGCCGCACCGCCAGCATATACCCGGACTGCTGCGCATCGTTGAGCTCATCGACCGGAAAATAGTCATACAGTTCCCGGACGGAAATCTCCACGCCCAGCACACCGTACACCTTTCCTTCATGGCGCAGCGGCAGAGAATAAGTAATCATCTCGTAGGAATCCGCTCTCTGTTTTTCCAGCGTAAACGGCAGTGCCCAGTATCCCAGATCCGACACGTTCGCGTCCGTATATTCCGCTCCTGCTCTCCACGGCTCGTAAAAATACCGTTCCGCGTCTCTGTTCCCCAGACCGTCCATCTGAAACCTTGTCGTCCAGCCGGTATCCATGGGAATATTCCACTCTCTTGAGAGATGTTTGCTCCCGCGCTCTAAAAGCAGATCCGTGTAATTCGCCGGGTTGGTATTCGGATCGGAGTCCCGGATAAAAAATCCTTCGTATTCTCCGGCAGACTCCATATCCCCTCCGGTCAGGATCACAAAGACACCTGTCGTCGAATTGTTCTGCAGAATATCCAGGCATTCCGGAAACAATTGCTCGAGCAGCCTGCCTTTTGCCTCCTCCGAACCGGCAAACTCAGCCGGATCCATCCTTTCACTGTTCAGCAGTTGGGCATAGATATCATTCATCAGCGGCTCTTTGTCACAGATCGATGCCCAGCGCTGATTCATCTCGTTCTGCAGAATCACCTCTCTGTTTTCCACCAGCCGGTTCATCATACCGACGGAATATTCCTCCAGCATTTTCGTCGTACGCCGCACAACGAACGTCCCGATCGTAATCATACTCTGCACCAGCATAATCCCGATCAGCGGGAACAAAAAGATTCTGAAAATACTCGTTTTTTTTCGTTGATATCTGTTTTTCATCTCGTCCTACTTGCCGACCGCACCGTTTAGTGCGTCACAAAAAGAAACATACCATTCCTCAAAAGCTTCCTCTGTCACATAAGGCGCCGCTGCCTCCTCGGGAGATGCCCCCTGTGCGATCTGAGCAGCCACGGCCTCACGGTCCGCTGCCGCCTGATCCGCGAGGTGATATTCGAGTATCTTGCGCGCGGCGGATCCGTTCTCAAAACTTTTATTCGCATACAGCGTCATATTGTCCATCTCACGGAAAATCGTTGTCAGGCAGTCATAGGTCTTCGGCGCCACCTCGAGTCCGCTGTCCGCGATCACCTGATCGAGCCTCTCCGTGCTGCCCGCTTCCTTCTGAACCGGCAGGTATCCGGACACGCAGCCAAACTGCAGATTATTCTCCGGCTCCGTAAACCATTTTAAAAATTCCACGGCAGCATACTCATGCGTCTCGTCCGATTTGCTGACCACCATTCCGGCACCCTGCTGCACCGCATAATGCTCCCCGCCTTCGAATACCGGCGCCGGCAGCACAATATATTCGATTTCATAGCTTTTATCCTCCAGCTCCACCTGGCCCGGGAAATACATCGCGGAGGACGTGGAACCTGTATACATGAGAAGATCCCCTGTCTTTACGTCATCGGAACGGAAGGATCCGTATGCCCCGAAGTGCCCTTTGACCATCGGCACGTAATAGTTTTCCCACAGACGGTGCAGCTCCTCCTTCGGCGTATTTAAGGTCAGCTTCCCGTTCTCCACCTGAAAGATCTCCACGCCGAGCTGCTGCATTCCGATGATAAAATAGTTTGCCACGGCATCCCTGCCGTACAGCGCCCTGCCGTCCCCCGGAATATCGGGCGTCAGACCGTCCGTCCACTCATAATATGCCTGCGCGGCCGCCGTCACCCCCTCCATCGTCTGAAGATCCTCCAGCGAAACACCGGTCGCCGCCGCAAACGGCTCCCAGTCCGTCTTATTGATCATCATGATCTCCGTGGACTTCGCCGTTGGAAAAATGCGGAGTGTGCCGTCCGACGCGATCCGCCCTTCTTCTATATAAGAGTCCACATATTTCTCCAGCTCTTCCTTGTCGAGATAATCAGACAGATTGGCCAGTGCGCCTGCCTGTTCCACCTCATAAGCGGTATCCGCGTAGGAGGAAAAAATATCCGGCATCGGGTCCGCGCCGACCTCCCCGCTGATGGAATCACGCACCGCCGTCTCCAGATCCGAAACCGAGCCCTGACTGAAGCTCTGCACATAGATCCCCTTCTCCCTGCCGACGGTATTGTTGAATTCCTCCACCAGCGCGTCAAACGCGGCCTGCTGGGAACCGTTATAGTAATGCCATACCGTAAGCGATACCGGATTGGCCGGATCCAGCGGCCCTTTCTTTCCGCAGCCCGCGGCTCCGGCAAAAAGCGCGGCCGCCAGGCACAGACTGATTGTCATTTTTCCCGTATGTCTCATCTCTCCCATTCCTCCCTCATATCCTTCCCGATCGTCTGCGTCAGCAGATCTCCGCTCCGGACGGCATCGGCTTTTCAGGCGCGACAAGCGCAAGATTTCCGTCCGCGTCCTCCGCGCATAAAAGCATCCCCTCGGATAACACGCCCGCCATCTTCGCCGGCTTTAAGTTTACCAGCACCATCACCTTTTTGCCGACCATCTCTTCCGGCGTGTAATATTTGCGGATGCCGGACACGATCTGTTTTACCTGACTTCCGATCCGCACTTTCGAGCAGAGCAGCTTTTTCGATTTTGCCACCGCCTCGCACGCGATGATCTCGCCGACCTGAAACTGCATTTTCATGAAGTCATCGTAAGTGATCTCCTTCTTCGGCTCGATGTCGATCACAGTCTCCCCGGCTTTGTCCGGCTCCGCCACGCCGTCCGAATCCTGGCTTCCCGCGGCTTTTGCCGCGCCGTCTGACACCGGCTCCCCGGAGGCCGCCTGCTCCGCCTCGAACTCCTTTCTCTGCGCCTCCTGAATCGCTTCCACCTTCGGCAGAATCTCTTTGGGATCCAGGCGTGCAAACAGGATTTCCGGCTTTTCCGTCACCTTATTTCCGCTCTCGTACAGGCCGAACCGGTCGAGTTCGTCAAAGCCCCGCAGCGTTGTGCCAAGCTGGGCCGCGATCTTCTCCGCCGTCTCCGGAAGAAAACCGGAGAGCAGCGACGCTCCGGTTACGATTGATTCTGTCAGGTTATAAAGCACCTCGCTTAACCGCTCCTTCTTCGCCTCGTCCTTTGCAAGCACCCACGGCTCCGTCTCATCGATATATTTGTTGCAGCGCCGGAAGACCGCAAACACTTCGGAGATCGCATCCGCCACACGCAGCTGATCCATCTTCGCCGCAACCTTATCACGCGCCGTCGTCACGACTTCCTTAAGATCCGCATCCACATCGCCGGCCGCACCGGTTTGTGTCACAATTCCGCCAAAATATTTATTGCTCATGGAAACCGTGCGGTTTACCAAATTTCCGAGAATATTCGCAAGATCCGAATTGAACCGCTCGATCACAAGCTCCCAGGTGATAATCCCGTCGTTGTCAAACGGCATCTCGTGCAGCACGAAATACCGCGTCGCATCCACGCCGAACAGCTCGGCCATGTCATCGGCATAGATGACATTCCCTTTTGATTTGCTCATCTTATCGCCGCCCTGCAGCAGCCACGGATGGCCGAACACCTGCTTTGGCAGCGGCAGCTCCAGCGCCATCAAAAAAATCGGCCAGTAGATCGTATGGAAGCGGATGATATCTTTTCCGATCAGATGAAGCTCGGCCGGCCAGTTCTTTTTGAACAGCTCCGTGCCTTCCCCGTCCGTCTCATAGCCGATCTTCGTAATATAGTTCGTCAGCGCATCCAGCCACACATAGACGACATGCTTCGGGTCGAAATCTACCGTAATCCCCCAGGAAAACGAAGTCCGCGATACGCACAGATCCTGTAGTCCGGGCAGCAGGAAATTGTTCATCATCTCATTTTTCCGGGACACCGGCTGTATGAACTCCGGGTGTGTGTTGATGTGCCCGATCAGGCGATCCGCATATTTGCTCATCTTAAAGAAATACGCCTCCTCCTTCGCCGGTTTTACCTCCCGTCCGCAGTCCGGACATTTGCCGTCCACGAGCTGCGACTCCGTCCAGAACGACTCGCAGGGCGTACAGTACAGCCCCTCGTATGCGCTCTTATAAATATCCCCATTGTCATACAGTTTCCGGAAAATCTTCTGTACCTGCTTCTCGTGATCTTCATCTGTCGTTCTGACAAAGCTGTCATAGGATGTGTTCATCAGATCCCAGATCCGCTTTACCTCACCGGACACCTCGTCCACATACGCCTTCGGCGTGATCCCGGCTTTTTCGGCCTTCTCCTGAATCTTCTGCCCATGCTCATCCGTTCCTGTCTGGAAGTACACGTCGTACCCCTCCAGACGCTTGTACCGCGCGATTGCGTCCGCCAGGACAATCTCATACGTATTGCCGATGTGCGGCTTGCCCGATGTGTAGGCAATCGCGGTTGTCATGTAATATTTTCCCTTGTTTCCCATCGCTTTTTCCTCTCTCTTCTTATTATAAAGCTCACATACGCCCGGTGATGTAAAAATCCAAAGTGTCTCTGATGCTCATGAGTCCGGTTTGCAGGCGCTCATTTTATACAAACAACATCAGGACCGGTTTTTACAAAAAAATCCCGTCCCCCGACAGTTTACAGACACTTTTATCCGTCGCTTAACTGTCAGAAGACGGGAGGGACATCCCGTGGTACCACTTCTCTTCGCCCCGGCCTCACAGCCGATGCCTCTCCGAATTCCAGAACCGGCCGTATCCTTTACCGCCGTGGACGCATCTGTGCATCCCTGCCCGTCTGCCGCCGTCTCTGATATCCTCCGCTGTAACAGGCGGTCCTGTCGAGGGTTATCCCGCACCGCAGTCTCAGCACAACCTGCCGGCACGGATCTGTCACAATCCGCCCGCCATACATGCGCCGCAATCCGCCCGCCGTAGGTTCATCCCCGCCACTCCAAAGCCATTTTCCATGGAGCTTCGCCAGTCTCCTCACACCACACCAAAGACCTCTCTGAAAGGCTCTCTTCCATGTACTCTCTTCTTCTCCGTGTTTGATTTACAAGTTTGTTTCACTGTAGCATGAAGCCAGCGGGAAGTCAAGTGATTCGCCGTTTTAATGGCCGGATGCCCGGGTAAATTGTGAAGCAGACTGTCTTATCTTCATTTTGAAGATTTATTTGAATAATCTATTGACAAACAAGTGTTCGAAGATTATAATATCAATAACTTCTCTATAGTGAAGAAAACCGTATTAACCATGAACAGAAACAGGAAAGGAGAGACAACAAACATGAACAAAGTATATCAGCGAATCAACTGGGAAAATTACCCGGACGATACGACGCCCTTAAATGCACAGAATTTAAACCGTCTTGATGTGGCTGCAGATGAGCTGGACAACCGTCTGATCGCGATAGACACGGTAAAAATGGACAAAGCTACCGCTGCGACCATGGTGAAGGACATCGCCTACAACGAGGAAACCGGGAGCTTTACCGTCACTTACCTGGACGGCTCTTCCTACACGCTGGACACGAAGCTGGAGAAGCTGGCGGTGAATTTTACTTACGATCCCGCAGCGGAGCAGCTTGTCATTCTGCTGGATGACGGCGCCACGCAGCGCGTGGATCTCTCGGCGCTTGTCACGGAGCATGAATTTCTGGATTCGGACACAGTCGGATTCACCGTGGACGAAACGGGCGCCGTCCGGGCGCAGCTGCGGGACGGGTCGGTCACGGAGGAGAAGCTCCGGCCGGACTATCTGTCCGATATCCGCGTGGAGAGCGCGAAGGCGCAGGCCGCAGGGGCGGCAGCCGCGGAAAACGCCGCGCAGGCGGAAATATCGGCGAAGGAGGCCGAAAGCTATGCAAAGGGCGGCACGGGTGTGCGGCCGGGCGAGGATACGGACAACGCACTTTACTACAGCAGTCTTGCGGAAACGCAGGCGGACCGCGCGAAAGCGGAGGCGGACCGTGCGGCGGCCGAGATCCTCGACCGTGTGATGACAGAGGAGACAGCCGGGATCGGAAAGCCGGACGGGGTGACAATCACCGTCGATGAGGAAGGAGTTCTCACGGCCTCCGTGGCCGGGAAGACCTCGGATCTTGAAAACGACAGCGGCTTTGCCGTGGCCGCAGCGCTGACACAGGAGGAATACGACGCCCTGCCGGAGGAGAAGCTGACCGACGGGAAGCTGTACCTCGTCCGGGACGCTGCCGGGGAAAGCGGGCAGCTGATCCGAAACGGGGTGTATTACGGCACGGACCGCGATCTGCGGGAGCTGCTCGGAACGGCGGATATTTCCGCGGTCGGCGACGGCACGGTGACAGGTGCGATCGGAGAACTGAATACGGGAATCGCCTCGTGTTTTCAGTCTGTCAGTGACGGAAAAGCGGCAGTAGCGGCGGCACTGACGGGACAGGGCACAGCTACTGCAGACGATGCGGCGTTTGCCACGCTGGCGGCAAATGTCACGGCAGCCGGAAATGCACGCTACAACGCCGGGGTGACGGCCGCCGATAACCGTGTGAATACAAGCAGCACAAACTACAAATCCGGATATAATGCCGGGGTGACGGACGCGGATAACCGCGCGAATGCGAGCAGCGTAAACTATAAAACGGGATATAATGCGGGGGTAACAGACGCGGATAATCGCCCCAATGCGAGCAGCACGAATTATAAGACGGGATATAACGCAGGGTACAGCGCGGGGATGACGGCCGGGGGGGCAGGAAAATATACCATTACATCCCAGTCGAGGTCAGGGAGTGTTTCCCTGGGAACAGGCGGTAGTGAGGGAAATCCTGTAAAAGGCGGAGTTACTCTGACATTCAGTTTCCCCAATGGTGTGGCTGGAGTATCGAGCTTCACAACTACAAACAACCATCAATTCCCGATCCATACAATATCCATTAGTGGAAACAATGTATATGTCACGATAGGAAATACGATTTCCTGGTGGAGTGGAAGTGTTTCAGTAACTGTAGTAGCCTACGGATATTAAAAAGAAAGGAATAAAACCATGAACATCAACATACACGCCGGCCACAACCCAGACGGCAGAACCGCCTGCGGCGCCGCAGGCATCCTCCGCGAGTCGACCGAGGCCCGCAGGGTAAAAGACGAGGTCATCCGCCGGCTGCGGCAGCTTGGCCACACCGTATACGACTGCACCTGCGATAACGGCACAGATCAGACAGATGTCTTAAAAAAGATTGTCGTCGCCTGCAACGCACACACCGTGGATCTGGACGTATCGATCCACTTCAACTCCGGCGCGGGGGATCCTGCGGGAAACGGGGCGACGACCGGAACCGAGGCATGGATCTACAGCGCCGCAGGCCGGGCAAAAAAATACGCGGAAAACATCTGTCAGGCGATCTCCGCAGCGGGATACCGCAACCGCGGTGTAAAAGTAAATCCGAAGCTTTATGTCCTGAGGCACACAAAAGCCCCGGCCGTACTCGTGGAATGCTGCTTTGTGGACGATCGGGACGACGCGGCGCGCTACAACTGCCAGGAAATGGCCGCCGCCATCGTTTACGGGATCACGGGACAGCGGCTCACAGAAACTGACCCCGGGACGGATGAGACTCATCCGGGCCAGACAGAAGCGCCGGGAACCCCGCAGATACCGACCGGACCGGACACACCGGCCGTCCCTTCCGGACCCCAGTCACCGGCCGGACCAGGCACGCCGGCCGGACCTTCCGGACCCCAGGCACCGGCCGGATCAGGCGGACCGGGCGCATCCGGTCAGGAAACACCTTCCGGCGACTCCGGGACCCTCTACCGCGTACAGGTCATCCGTCAGTACGGCGCGTTCACCAGCCGCACAAACGCCGAACGCCTGTGTGCAAAGCTTCGGGCGGAAGGCATTGACGCAGTGATTATATAAGCATAACAGAAAGGATGTGAAACAATATGTCATACAATGGATTTTTAATCAAAACCGGCGACTACATCATACCGGCTGACCGCTATATCCGCTCCGACAGCTATCAGGCAGGCGTCAGCCTGCGGACCGTGGACACCTACACGGATGCAAACGGATGTGAGCACATCGAGGCGACGGAGCCTAAGACGATCAGTATCTCCTTCGAGACCCCTGCCCTGCTCACCGGCGCGGAATTTGAGGCGCTGATGGCGCAGATCCGCGCAAACTACACGGAAGCGGAGACGCGCAGGAGCACGGTCACGGCATACATACCGGAAACCGGCGGCTATATCACGCAGAGCGCGCGCCTTGCGGACGTGACGCCCTCCGTCTATCGGATCTCTGGCGACACGGTCTGGTACAATTCGGTGCGATTCACCTGGACGGGAGGTGCGTACGATGGCTGAATACCCTTATGAAGAACTGTTTCTGCGCGACAACGTGGAAAAACAGGTACGCATCACATACGACGGCGGTGTGATCACAAATACGGAGCTGGTATCGGAAAGCATGGAGTTAAACGAAACCCTGTGCAGCGGACAGGAGCTGCGCTTCGGCGGCTGTGAGGCGGCAACGTTAAAATTCCAGGCCGCCGGCATCATGCGCCCGCTGTACGGGCAGTGGCTCACCGTGGAATTGCTGCCGGAGGGGGATCCGGCAAAAAGCTTCCCGCTCGGCCGGTATAAGGTGGCCTCCGATCAGCTTTCGGCGGACAGAAGACGCAGGGATATCACTGCCCATGACGCGATGTACGATCTCCTGAACACGGAGGTCGCAGACTGGTATCACGCTCTGCTCCCATCGGAGCAGAGCACCGTAACCCTGCGGCAGTTTCGCGACAGCTTTTTTGCACACGTGAAAATCCCGCAGGAAGAGGCGGCTCTCCCGAATGACGATATGACCGTGGCAAAAACCATAGAGCCGGAATCCTTAAGCGGCCGGGATGTGCTGACCGCCATCTGCGAGCTCAACGGATGCTTCGGACACATCGGCCGTGACGGCAGCTTCCGGTACATCTTTTTAAAAAATCCCATACAGGGACTGTACCCGCGGAACGATCTGTATCCCGCAAAAGATCTGTACCCTGCCGCACCGGACTCCCGCAGGATTCCGAAAAGCCATTACATCAGCTGCCGGTATGAGGACTACGTCACGCATCGGATCGGAAAACTGCAGATCCGTGAGAAAAAAGATGACATCGGCGCAATCGTGGGAACCGGGGACAACTGCTACATCGTAGAGGACAACTTTCTCGCATACGGCAAGCACGCGGACGAGCTGAATCAGATCGCGCAGCGCCTGTATGATACCGTGCGGGAGATCAGCTACCGCCCGTTTACGGCGGAGGCAAAGGGAAACCCGTGCGTGGAGCCGGGAGATGCCGTCCGCCTGAACACGCGCTATGAGATTATTGAAAGCTACGTACTCTCCCGCACCTTAAAAGGCATCCGTTCCCTGCGGGATACCTGCAGCGCGGACGGCGTGGAGGAATACGCGGAAAAAATGCACTCCGTCAACCGTTCGATCCGTCAGCTGAAAAGCATCACAAACATGCTCGAACGGGATGTGGACGAGACAAAATCCACAATTACAGACGTAGAGAAGAATCTGCAGACACAGATCTCACAGAACGTGGAGCGCATCACGCTCGAAGCCGGGCGGGCGCAGACGAAGGAGGAGGAACTCTCCGCCCGCCTTACCATCACCGCGCAGGAGGTGACGACAAAGGTCGCAAAAAACAACATCATCTCCGAGATCAATCAGACCGCGGAGGAAGTAAAAATCCAGGCGGAAAAAATCAGTTTAAACGGGGTTGTCACCGCTAACAACAACACGCAGATCGGCCGGGACGGAGCGCTTTCTGTAAAAAACGCAGACGTCAACATGACAAACGGGAGCATCAACATCCAGTCTGCGGAATCAAAGCCCGGAATCATAAAGCTCTCCCGCACCGGAGGAATCAGCGCGGAGATGGGGACCGACGGCGTGCGTTCGACCGACGGGACAAGAACCGCGACCTTCCAGTACTCTCAGGTCAGCGTAAACGGCTCCGGGAACGTGGTCGCAATGCTGACTGACAGCGGTAAGGGCATCTCCTCCTACGGCTGGGAGAGCTACTCCGACCGCAGGTTAAAGCACGGGGTGGAGCCCCTCGACCCGGAGGAAGCCGCGGCGTTTGTCTATGCACAAAGGCCCTGCCGGTTCCGCTACAACTATGATCCGAAAGAAAAAATCCGGCACGGCCTGATCGCGCAGGAGGTAAAAGAGACCCTCCCGGACCCGGACTGGGCGCTGTGCTCGGAGGATATGCCCTACGGAGAAGAAACGCGCATGACGGTAAACTACCTGGAGCTGATCGCGGATCTGATCGCCACGGTACAGTCGCAGGACAGACGGATCCGTGCGCTGGAGGAACATGCACAGACAGGCGGAGAGTAAACAGCAGACGCCGTGCCGACGGATCAGCGGAGAAAGGAGGGACATGACATGGAGGAGGAATATCTGCAGAGACTGACCCGGGCGGAAGAGCGCTTAAAATCCAACACATACCGGCTGGAGAGGCTCGAATCGGTCATACAGGAAATACACGCAATGTCGGAAACGATGATCCGGCTGGTAGAGGAAATCCGGCACACAAATGACACGGTTGCCGGCATGGACGGAAAAATCGACCGGCTGGACACAAGAGTGGATGAACTGGAGCGTCTTCCGGCGAAGGATATGAGACACTATAAAAATACGGCCGTAACGACGGTCATCAGTACGCTCACGGGAGCTCTTGCGACAGGGCTGGCTTTCGTGGCGGTACAATACCTGTAAAATGAAGGGAGAAACGATATGTTAAAAAACAATGTATTCATGCCGTCGACAGACATGGCAAAATGGCTGAAAGCAGCCGCCATACGCGCGGTAAAGACGACTGCGCAGGCAGCGATTGCCGGAATCGGAACAGCTGCGGTAATCGGTCAGGCAGACTGGCCGTATGTATTGTCCGCGTCCGTGCTGGCCGGAGTGCTGTCGCTGCTGACATCCGTCGCCGGACTGCCGGAAGTCACGACAGAATAGGAATATCTTCAAAAAGAAGAAAATAATTCAAAAAAGTACTTGACGGGATCAAAAAAATACGGTATGATACAAACAACTTCTTCGATACGAAGAAATAGTAAGCCAGTAAGAAACATACGGAAGACAAGTGCAGGAACTGGAACCATAACCGGTAAAGGAGCCGGTCAGAGCCAAAAGACAGCCCGGAATGCACAGGATCCGGATGTGATTCAGGAAAGGCGGTGAGAACAGTGTAGCGGGATAAAAAACAAGGCTGCCCGGCATACCGGAACGGCAGCAGAAACAATACGGTAACAGCAGTTTTATCAGCAGTAACTTTATCAACAACAGATTCAGATACCAGACAGGTATCGCAAAGACCGCAGAAAGCGGCGGAAAGGAAACATAATATGGCAGAACAGGCATTATCAACAATCGGAGTAGTATTCGGATGGGGACTCGGCACCATGACAGCGGCGCCGGAGACATGGAAACAGATCGAGGAGTGCATCAGTATCGGCAGCGTGACGCTGTCCCAGGACAAGCTGGACGCCACTCCGCTGGAATCCAGCAGAAAGAAATATGTCGGAGGACATGCGGACACCGGCGGCGAGCTTCAGACCGTGTTCAACGACACCGACACCTTTGACGCACAGTGGGCCGAGATGCTCGCGGCGTACGACGGCAGGACGGCAGGACAGTCCATGTGGTTCTGTGCCTACCACCCGTCGAAGAAAAATATGAACGTGTACATCGTGGAGCCGGGAGCGCTCCCGACACCGGAATACGCAGTGGGAAGCGTGCTGCAGTACACGATCACGAACACGCTGGTCGACCTGCCGGATCCGGTCACCGCAGTGAAGCCGGAGGCGCCGGCAGCACCGGCAGCATAAGGAAACGGTAAGAAAACGCCAAAAGCAGGAACCACCCGGGATGCGGAACCACAAACCGCATCCCGGACAGGAAGCAGAACAGACTGACAGAAAAAAGCACACAGGGGAGACGGCAGAAATGCCGTGTCAAAAGACCGCAGGAAGCGGCAGAAAGGAGAACAACATGAAAACAGTAACCATCGGGGAAAAAGAATACCAGCTGGAATTCACCTTTGAGGCAGCGGAGCACAGAGGACTCATCCAGTCCATGTTCCGCATCCTCTCCGGCAGCTACCTCGTCCGCAGGGGAACCCTGGAGGCGCAGGAAAACGAACCGGAACGTGAGGGAACGGCAGCCTCCATGCTCGACGGCGTGGCGGAAATGATCAGCGACATGCCGCACATCTGCCGGACTGCCTTTTACGCAGGCCTGCTGGAGCATCACAGGGTGCCGGAGAACGAGGCGGCGCAGCTGATGCGGCAGTACATGAAGGAGCAGAATCTCACCTACATGCAGCTGTATGAGGAGATCCGGAAGTGTATGGAGGACGACGGTTTTTTCGCCCTGTCGGGCCTGACGGGCATGCTGGAGCGGATGAACGCGGCAGCGGCGCAGGCAGGGAAGACGGCGCAGACCGGAAAGACGAAAAAGACGGTCAGCCGGAAATCCCGGACTTCGGCAGGCTGATCCGGGAGGAATACCTCGTAAACGCCCTTGCGGCAGGCGTGTCGTATGAGCTCTTCTGGCACCTGACGCCGACGAAGCTGACCTACTTCTTCCTGGCGCAGAAAAAACGCCGGCAGGCGGAGGACGAACGCGACTACCTCCTCGGCCTCTACGTCAGGGAAGCCCTGCGATCCACTGTGTGCAATGCATTTTTATGGAAACGGAAGGGTTCGATGCCGGATCAGTACCCGGCAAAGCCGTTCCTTCAGGATCTCCCGGCGCAGCAGAAGGACCGCCGGCTGACAGAGGACGAAAAACAGCGTGCCGTGGATCTGTTCTTTGCACAGGAAAAGGTGCGCCGGGTCAACTGGCAGCGGGCGCACGGGAAAACAGCCGGGAATGCGGAGCAGGAAGGCTGATATCTTTCTGACAGGAGGACAGAGATCCTCAGAAGGAAGGACAACTACGGAAAGACCAGAATCCCCGGAAAGAAGAATGTTTTTCTGAAAAATGGGTTTCAGGTATCAGAAACCACGGCACTATACAAAAAAGTTCTTCAAAACAGAGAAATTTAACCAAAAGCAGGAACGGCTGGAAGACAACATGACAGCCGGAATCAGAAAGCAGTCAGAATAACAGAAGCAACGAAAAAACAGATTCCGATACCAGAGCAGGTATCACAAAGTCCGCAGAAAGCGGCAGAAAGGAAAAACAATATGGCAGAACAGGCATTATCAACAATCGGAGTAGTATTCGGATGGGGACTCGGCACCATGACAGCGGCGCCGGAGACATGGAAACAGATCGAGGAGTGCATCAGTATCGGCAGCGTGACGCTGTCCCAGGACAAGCTGGACGCCACTCCGCTGGAATCCAGCAGAAAGAAATATGTCGGAGGACATGCGGACACCGGCGGCGAGCTTCAGACCGTGTTCAACGACACCGACACCTTTGACGCACAGTGGGCCGAGATGCTCGCGGCGTACGACGGCAGGACGGCAGGACAGTCCATGTGGTTCTGTGCCTACCACCCGTCGAAGAAAAATATGAACGTGTACATCGTGGAGCCGGGAGCGCTCCCGACACCGGAATACGCAGTGGGAAGCGTGCTGCAGTACACGATCACGAACACGCTGGTCGACCTGCCGGATCCGGTAACCGCAGTGAAACCGGCAGCACCGACGGCTCCGGCAACACCGGCGGAATAAGGGTGCACAGGGAGGACGGTATGGTGTGAGGACCAGCCGTCCTTTTCTGATTAACAGGGTTATGAAAAAATAAAAACGAGATGGAGGATAATGGGAATGGCAATAAGTGAAAGTTATTATGATGTCTTTGGTAGCAAAAAAGAAATAGATGAGGCTCGCAAAGCTGCAGATGACATGGTGAAATCAATAGAAAAAATGTGCGAAGCTGCGTTTGAAGAATTCTCCTCTGTGAGAAATATTATAAAAGAACTGTCAGATGGCACAGAGTCCAGTGTGATAAGTTTGGGGAAAATGGCCACATCAGCCGCACTGGCGGGTGCAGAATTATATGCTGCACTTGGCCCGGCCGGTCTTGCAGTTGCGGCGGTAACCGGACTTGTAGCAGTAATCACAGGTTTAAAAGATGCACAGGAAGAAGCCTTTAATGCAACACCATTAGGACAGTTTTCGCAAAAAATAAATGAATTATATGAAAAGGTAACTGCAAAATCGGCGGAAATCAGAGAAAGTCTTGCCAAAATGACGGATGGAGCAAAGGATGCAGGAGCGGCAGAGGCAAATATGGCACGGGATTTGGCAGAAGCATATGAAGAGCTTGCAGGAAAATCCAGGCTTACAGCAGAAGAACAGGCCAAACTGAAGGATATCTCGGAACGACTGGTAGAACTTGTTCCTGGATTAAATGATTACATTGACGAACAAACAGGATGCCTTAAGATTCAGAGTGAAACACTGAGTTTACTAATTGATAACATGGTACTCTATGCGCAACAGCAGGCACTACAGGGAATGATGACTGATGCATATACGGTACATTATGAAGCTGAATTATTAAAAAAAGGAGCAGATGATGATTATTTAGAAGCAGTAAGTGTGTATTTAAATGATCCTAACATTTCTGAGACTGTCAAGGATCTGATTCGTAATCGTGACATACAAGGTCTGACAGAGTTAAAGGATAGCATAATAACCCTTAACACGGATTTAGACATTCTTGAAAAGACTTTTGGTTCACAAAATGGTTCTTACGCTTATGAAATAGAATATAATGTTGGCAATGCAGTAAATAAGTATAATCAGGCATGCCAAGAAGCAGATGAGATAACTCGGGAAACAGGAAACACAATTGATTATTTGGAATCACAATATGAGAATGTCACATCAGAAATTTATAAAAGCAGTAATGCCATTGCCGAAAATAATATGCAGACAGCGGAGTACAAACAGACACTCAGTGACCTCAAGGCAGAGTTCAGGAATATGGATCTTAACATATCTGATCAGATGGCGGAAAGCCTGGCATTCCTGGATGAAGGAACGCTGGAATCCGTGACACAGATGTTTGAGAAGTTAAAAGAGCAGACCACACTGTCTATAGAAGAACTGCAGCAGCTTTTTTCTGTGATAGCTCCCGGTATCTCCGAACAGTTTATGGCATCTCTTGCAGAGCAGTCCCCGGAAATGCAGCTACAAGTCTCCATGACACTGGCCGATATTACGGCTGGTGCAGAGGTTCCTATCGAAAATCTGCAGGAAATATTCCGGATGCTGGGAGTCGATCTGCCAAACGAAGTAATCAGTGCCTTTCAGGAACAGGAACCTTTTATGCAGATATCTGCAATGAATCTGCTGACAAAGCTCGGTGAAGGACAGCGACTGGTAGCGGAAAACCTGCAGGAGGTATTTTCAGCGATGGGAATACAGTTACCCGCAGGGCTTATCACTTCGCTGTCCGAAAGTGAGGCAGGCGTACAGCAGGAAGCGATTAGTCTGCTGTCACAACTGAAGTATGCATCTGACGAAGAAAGAGAAGGGCTGATTACAAAACTGAATACGCTGGGAATTGATTCAGCATCTTTGGGATTTATTGACGGCATCGCGTCTGAGGAGGATAACGCAAATATAGGAGGAAAAAGCCTTATTAATGCCTCTGCGCAGGGAATGGGTGCCCAAATATCAGCCGGA
Organism: uncultured Roseburia sp.; assembly: GCA_910587865.1. Classification (GTDB taxonomy): domain Bacteria; phylum Bacillota; class Clostridia; order Lachnospirales; family Lachnospiraceae; genus Roseburia. Next base: position 57,621 of record CAJUNX010000002.1, read on the forward strand.
ATGTTATTAGCAAAAACATATGGAGACAATTTCGGACTGGGATATGCTCAGGGAATTATGAATCAGGTAAAAAATGTTGCAGCGGCCGCATCCATTCTTGTAATGGCAGGGGCTAGAACAATCAAAAGCGCACAGAAATCAAATTCACCTTCAAAGCTGACAAAAAGTCTCGGCATTGATTTTTCAGAAGGATATGAACTTGGCATCTCCGATAACGAGGAAGATGTGCAGGAAACCGTGGAAGGCTGGATGGCCCGTCTTCGAAACCGGATTACATCCCTTACACAAATGCCGGTGGATATGGAGATTGCAAGGCCGGAGTTTCCCTCCATAAATTATTCTGCTTCAAACATTGTCAGCAATGCATATACAGCACCGGTTAGAGCAGAGCTTGAACTTGGAATGGAGCCGTACATGAAAGAATGTATCCGGCAGAATGTCCTTTTGGAGGAACAGAACACACTGTTAAAAAATCAGAATACACTTTTAAATGACATCCGGGAGAAACCGGTGATACAGGATTCGGATGTGTTTTCCTCCTACCGAAGAGGACAGCAGAGCTATTTTACAAGAACAGGGAGAGTCGGCATCTGCGGAATTGATTAAACCTCAGTTATAAAATAATGGCGGTTTATGAATCAGGTCAGAATTTTATAAACCGCCGTTTTATAAAAACGACGTTGATCACATATGCCGAGTGTGTTATAGTTTATTCATAAAAAACATGAAGCGGGAGGTTTGGGTGTATGAAAAGAATAACTGCATTTTTATTAATGCTGTCATTCTGTGTGTGTTTCACCGGATGCGGAGACGGCAGTACAGGAGAAAGCGGTAATACAGACAGTATGAACAGTGATAATAATACAGACGAGGAAGAATTTTCTTTTCCGTATGATATAGAAACGGATGACGGGCTGTTGCAGCTTAGCAATATTTATCTTATGCAGGAGAAAACAGAGCATGGATATGAGGGGATCATGGCGGTTGAATTTGATTTTTCTAATATGGAAAGTGACGACTGGTACTGGTTTGATAAAGATCATTTGATCCAGATTTTTCAGGGATATGGTGCCGGAACTCCTTTACCCATACACACAATAAATAAAAAAGAGTCTGAAATTGGAAGTGATGGAAAAAAATATTTTTTTTATCAAGTTGACGAAACCAGAGAAGCATTCAGTGAATTTGATGTTCAGCTGAATATATATATTTCTAAAAGTTATAAAGAATATAACCCTGAGATTAATATTCCAAGTACGGAATGTGAAATAAGTGAGACATTTCCAGAAGAAGTTCAGAGTATATTTGATACTTCGTTTTGGAAATAATTGTTGTAAAAATAACGGCGGAGCGATCTGCCGTTATTTTTATGCCTGGTGATAACTGACAATATAAGGCTGGATGCGTTGTGACGTTTACACTGTGTATCAAAAGCACAGCCTGTTGTAAGCTGAATCAGAATATAATAGAATATAAAATGACAGGGGGTATTGCAGATGCCGGCTGACAGAACGAAAAAGAGGAAAGCAGGTTTCATGCTGATTGTGCTGATGATGGTGTGTGTCGGGTCAGGGGGGTGTGGAAACAGTTCCTCAAAAGACCCGATGCAGGATCCAAAAGCAGTCACAACATCCAGCGGTGAAGTGATCCGCTATAGCGACACACAGGAGTCAGTGGAAGAGATTCTCGGGATGGAGACTACACTGCGATACTATAAGGATCATGTTGTACAGGGTACAAATGGAACGGTAACCTTTTTCCGGGAGACAGACGGAGAATACCGTATGGTATATATCCAGATCATGGATCCCTCTTATACTGCTTATCAAGGAATCAAAGTTGGCGATCAATGGGAAGATGTCAGAGACAGACTGAATCCGGACTTGATAGATGAATCATTCATCATAGCAAATCTGTTACTTGATGACGGAAAACAGATTGATGCAAAGATCGATCGTGATGAGTGGGAGGAGGACTGGCTGGTACTCAGCTTTGTGTATGATGATGAAGGTATCATTACCACCATATATATTCAGGATGTACAGGAAACCCGTTTCTAGTTTGATACAAAGACCCACTGTTACGGAGCCTGTTACATTTTATCAAAAGAATAAAGGAGGGCATTGACGAATCATGAAAAAATTAATAGAATTTACAGCAGTCATGCTTTGTTTTCTGCTAACCGGGTGCGGTGATGAGAAAAAGGAATGGACCTATGAACTGCTGGAGGAAGAATTCGGCGGAGTGGTCGAACTGGACTTTGACTCTGCTGTCACATGTTTAAGACTGCTGGCAAATCAGAGCTATAGCGTTTCCGGATATGTCGTTGATACGAACGACCTTTCTCCGGACATCCTTACGCTCGCACCGGATCCGGATGCACCTGCGTCATATCGGATTAACGTGGGGCAGGGAAGGGATAACAGGTATTTTGCCGCAGAAGGAGAAACCGTATATATAAGGGCTCACAATATAGAATCTTATACAGAGAACTACTATTTATCCACGCTGAATATAACCGGCGGAACGGACGGATATGTTTCACCGGACAAAAAAGAGGAGGAATATCTTTCCGTACCGGAATTTATAAGGCTCATGGATGAGATATACGAGGATACTTATTTTAAAACCGAAGGATACATTCTGCGGGACGGAGAGGATTATGAGGGAAATCCGCAGTATTATCTTTATCCGTCCGAAGAAGCATATCAGGAAGATAAATACAACAAAATCGAATTACAGTTTCCAGAAGCACAGTATCATTTAGCAGGAAAAGAGGTTGTGATCATCGGAAACCCGGATATCAATGCATTTCATGAAAGCCTGCAGAACTGCAGTATCGTGGAGGAAAAATAACGGAGGAAATTCAGTATGAAAAAAAGAATCATGATTTTACTCTGCTGTATAATAATCGCTATGGCCAGCTGCGGCAGTCCGTCTTCAGGGACCGGGCAGGAGGCGTCTCCTGTTGTTGAGAAAAGCCTTGGAGCGGTATCATATCAGGTGCCGGAGGACTGGGTGGAAGCCAGTGATCCGTTAACGGGAGTTATCTATTATCGTACCGATGGATATGTACTGGAGGTATCCCGCGCGGAAAATATGGGACTGGAACCGGATTACCTTGCAGAAAATATGGATGCTTTTGCCGGCAGTATGGTAGAGATGATTGTGGGTAGCAAGAGCCAGTTTTCACGAATGTTTGAGATCGAGACGATCGATACTGTAAAACTAACGGATAATAACGGAGATTTGGAATATGATACCAGAGAGATTGCAGATATCAAAGCTTTTGAAGGGCGTGTGAATTTTCTGATAGACGATGCAGAATATCAGTGGCATGCAAATGTTTTTATATATGAAGATGGAATATACCTTTTTGCGGGGGTTTCAGAAGCGGGGAAGGATTATTCCAAACAATATGATGCAGTTGTAGACAGCATTGAGATCAGCACAGATCAATCAGCAAATCCATAAGATGAAATAACGGCGGAGCAATCTGCCGTTATTTTTACGTCATCTTGTTAACAAAATATCAGATATGACTGACTAAACAATAATGATGATACGGAAACCTAAAGAAAGGATTTCAACGATGGAGATATCAATAAAGACAAACGTCGCAGAACAGGTAGCCAAAGGTTACGCAGAATTTTATGCCAGACATCTGCAAAAAGGATACTATATGTGGATTATAATTACGAATCCGCTTCCTGTTTTGGCATTTCCGTTTTATTATCACATACTTTTTCCTGATGTAACAATGGGTGTATTAAAGAGTATTTTTATATACTCTATGCTTGCTGTAGTGATGGCTGCGATGGGCGCTGTAGAATATCTCGGATATGAGAAAACTATGTCAAATACAATGAAACGAATGCGTACATTTTATGAACGACATAGAATCTTCGGAGAGCTGCTGATTCAGATCCGGGATGAAGAGTTGCTGATAAAGTCCGAAAACAGGATATGGAAGAATTATCATTATCATGGCCGATTGTTTTTACGGGGAGCCGGCTGTGTAAGAAAGGTATATGAGTGTCCTGACGTTTTGTATTTTTTGGCGGAATCCTGCTATTATGTGATTCCTGTATGGGATTGTGACCCTGAAGAATGGCCGCAGCTTTGTGCATTTTTAAAAAAGGCATTTGGGAAACGTTATATCTGTCTGAAAAAACCTGTTTTTCCAAACCGGTCCGATAAAAACAGACAATAATATCAGAAAATTCAAATTCCTGATTTAAAAATGAGGAACAGGTCAGTCATAAAAATCAGGCTGCGGAGATGGTGGAACAGGAGAAGCATTCCGCGAAGCTATTGTCTGCAGCGTCGTGAAAACTTCAAAAGGAAAATGCATAAAAACTGCCTGATCCCTTCATGCAGAAGGTATATTTTACGCGTGTATTCTTCATTTTAAAGATATTCATTAAATAATTCGAGCATTTGGAAGATACTCAGAACTCCATACGCCGTAAAGGAACAAAGTGACATTCAACATCTGAATACAAGCCAAAAAACGCAGGAAATCCAAATGCATGTAGCTTTATGAAAAATTACAGACTCAGATACCGAAACAGTGTCAAAAGACCGCAGGAAGCGGCAGAAAGGAGAACAACATGAAAACAGTAACCATCGGGGAAAAAGAATACCAGCTGGAATTCACCTTTGAGGCAGTGGAGCACAGAGGACTCATCCAGTCCATGTTCCGCATCATGGCTTCCTTGTCCTCACGGCTCGCCAGACCGCTTAGGGACGTGCCGAAAAGGTGGAACTTCACGCCCTCCACGATGCCGTCCTCGGAAGTCTTTACCACCTCCAGACTGCCACGCTTCAAGATGTTGTTGAAATTCACGGTGGTCGTCCTGCCGCCGATGAGGGTCACGGTCTGGGTCTGCTGCGGCTCGTATCGGTCAATGCTCTGCTCGGTGATGGTGTAGGTGGCGGGGAACAAGCCCTCCACGGTGAGGTTTCCCTCTGCGTCCGTCTTTACGTTCTTGTCGAAGCCGTCACCTTTGATGTGGAAAGAGATGCCCGAAACAACGCCGTCCTCGGAAGTCTTTTTGAGGGCAATCGTGCCGGTGGGGGTCTCGATGTTAATATACGCCCTCACGCCGCCGACATTCTCTACGCCTGTCACCAAGTCCTGCAAATTCGGGTCGCCGTAGGCAATCATCTTTATATTCTGTCGATATATCTCCCGGGAAAAAGGCAACGAATGGTATGATGATCTGGTCCGATGATGCAAAGGCGCATCCCCTGGAATCGGTTGAAACTGTTAAGACAAAATTCAGAATTGTGAACGATGATTACAGCATCAGATCTGTTACGGAGCTTGTTACGGTTTATCAAAAAGAATAAAGGAGATCATTCACAAAGCATGAAACAATAGCGGAAGAGAAAATACACGTTGGGAGAATGCAGAATAAAAGAAATTATTGATGAGAAGATTAAAATCCGATTATAGAATACGCGGATAAAAAGCTTCGTGAAAATTAGTGTGAAAGATTTATAGAAGAAAAGGGCTGTCGCTTTAATGTGAAAAATATTTAATGTAGTATTTGGATTTCCTGCCGGGATAGCGATTGCCGGGATTGTGGCTGTAGTCGCAGGATTCGTTGGTATGAAGGAGGCAATTGATGACATACGGACGGAGCACGTAGGTGAAGCGATACATCGGGCACTGACAAATCCAGGCGGGACATCACTTGAAGCAATTACAGAATCCTGCAAGAAGATGACACAGAGTATCGGTGATGGTTTTTCTGCCATAAACGAAACGCCAGGGCGATGAATATGCTGCGCTCAGATATGCAGAAATACTGAGAATCCAGAACGATAATTATGAAAATCTGATTCTCTCATCTTTAGAGGGCGCGATTAATGAGGCAATGCTAGAAATTCAGGCGTCATTTACATCACAGGGTGAAGCGGTTTATATTTCAGCGCTGGATCTTCTGGGGCAGATTGTGAATGCCGGTGAGGAAACAGGAGGTCCATTAATTGAAATGTTTAATGAGCTGGGATTCGGAGTGATTGGCGAAGGCCTGCTTGCAACAATTGACGCGATGGATGAAGAAACCAAAGCCAGAGTTGTCGAATTACTGAACCAGCTGAAATATGCGTCTGATGAAATGCGGCCAATGATAATCGATGAATTAAATGGTTTTGGAATTGCTGTGTCAGATTTGGGCCTGATTCGTGGAATTTCGTCCAAAGAAGATGCATGTCCTTCCGGAGATGGGCTGACCCAGTCAGCTTTGTTCAGAATGATGAAGGACAACGTTGTAGAGATCGCGCACAAATTGGGTGCCAGCCTTGGTCAGGGTTATGCAGACGGAATTGGGTCTAAAATAGCTGCTGCAGCAATAGAAACAACAAAGCTGGTTGGCGGATCGTTAAAAACCATACAGGAGACGCAGGATTCTCATTCTCCTTCAAAGGTGACAAGAAAACTTGGTACAGATTTCTCGGAAGGATATGCGCTTGGCATCTCCGATAACGAAGAAGATGCAGAAAAAAACGTGGAAGACTGGATGACCCGTCTACGGAATCAGGTCACGGCGTTTGCGCAGCTGCCGGTGGAGGTGGAGATCGCAAGGCCGGAGTTCCCATCCATCGATTATTCCGCTGTGGCTTCCGGTATTTCCGGTAATACATTTATGGTTCCGATCAAGGCAGAACTTGAACTGGGAATGGAACCATACATGAGGGAAGTCAGCAGGCAGAATGCACTGCCTGAAGAACGGGCTTCTGAGGGATATCCGTGAGAAGCCTGTGATACAGGATTCCGATGTATTTTCTTCCTATCAGAGAAGCCAGCGGGATTTCTTTGCACGAACAGGGCGGGTCGACATCAGCGGGATTGATTAAATATTCATCTGCAAAATAATGGCGGTTTATACATTGGCTCAAAATGTATATACCGCCATTGTTAAAGAAAAATAACATTGAACCCATATGCCAGGTATGGTATCATTTATCTACAAAAATAAATAATAGAAAGGCGAGAGCAGAATATGAAAAAGTGTATGTTTTATTCCTGACATTGCTGGTTGTGTGTATCTGTGGATGCAATAATGCAGGGAAGGATGGGGTGGATTTATCAGAGCATGAAGAAATCACCGAGGGATTCTATGCCCGGGCGGATCTGAAAGAAGAAATACCAACCATTTATGTGTGGGTCTCTTCTGTTGCGGATTCGTCATCTCAGTGGCTGGCTTTATTATATGTTGCGGATCCATTAAAAGAAATGCAAAAGAATTTTGAAATTGACGACTATTGCATTTATTTCGACACAGACGAGTTTCGCTATGTGTATTTGGATAGTGAGTTCAAAAAATATGATGATAGCGATGCATTTTTAGAGTCACTTCCGCCAGGATGGTCAGAAGCTGCGAAAACATCGTATGTTTTAGATGACGATCAAGAATATTTTGTAAGAATAAAGAAAAATATCGAAGAAAAGATTATGGTTCCGATCAGGGAAAAATATGTGGCCGATTAACAATGGCTGGAAGAAGCGGTAACCTGACAGAGATCTGATATAAAGATAGCGGCGGGGTATACGCCGCTGTTTTTTTCATAAAACGGGAATCGATTCGGCATCGCCTGGATTTATTAACGGTCTCGCATCTGAGGAGGGAAATGTAAATACAGAAGGAAAAATCTTGTCAATGCTTCCACACAGGGAATCGGCCTTCAGATGGACCAGCAGCCACAGCAACTATGATTGCACTCGTAGTAAAAAAGTGTTCCAATGGATGAAGGACGAAGGCAACATCAAAGCGTAGAGAAAGGAATATAATAGTGCAGATATCGATTGAAACAAATGTAACTTCGCAGTTTGCGGAAGGGTATGGAAAATATTATGCAAAGTATATGCAGAATCTTCATGTGCGAATCGTAATGACTGTTTTCCTTGTAGTGATAGCGATCCCGTCTATATATTTCCAGGAGCTTCCTGATCCGGGATCAGATTTTCAGGAATATGTTTTCGATGTTATGCTGCTTGGCATCATGCTGGCAGCAATCGGAGTTATCGCGTATCTTGCATATCAGATTAATGTGTCAGATACAACCGATCGAATGAGAAAATTTTATAAACAGCTCGGTTTTGAAGGTAACCTGTTAATTCAGATTGGAGGTGAAGAACTGCATATAAAGTCTGATGATCGAATGTTAAACTTTCATTATCATAACGGACGAGATTTTTTCCATGAGCCTTATCGTGTCAGAAAGGTGTATCAAAGTCCTGATGTGCTGTTTTTTTTGGCAGGCTGCTGGTATTTTGTGATTCCTGTATGGGACTGTGGTACCGAAGAATGGGACAAACTATGCACCTTTTTGAAAAAGACATTTGGCAAACGTTATATCTGCCTGAAAAAGCCTGTTTTTCCAAATCGGTTGGATGAGAGCAGATAGTAATCTCAGAATATTCGAATTCCTGATTTAAAAGTGAGAGACAGGTCAGTCATGGAAATCAGGCTGCGGAGGCGGTGGAACCAGGAGAGGCATTCTGCATTCTGCGAAGCCGTTGTCTGCAGTGTCGTGAAAAACTTCAAAAAAATATGTATAGGAAATACCCGATTGTCCATCCAAAAACAGGTATATTTTACACAAAAGTTCTTCTCAGGCCGAGAGAAGCATTTGGAGACGGATATGCGGAAGGAATACGTTCAAAAATCGGTAAGGTACGACAGATGGCCGGAGAACTACCGAAAGCCGCGTTTGGCGAGATTAAATATGTGCAACGGTCCGCTTCCCCTTCAAAGGTGACGCGCGGACTTGGAACTGATTTTTCGGTGGGATACAAACTTGGTATCACTGATAACGAAGAGGACGTACAGGAAACCGTGGAAGGCTGGATCACCCGCCTGCGGAATCAGGTCATGGCATTTACACAGATGTCGGTGGATACAAGATTCGGATGTATTTTCATCCTATCAGCGGAGCCAGCGCAGTTATTTTGCTGCGACAGGCAGAACAGGAATTAGCGGAGTTGATTGAAAACGATTAACCGTCTGTTGTAAGCCGAACCAGAATATGATAGAATATTAAAAATGACAGGAGGTATTGCAGATGCCGGCTGGCAGAACGAAAAAATAGAAAGCAGGTTTCATGCTGATTGCGCTGATGATGGTGTGTGTCGGATCAGGAGGGTGTGGAAACAGTACCTCAAAAGACCCGCTGCAGGATCCGACGGCTGTCACAACCCCCGACGGAGAAGTGATCCGCTATGGCGACACGCAGGAGTCGGTGGAAGAGATTCTTGGGATGGAGATCACCGGGGGAATGAGCACTTCCCGGAATATGAAGACAGAACAGAGGCTTTTTGCCGTGAAAAAAACGGGGAATACCATATGGCATATATTCATATCAGGGAATCCTCTTATACTACCTATCAGGGAATCAGAGTTGGAGATAACTGGGAAGAGGTCAGGGAAAAACTGAATTCGGATTTAACAGCAGAGACATTTGCGAGGAAAAATGTATGATTAGAATAAAGCCATATAGAACTTCGGATGCAGATACAATATTATCGTGGTGTCAAAACGAAAAGTCATTTTATCAATGGACGGCAGGCATACTCGGTAATTATCCGATAACACAAAAGGAATTTTGTTTTGTTGAATCTCTAATGCCGTTTACTGCATTTGATGAAACAGGAATTTTGGGCTTTTTTACGCTAAGGAATCCTGATGAATCATTGGATGAATTACGTTTTGGATTTATTATTGTAAATCCTCACAGGAGAGGAAAAGGCTATGGAAAAGCTATGCTCCAGTTAGGGTTAAAATTTGTATTTGAGATATATGGAGCAAAAAAAGTATCACTGGGCGTTTTTGAGAATAATCTTCCAGCCTATTACTGTTATAAAGCAGTCGGTTTTAACGATGTAGTTCTTGATACAACAGAAACATACTGTGTTCTGGGAGAAGAATGGAAGTGCAAAGAAATGATTATGGAAAATAGATAAAATTCCAGCTTGTCAGCAACCCCCAAAATGGCAGCCGCCCCGTGAAAGCGTCTGCCTTTTCCTGTCCCAGTCCTTCTACTCGTCCCTGAAAAGTAAGCGTCAAATAAGATAGTGGATAGAAAAATAACCACCAACCCTCTATACGAAAAGGGCAGTGGTTATCGACAACGTTCCTGTACCATGGGATCCCATGGCAGATCGTCATCCAGATATTCCGGGTTTTCAGGGAATGCACTACCCTGCATATCTGACAGGATGTATTTAAGGTATTTCATTGCATCCAGACCATTGGCTTTGGCTGTCTCGACCAGGGTGTAGATTCCCGCACTTGCGGCAGCGGCCCTTCGGGTTTCCGGCAAACAGCTTTCATGGCAAGCCAATGATCAAAAGAGCTGCGCCATACATTCAATCCCGGTTGTTCAAATCTGAACTCTTTCCCTTTGTCGTTTGTAAAAATCATACCCCTGCTTTCAGCAGGGGTACACATCACCGAAGCTGGAATCGCCACGCCGAAATATTCCTGCACCAAATCGACAGTCCTTTTTATCAGTTGCCCCGAACAGGATTTATACCGGGGGCATTTTGAATTTCTCTGCCAGCAAAACTTTATATCCATTTTCTGACAACGCTTTTGCCGTCGTACACCCGGTAACTCCTGCGCCCGCAACGATAACGTCATACATTGCTATACCTCATTTCGTTTTTTCGACTGCTGGAATGACACACCTATTGTACCATGACTTTTTGAAAATTTCCAGCACAAGCCCTATTACCCGCGCTCTCCCAGCACATTTTTTCTGAGGCTCTCATATGCTATCAGAATATAAATCACATATATCACTGCAAACAATGCGGCCGCTGTCCCCGCAATCACGGGCGGACTGCCGCTTCCGACCATCGTTCCCGGCTCCACCAGGTATCCCATATTGAGGATAAACGGAACCCCGATCAGAAGCGGCGGCACCGCAGGCATCCCGTAATATATCAAAAACTGCCTCCGCAGCGCCCGCTTCATCTCCCGCCGGTCCATGCCGAGCTTTCCGAGAAGTGTAAACTGCCTCCTGTAGCGTTCCGCCTCGGAAAGCACCTGAACCGTCAGGATCGTAGCCGCCGTCATCGTCAGCACCAGCGCGAGATAATACAGCGGAAAGACCGTCATTGCCGTCATGGATGCCGTTTCTTTCTCCGCCGCGGACCGCACAAACAGCGTCACATCGTAATTGCCGCTGATCCGATCCCGCATGGCCTCAAGCGACTGGTGCTGCTCCTCGCTGACCGGCTCCCTCGTCTTTGCGGCGTACATATGGTGGCTGACCGCGCAGGCTTCCGCCGCTGCATCCGGCACGATCAGAATATATCCGCGGCCGTTGACATTCCAGTAATGCTGCGCAAATGTCTCCGTATGAATCCCGCCAAACGCGAGCGTATGCCCTCCCGCCGTGACCGGACCGGACCAGTCCTTTAACGCCTGCGCGACATAGGGCTGACAATGAATGAGATACTGGTCCGGAGGGAGCGAAACCGGCGGATAGCCGAGCATCTCCCGCAGGGAAGCATAATCGCTCGCCCGCATCAGCGTATCCGCGGGATACATGCGGTAATATTCCATATGTTCCTCAATCACCTTTAACACCGTATCCGACTCTCCCAGATACACATCATATTCCCTGTCATCCGACGTCGGAATCAGCTCGCGCAGATAATCTGTCGTGTCCGGGATAATATCACCTGATTCAGACCATTCTTTGTCGTTTTTATATAAATCGACATCTGTATCCATCTCTTTCAAACTCACAATCAGATCAAAACAGGCGAGCGGAGCCGTGCGGTTTACAAACATCGCGCGGAAGGTCATCCCGCAGCCCTCCGCAATCATCGTTGCGGTAAACAGCAGGGCGATGGTGGCCATGGTCACGCCCATCGTGGAAACCTTTGCCGTGAGCGTCCGAAAAACCAGCAGATTCTGACCCTGATATTTTTTTGCCTTATGCTTCTCAAACCAGGCCGGGACTCCGGAGGCAAAGCTGGAAAAAAATCCATAGAGAAACACAATAATGCATATTGTGCCCAATACCTGGAAAAGCTGGCCCCGCGCCATGATAAACAGCGTTCCGATCACACCGAGCACAATCGATACGGTAAATATGCTTCTGCGCCCGGCGCTTTTCTTTATAAAGGCTTCCTCATTCTGCCGTTCAAAATAGATGAGATCATATATTTTCATTTTCTCAATCCGCTTCCGGCTCTTCCGCTGAGCCGACAGATATATTACAATAAAATACAAAAGCGTCAGCGCCACCGCTTTGACAGAAAAAGAAAAGGAAAAGTGATACGGATATCCAAACAGCGCCAGCACAATCGCCCGCAGAAACTGATAGATCAGATTGCCGAGCAGAAGCCCCGGAACCAGCGCAAAACCACCCACAACAAGATTTTCCAGGAAAAACAGCCGCGCAACCTGCCTGTTTTCAAAGCCGGTCAGAATATAAATTCCCAGCTCCTTACTGCGTCTGGTCAGCATAAAATGTGTCGTATAAGAGACCAGCCAGCTGATGATGCATACAACCGCAATACTGGCCATCACAATCATCATCGACAGCTGTGCAATCTGTGAGGCCAGATCTCTGATCTCCTTCGAGAATAAAAGTCCGTTGAAGGCATACATCAGCGCCGCCACCATGACGATCGTGACAAAATAAACCAGATAATCTTCCGCCTGACGCCTGGCATTGCGCAGAGAAAGCTTAGATAACGTCACTGATATCACCTCCCAGCAGCGCGAGCACATCGAGAATCTCATGATAAAAGGCGGATCGCGTTCTCTCTCCCCGAAGCAGCTCGTTAAACAGACGACCGTCCTTTAAAAATAAAACACGCTTTGCATAACAGGCGCTGTATGCGTCATGGGTGACCATAAGGATCGTCGTTCCCATCTCCCCGTTCATCTGCATCATGAGCTCAAGCAGGTTTTTGGATGCCTTCGAATCCAGCGCTCCGGTCGGCTCATCCGCCAGGAGCAGCGTCTGCCCTGCTACAATCGCCCGCGCACAGGCCGCCCGCTGCTTCTGCCCGCCGGACACCTGATACGGGAATTTTCCGAGCACCTCTGCGATGCCAAGCTTCCCGGCCGCCTCCTGCACCCGCTGCAGCACTTCATCCGGGTCAATGTGGTTAAGCGAGAGCGCAAGCCCGATATTTTCCTCAATGGTGAGCGTGTCAAGCAGATTAAAATCCTGAAAAACAAAGCCGAGCCGCTCCCGCCGGAACTTTGCCAGCTCCGCAGCCGCAAGCGCGGCGATCTCCTTCCCGTCGAGCAGAATACTTCCCGCACTGATCGTATCGATCGTGGAGATACAGTTGAGCAGCGTTGTTTTTCCGCTGCCGGACGCTCCCATGATCGCGATAAATTCGCCGTCCTCCACGTTAAAGCTGACCCGGTCCAGGGCCTTCGTCACATTGTTTTTACTTCCGTAATACTTTTCAATGTTTTTGACCTGTAGCATGATTCCCTCCGTTTCCGCGCCGGAATACATTTCCCGGACATCGTTACTGACCGCTGTCCTCTGCAAAAGCCGCCCCAGGATCCGAAGACTCCGGCAGATCCGCAGCGGGTTACAGAAAAAGAATACTTCAAAACAGGCATCGGCAGTAGCGATCTGATATTGACTTTCCTTACAGTTCTGTAAGGTATGCGTCGGGTTCTCTTCCGGCACGGCCCCTTCCGAACGGTCAGTCCCTCTCTTCCGGCACGGCCTGCCGCATGGGAAATGTCAGTGTGACACAGGTCCCCTCTCCCTCCTGCGAGGTGATCTCAAGCTGTATCCCGAGAAAATCCGATATTTTCCGGCATAAATACAGCCCCATGCCGGTGGAGCCGCCGCGCAGACGCCCGTTGCTCCCGGTAAACCCGCGGTCAGATACCCGTGAAAGCTCATGCTGCGGTATTCCGATCCCATTGTCCGAAACGGAAAGCTGTACCTGTTTTCCCAGCGGATGCGCACAAATCGACACGACAGGCGTCCCGCTCCGATACCGCGCCGCATTCTGCAGAAGCTGTCCGAGGATAAAAGCCGCCCATTTCTCATCCGTATAGACCGTGCATTCCGGCAGATTTGTCTCCACTCGCACGCCGCTCTGAATCAGAAGACTGCGGTGTGTCTGCACCGCCTGCGCGACCAGCCGCGACAGCTCCAGCCGCCGGATGACACAGTCCCGCTCCGGGCTTTCCGCCCTTGCGTAATAGAGGGCCCGCTCCACATGCGCCTCAATCTGCGCAAGCTCCGCGGCAAGCCTGCGGCGCACATCCCCGTCCAGCCCCTGGCCCAGCAGCCGGGCCGCCGTGATCGGCGCCTTGATCTCGTGCACCCAGCTCTCAATATATTCCCGGTACTCCCTCTGTGCGGCCTGCGCATCTGAAACACCTGCAATCATCGCCTGTCCCGACCGGCGCATCAGCCCGAACAAAAAGCGCTCATACGGGTCCTCCGCCGGCGGAATGCATTCCGTAAACAGCTGCTTTTGATCCAGTCCGTCCGATATCGCCAGAAGCTCCCTGCACCTGGCGCGAAGCCGCAGGTATGTAAGCGTCTGTATCAGTACCGCCGCCAGCGCAAGCGTGATCAGAAGCAGCGCCAGCACACCGGCCTGTGTTCCCGTGGCCAGCAGGATGACCGCAAAAATAATCACTAACAGAATATAAATCAGGCAGCGTTTTAAGCGTGACTCCAGGAATTCTCCGACTGTCATGGCGTCCCCTCCGATCCGCTCTCTTCGTCGGCCGGCACGCCGTCCGCGCAGAGCTGATACCCCAGCCCGCGGCGGGTTTTAATACAATCCGACCTCCCGAGCGCTGCCAGCTTTGACCGAAGCCGTGTCACATTCACACTTAATGTGTTGTCATCGATATAGATCTGATGATCCCAAAGCACATCGATGAGATCCGCCCGCGACACGATATCCCCGGCGTGCCTCATCAGGTGCGCCAGGATCTGAAGCTCATTGCGGCTTAGCTCCGCGCTGCGCTCTGGCGCCGAAACGGCGCCTCTGACCGGCTGTTCCGCCACCGCACGTCTGGCCTCATGCGTCGCCGCCACATCTCTGACCGGCTTCACCACGCCTTTGGCAAGCTGCAGCTTAAGACCGCAGGCTTCGATTGTGTCTGCTGCCGGCGCCCCGTCGCTCCGTCGCAGAACAGCCCGGATGCGCGCCAAAAGTAACAGCACATCGTATGGCTTCGTGATATAGTCGTCTCCGCCCAGACTCAGCCCCCGCAGTTCATCCATGGCGGTATCCCGGCTTGTGACAAAAATAATGGGGGTCTGAATCGTTTTTCGAAGCTGTGTGCACAGCGTCAGCCCGTTTACACCGGGCAGAAGGATATCCATCAGAATCAGATCCGGTTTTTCGGATTTCACCTGCCCCGGGATATCCGTAAAATCCGTGACTGCCACGGCACGATAACCCTCTCTTGTCAGCAGTGCAGCCAGCTCCTCCCGGATATCCGGCTCGTCTTCGATCATCATAATTGTCCGCACGACTTTCCTCCCTGTCTGTTTGCATAGCTGCCGTCAAAATAACTATAGATAGGCTGTCCTCATTCACAGCGCTCCCCAAATACTGTAACCCCTCCCGCGGTTACAGGTACAATCCCGCCGTCCAGCCACACCGGATTCGCCGACGATTCCGCATGATCTTTTTGCGGACCATTCACACACGATTCCTCTTTCCATGCCTGACGGCCGTTCACACACGATTCCCTCTGGTCGGAGAAAAATACGCTCCTGCCGTCCGATAACAGCACGCGCTTCGCCTCCGGCAGGCGTATCTCATGATCTTTTTCCCGGGCGGAATAGACAATCCACAGCCGTTTCCAGGGATCCTGTCCGCTTAACGCGTCAAAAGAAAACGCCACACACCTCTCACTGCATTTGTAAAACCGGATCGCCTTTCTCACCCGGATATCTCTTCGCCAGTACCCCGAAAAGCTCCTGCGGATCGCGAGCATTCCTTTATAATATGCCATAAGATCCTCGTACCGGTACATCCGCTCCCAGTCCAGCGCGTTTAAATCCGCCGGCGACCGGTAGCTGTCGCCGATCCCGTCTTTTGTCCGCGCCGCCTCCTCCCCTGCCTGAAAAAATACAGAACCCAGCGACGTGAGGACGATCCCTGCCGCGAATTTATTCGCCTGCAGCACAGCCGCGTCATGTTTCCTGAAATCCGGCTTATCCTGCATCGTATAACAGAGTTTATCCCACAGCGTCCAGTTGTCGTGGGCCGAGACATAAGTGATCGTCTGGCCGGGATTCTGCGGCTGATACCCGCCCTTCCCGTCGCACCAGGCCAGCACCGACGAACGGATCCGCCGTTTCAGCTGTGTTCCGCCGTTGACAAAACCGGGCACCTCTGCACAAAAGACACTTCCCTTGACAGCATCCCTCGTATCGTCATTAAAGACGGCGATCCGCGGATCCAGTTTTTCCACATTCGCTTTCACCGCAGGGGTCAGTCCTTCCCGCAATGCAGAGCTCCCGGCTGTCCAGGGTTCGCCGTACATCAGAATCGAAGTGCCGCCCGGCAGCGCATCCAGCGCGCGGCGGATCCCGTTCATCGTCTCCGTGTCAAACAGTCCCATCAGGTCGAAACGGAAGCCGTCGATGTGGTATTCCCTCGCCCAGTAGCAGACAGACTCCGTGATATACCGGCGAAACATCGGCCGTTCGCACGCCGTCTCGTTTCCGCAGCCCGAACCGTTAGAGAGAGAGCCGTCCGGATTCTGCCGGTAATAATAATACGGAACCGTCCGCTGAAAACAGGAATCCATGGAAAACGTGTGGTTGTATACAACATCCATCACGACGCCGATCCCCTCCGCGTGAAGCGCCTGCACCATTTCCTTAAACTCCCGGATGCGGACACGTCCGTCATACGAATCTGTCGCATAACTGCCCTCCGGGACATTAAAATTGAGCGGATCATATCCCCAGTTGAAGGAATCGACATTTCCCTGATCTCCCGGTCTGACGGCAGCATTCCTTTCATCCAAAGCCGCACCGGCGTCCCTGCATCCTTCCGCCTCATCGACGGAGGCGAAATCAAAACAGGGCAGCAGGTGCACATGGGTGATCCCAAGCTCCCTTAAATACGCCAGGCAGGTCGGCTTTGCCCTGCCGGCATGTGCTCCCCCAAAACCATCACCGCCGGCACCCTCTTCTCCAGCGGCTGCCGCCGCATCCCGGGCTGTCCTCCCCTCTCTCCTGACAGACACCGCCGCATCACCGCCGGCACACTCTCCCCCCTCAACGTTCGCAGCGTCCCGCCCGGCACGCTGTCTCTCCCGGCCGCACAGCACAGAATCCGTGACCGTAAACGCCTTATACTTCCCCCGGTACTCTGCCGGGATACCGGAGCTTTCGGCAAAGGAGAAATCCTTCACATGCAGCTCATAAATCACCGGCAGCCGGCCGGCGTCATAACAAAATGAGTCCTCCTCCCAGCCGGCCGGATCCGTCTCCCTCAGATCCACGATCATGCTCCGTCTTCCGTTCACCCCGCAGGCTATTGCGTACACATCCTGCGTCTCCTTCGTCTGCCCGTCCGCCGTGACTGTGTAGGTATAATAGCGGTTTTTCAGATTTTCATCTATATTTGCTGACCATACGCCTTTTGCGCCGCGCTTCATCGGCAGAGAGCTGATCCGGTCGTCAGTCCCCTCCGTTCCGCTCTCATACAGATTTAAAAGCACCTCCTCCGCGGTCGGCGCCCACACCTTAAATACCGTATCCGCGTCATGAAGCGTCACACCAAGATCGGTTCCCTCATATTCATACCTGCGCCCAAACTCCTCCGAATCAAACAGCTTTTTCCAGCCCGCCGGCTTCTTTGCTTTCATCTGCTTCCCTCCCCCCGCCCCGCTTTATTTTTTATCCTTTTATTATACATGTTCCATGACACTGCTGTACATAGTTCAGACATTGATTTTCACCTTGACTTACATTTTGTGAATGCTATATTAGAAACATGAAGGAAACAACCGCTCACAAAATGGTTGACCTCCAGTTAGGTTATAAGCCTGCCTGAATCTGCGCTCCGGACTTATGTCCCTGTTTGAGGATATGGCTGCACTGGTATCCGCCGATATCACAGAGATACAGAAAAATAAAGTCAGCAACCGGATGATGTCCCAGCCGTTGTTTATTCAGGCATTATTCGGGGATTTGTGTTGGGAAAATAAAGTAAGATTACACTATTTTGTTATATATTTTTATTGATTTCAGAACAAATAAGCGTTATGATAAATTATCATATAATCAATATACGTTTTCGCTAATAGGAGGAAATAACACTGTGGTCACAATATAAAAATGTTACGAAAAGAAAAGGCACACAAAAAAGCAATCCTCTAACATGTGCCGCTACAAAAAGAGCTTTTGAAACACAATAAAATATTTTTATGAAAGGAATCTCCCTATGAAACTGATTCTTCGATACTGCCGGGAACTCATTCACACCTATCCGCTCCTCTTTGCAAAAGCAATCGCAATGATCCTTCTGATCACCGCCTTAAATACCGCAATTCCCTGCGGAATGCGTTATTATATTGATGCGGTCACCGCAAACGGCAGCATACTTATGATCATTGCGGGACTGCTGCTTTTCGCCGCCTGTATGCTCCTTGGCACCTGTCTTGAGATCCGCTGGTATATTCAGTTAGATGAAATGGGCGGCCGTTACATTACGGATATTACCATCGACGCGGAGCAGGTTCTGGCCTATGCCTCGCACCGTCATGTAGATGAGATGCGACCTGACCGGTTAAAGCATATGCTCTATGCGGATATCCTTGATATCTTCCGGGTGCTTGGCCACCACATCCCAAGCCTGGCGGGGCATCTCTGCACCATACTGATCAGCTTTCTTCTTGCCGCATGTTTCCACTGGCAGTTCGCCCTCATCCTGCTGCTTTCCTCAGCCGGAGGATTTTTTCTTTCTTTCTACAGCCGTAAAATGATTTCTCAAAAAGCCGGCATGACAAACCAGAAATTAAAGACACACCACGCACATTGTAACGAATATGTCGACTCGCTTCCGCTGATTCAGACAAATGATATCATTTCCTATTTCTGTAATCGTTCCAAGGCAGGCATTCATGATTTTATCGAGGCTTCCCAAAAGGAAAACCGTACCGCCGTTTTCTGGGGAAAAGCAATTGGAAACTATAACACGCTGTTTACGATCCTGCTCTCCGCGCTTCTTGTTCTGCCCGCGGTGGGCGGAAATATTGTAAACCTGGTATTTTTCACAATGCTCTCCGGCATCGTCACCTCTACCAGCCAGCAGGCGGAGCTTCTGCTCCAGCAGATTATAAAAGCTTCGGTCAGCTTTGAAAATATCGAGGCGATACGCGCTCTGCCAAAGCGCCAGGGAGAACAGCCGCTGACGCATATTGCGCATGTTGAATTCCAAAATGTCGTCTTTACCTATCCCGGCGCACAGATCCCCGCGCTCCGCGATATCTCCTGCCGGCTCTCGCAGGGCGACTTTATCCGGCTTACCGGCGGCAACGGAAGTGGCAAGTCAACGTTTATCAAGCTGCTCACCGGCATCTACGCGCCGGATTCCGGGCGGATCCTGGTAAACGGGCTGGATCTGTCCCTCTGCCGCCAGGAAGATCTGAACCGGCAGATCCTCTACATCAATCAGGATGAAACCATGCTGAACGAAACGATGAAAACCTATGTGGAGCTGATCAGCGGTCATGCCATCGCTCCCGGCGAATGGGGCCCGCTGTCTGCAAAGGCAGGGCTATCCGCGCCCTCGGACCGGGATATCGAAAACAACGGACTCTCCCTGTCCGTGGGACAGCGCAAAAAGCTCCTGATTCTCAAACTGCTGCTGCGCGCAGAGGAAGCATCCGTCATTATTCTCGACGAGGTGGAAGCCGGGCTGGACGCGGACACAAAAGCCCGGTTTTTATCGATCTTAAACGATCTCGTTTCAAAACGGGATAAAATCATCCTAATGATCGAGCACACAGAAGAACAGAATATCCCGTTTGACCGCGTGATGGAGTTTGGCCTTTAACAGGATACAAAAGCGTAGCAGATATCACAGTGAGCAATATTACAAAAGCCTGTGGTATCTCGCGCCAGACCTTCTACCACCATTTCAGAGACAAATATTCCGTAATCGAATATCTCTATGAGCCGGCAATAAAAGAAATCGGCATGGGGTGTGGCAGTGATATTCAGGAAGTGTTATTGAGAATGTATGAGGAATGCTGCAACAACAGAGCCAATTATATATCTGTGATCTCTTACGAAGGCCAAAACTCTTTTGAAGAATATTGCATAAAAGGAAATCGAGAGTTTTTTATGGAGTATTTTACACAAAAATACGGGAACGGGAATCTAGACAAATCGCTGGAAACAGCAATTGATTCCTCCTGTCATGGTGCTGCATTCACGCTGATCAGCTGGATCCGAAACGGTATGAAAGAATGTTCGGAATTCATAGCCTGAGAGATGTACAAATGCCTGCCAAAGTTATTGCGGCTGTCAATGAAACAATAATATAGATGGAATCCGGGTTGTAACAGAATACAGATCATGCTAAAATGGATGAAATAACGCCAGGGTTTTGGGAGTGTAATGCAAAGAGAAACCCGAAGACATCTGAAACCAGGAGGTTTTATGTTAAAAATTGTGTTTGGAGACATCGAAAATTCTATTTTCCACCCACCGACCTGGTTTGACAACCGGTACGAAGATGAATGGATCACGGATCCCCTTTCGGTACAGATGATAAAAGACATCGACAAATCAGAAGTAGTCAGCCCGCACCTTATCGAAAGCCCGGTTCTCGGACCGATTTCCACAAAAGAGCTTTCAGGCGGGGTAAAAACACTGATGCTGATGGCGTTTGACGAGTCCGGAAAAATATTCAACGCATCCTCCTGCGGAAACAACTGTGCAAAATGGATCGTTGAGATCAGCAGGCAAAAGGATCTGACCATAAATCTGCATCATGTGCTGGATTTCAGCTCTGCCGGAGAATTCGATGCCCTGATGCTGAATACCGGAAGGATCGTTCACGGCTATGCGGAATATGTCGATGAAGCCCTGCGAATAGAGGAGCGGTAACAGATGAAGGGAAGCTATCATGTAATGGTGCAGAATAACAGACTGCGCTACGAATTTGACATCAGACGCAATATCACGATCATTCAGGGGGACAGCGCCACCGGCAAGACGACGCTGGTTCAGATGATTGCCCTGTATGCCAGGCTGGGCGAGAGCTCCGGCATTGATATCCAGTGCGAGAAAAAGTGCCGCACACTGGATTCTCCTGACTGGGAACTGGTTTTACCCGCTCTGCATGACACTATCGTCTTTCTGGACGAAGATCACTTCTTTTTAAAGTCCGATCGTTTTGCCAGACTGGCGCAAGAATCTGACAATTATTTTGTGATTATGACCCGGGAAAATCTCTCAAATCTGCCGTATTCCGTGGAGGAAATCTACGGCATCCACGCCTCAGGAAAATATCATGATATGAGACGGGTTTACAACGAATTTTATCACATATACAGCAGCGATACGCTTTTATCCAAAGTGAAACCGGATGCAGTCATCGTGGAAGACTCAAATTCCGGATATGACTTTTTTCATGATATCTGCACCAAAAAGCGGATTCCATGTCAAAGCGCCGGCGGAAAGTCGAATCTCAGACATGCCTTACAGAAAACAGATGATAAGCAGGTTCTGGTAATTGCTGACGGCGCGTCCATCGGCCCGGAAATGAATGAACTGACCCAGTTTATGAAAACACATCCCGGAACAAAATGTTATCTTCCAGAATCTTTTGAATGGATCATCTTAAAATCCGGCCTGATTGACGGCAGCGCCGTGCAGGAGCTTCTCGCCCGCCCGCAGGACTATATAGAGAGCCGGGAATATTTTAACTGGGAACGATTTTTTACTCATATTCTGACTCATTACACAAAAGATACCTATCTGCATTACAACAGGCATAAGCTCAATTCCGCATACCTGCATGACAGAGCAAGAGATGCGATTCTGGCGGTGATGAATCTGATCGATTTTGAGTGACAAAAAACGCTGTCTGTTACACAGACAGCGTTATAAAAAACACATTCACAAAGCACAGCAGCCCCAAAAGGGTCGCGATCAGCTTTCCGGCCGTTGTCTTAAGACACGCTTCCACAGCCCCGCGCTGTTTTTCAATCGCCGCTATGGTCACCAGCAGCAGGATCCCGTAGAGCGGCGCATACACCCGTTCCCCGGAGACGTAGATCGTCGCCATAAAGCCGAGCACCGCGCCCGCGCCGAAGCCAAGCCCCAGAAGAATCAGCACGCAGACATACTCCCCGACTGACTCCCCAAACAGCTGCCAGAGCGCGTACAGCATGGACGCCACCGCAGCCGCGAGATACACCATAGGGATCCAGGTCGACAGTTCCCCCCAGCTCCAGGAGAGGATCTGATCCGGCATGACAAAGAGGCCCGATAAGCCCGGATAGGCTGTCCGAAGTACCGTCTGCCCAAAGAGAATCAGAAGCGGCACGGAAGAGACAAGCGTCTTTTTATAATCCTTCGTCTTCTCATACACAAGCAATACCCAGATCAGCGCCACCGCGAAAAAGACGATATCAGCGTTCGCCAGAAATACCCGCTCGATGCTTAAGAGGCCGAGATAAAGCTTTTCCCCGAAATCAAACTCCGCATAAATGGGAAGATCCGCGATACTGACCGCATTGCGCTTCGCGTTTCCCGGGCAGAGGGCGATGACCGCGAGCGAAATCACATCGATCACCCAAAAGAAGATCAGTGATGCCAGGGCGCGCCCACGGGGACCTTGTGCTTCCTCTCCCCCAAACTTCCGTCCCCCGGCATCCCCGTCCTGCTTCTTTCCTATGGCACTCCCGCCTCGTTTCCTTCTTCCGGCACACTTCCGTCCCCCGGCATCCCCGTCCTGCTTCCTTTTCAAAAACAGGGAAACCGTGCTCATCAGAAGCACAAACAGCAGGATGACCGCCATCTGCTCATGGCTTCCGGTGACGATGCACGCCGGTATCCCGATCAAAAGCTCCCACCAGAAGATCTTCTCCCCAGACAGGATTTTTTTCACCAGCATTCCCACGAAAAAAATGCACCAGAACGGCCAGAAGTGGGTCACTGTCGTGGTCGCCCAGCCCGCCGTCCCCATATCGTGAAACGGAAATAAAAGCGCCGCCCCCGCTGCACACCAGCAGATCAGGCGGCTTTTCTCAAAATACTTAGAAAGGACAACCGGAAGACTCGCAAACATCAGAAAATCAATCAGCCTCCACAGCGGCAGACACTGAATCACCGTCACCAGTACAAATTCAGAAACTACTCTTGACGTCCAGTTTTGATACCGTCCCGCTAAATAAGCCCACAGCGTGGTGCCCTCCGTCGCTTCCCGGAAAAACACATCGTCCCCGCCCATCGGCTGCATCAGCAGGTGATACACGAGTCCGACGGCGGCCGTCAGCGCGAAGGGCACCCACAGGGCAGACCGCTTATTCTTCATAGATTCCTTCGTTCATCTTCGCCCCGCAGCTGCTGCAGAACGCCGCACCCTCCGGCATCTTCATCCCGCAGTTCGGGCAGACCGCGGAACCCTGAATGCGAAGCACCTCCGCCTTCATCCGGTCAATCTCCTCCAGCGCCTCGCCGATCAGGAAGAACTGCTCCGCCTCGTCAATCTCTTCTTCGTTCTTATGCCTGTCATAATAAGCCGCGCCAAGCTCTCTGTACTGCCGGTCCACGTAGTCTTCCTTTGCCTTGATGTCAATCCGCAGCCTGGCGATCTCGGAGACATCCTTTGCCTTCTGGCTGACATCCTTTCCGGCGCTCACCAGCGATTCACCTAACTTATCAAAAAAATCCATACCCTGATACCTCCTGCATTCATATATCCCTAGTATAACCCTTAATCAGCGTTTCGGCAACGCAAATTTCATGTTTTCTCATTTCCGCAGGCCGCCTCCCGCATCACCGCGTACAGATATACACCAGATAGCCCGCATAGATCAGAAGCATCAGCGCCCCCTCCGACCGCTCCAGCTTCTGTCTCGTCGCCGTAAACAGCCAGGCCACCACACTCATCGCGATCAGGATCCCGATGTCCACCACGTTTTCCATGATAAACGCGATCGGGCTGATCGCCGCCGCAACGCCGAGCACGAACAGGATATTAAAAATATTCGATCCGATCACGTTTCCGAGCGCCATGTCAAGCTCATTCTTTTTCGCGGCGACTACAGATGTCACAAGCTCCGGAAGACTCGTTCCGCAGGCGACGATCGTAAGTCCGATCAGATTTTCGCTTAAGCCCAGCCGCGCCGCGATCGCGGACGCTCCGTCCACGACAAAATCGCCACCGAATTTGATCGCGATAACGCCGCCCACTATAAACACGACGCATTTCCACATCGGGAGCACCTCATACTCCTCTTCCCCTGCCTGCGCTCTCGCCCGCAGCGCGGAACGCACCATCCATATCAGAAATCCGACGAAGATCGCAAGGAGGATCAATCCGTCCGCCCTGCCAAGCTCCATCGAAAGAAATCCGCAGACCAGAAGCAGCACGGCGCACAAAATCGAAAACGGAAACTCTTTTTTCAGCGTGCTCTTCTCCGCCTTTAACGGGTTAAACAGCGCCGCAAACCCGCAGACCACCATCAGGTTAAAAATATTCGATCCGACGGCATTGCTGACCGCAAGCGCGTTATTTCCCCCCATCGCAGCCGTGATACTGACCGCACATTCTGGAAGGCTCGTTCCCATCGCAACAATCGTAAGCCCGATGATGATCGACGGCACTTTTAACGTTTTCGCCACCGAAGAACTCCCCTCCACAAAAAAATCCGCCCCCTTGATCAGCAGGATAAACCCTGCCGCCAGCAGCACAATCGACCACACCATCTCCGTCATACGTCATTTCCTCCTTTTTCTTTATTCGAAGGCGGTCAGGACTCTCCCGTTCCGCTCTTCCGCTCTGCCATGTTCCGGCATTTTGCCGACGCCCGCAGCTTCCTCTTTCCGCGGCCCGCCGTGCCGGTTTTCTCTGAAAACTGTTTTTTACAGAATACCCGGGAAATGTAAATGCGTCAGCTCATCAGATGCGTCAGCAGAATCCGGCTGCCGAGCAGTACCAGAATCAGCCCGCCCGCAAATTCCGCCTTATTCTTATATTTATTACCAAAGAAGTTCCCGACATACACGCCGCCGACCGCGATGACAAATGTCACGATGCCGATCACGGATACGGCTTCCGCGATCGGATAGTCGAGAAACGCGAACGTGATCCCGACCGCAAGCGCATCAATGCTTGTCGCAACCGCAAGGAGCAGCATCTCTTTTAAATCCAGCGGCGGATCCATCTGTTCGATCTCCACTGCCTCCGCCGGCTTTATGGCTTCCAAGATCATCTTCCCGCCAATAAATCCCAAAAGCAGAAAGGCGATCCAGTGATCGACGCTTGTAATATACTGTTCAAAACGGCTTCCGAGCACCCAGCCCGCAAACGGCATCAGCGCCTGAAACCCTCCGAAAAACAATCCGATCACAAGCGCCTGTTTTTTGTTGACTTTGCGCATCGCAAGCCCTTTGCAGATCGCCACCGCAAATGCGTCCATGGCCAGGCCGACCCCCATAAACATCAGCTCGATTAACATTCCCACACTGTTTTCCTCCCTTTTTCAGCAGATTTCATCCCGTCATATCCGTCGCGGCGGATGACGCACTCCCCCGTCAGCCGGTTAATGAGTCGGATCCAGATGCCGGGTCTGTCTTCCGCACAAAAAATGAGACCCATGCATATCTATGTCCCGCTGCCCAACCGGCACCGGATCATACATATACCTGAGTCTCATTCTTTAAGATTTGCCAGACCTTGCGGCCGCGTATGTTGACAAATCACGCTTTCACGCAAACTACTCCCTCACGGAATTCTCTCTATGCGTCTTCTGCTGACGTTTTCCTTACTATAATGCACGCCTTTGCGTTTGTCAATCCAGAATTTTGCCAAACGGAAAATTTTACACAATTTTTACATGGGCACGCCGCCTTTACCCCAGCAGCTCCATGATCTCCTCCCGCGTGAAGGTGACGGAATCCATGCCCTCCCCCGCCAGCACCTGCTCCGCAAGCTTTTTCTTTCTCTCCTGAATCGCGATGATCTTTTCCTCGATCGTCCCCTCGGCCACGAGCTTATAAACCGTCACCACATGCTTTTGTCCGATCCGGTGCGCCCGGTCCGTTGCCTGATTCTGCACGGCCACATTCCACCACGGATCATAATGGATCACGATGTCCGCGGCTGTGAGGTTCAGCCCTGTGCCGCCGGCTTTCAGAGAGATACAGAACACCGGAATATCGTCCTGATGAAAGCTCTCGACCATCTGCATCCGCTTTTCCTTGCCCACGGCGCCCGTCAGCATGTAATACCCCACGCCCTCTCCCGTCAGCCGCTCCGCCAGGCGGTCCAACATGGAAGTAAACTGCGAAAACAGCAGCACCTTATGTCCTCCGCCCACGGCATTTAAAATCAGCTCCATGCACATGTCGGCCTTTGCGGATTCGCCGCGGTATCCGTCAAACAGCAGCGCCGGATCACAGCAGATCTGCCGCAGCTTCGTCAGCTCCGCCAGGATCTGAAGCTTTTCCGTGGAAAATTCCCGGTCCGTCTTCCCGTCCAGCAGCTGTTTTAAATGCTGCACATGCGCGTCGTAAAGCGCCTGCTGCTCTTCTTCCATCCTTGCGAATACATGTTCTTCCAGTTTTTCCGGCAGATCGTTTAACACCTCGCTTTTTAGCCTGCGCAGGATAAAGGGCCGGATCATCCGCTGCAAACGCACCATTTTCTCCTCATCGGCATTTATCGCCACCGGAATCTCGATCTCCTCCCGGAAACGCTTGTAGGTATAGAGAAATCCCGGCATCAGATAATCAAAAATACTCCAGAGTTCGCTGAGCCGGTTTTCAATCGGCGTCCCGGTCAGCGCCAGCTTAAACGCAGCCGTAATCTTTTTGACGCCTTTCGCCGCCTGCGTGCCCGGATTTTTGATATACTGCGCCTCATCGATCACCTGGATCGCAAAGATGATATCCTGATAGTGGTCGGCATCCCGCTTTAACAGATCATAGGAGGTAATGAGAATCTCTCCCTCCCTGGTCGCAAGAATCTTTTCCCTGCGCTCCGCTGCACCGCCCGAGATCACAACCGCAGACAGTCCCGGTGCAAACCGTCCGATCTCCTTCTGCCAGTTGTAAACCAGCGAGGCCGGACACACGATCAGCGAACGGCGGCACGGCTCTTCCCCGGTACACTCCTCCGCCTCGGATAAGAGAAGACTGATTACCTGCAGTGTCTTTCCCAGTCCCATGTCATCCGCCAGTATTCCGCCGAAGCCGTTTTCGCGCAGTGTCTTCAGCCACAGAAAACCGCTCTTCTGATAACCGCGCATCACAGACTTTAAGGTTTCCGGCACCTCATAATCGCTGTCCTCAATCGTTTTCATATTGCGGACAATGCCCTTAAACGCCTTGTTTTTCTCAACCGACAGACAATGGTTGCTCTTTAACGCCGCATCAATGTACATGGCGCGGTATTTCGGCACATTCACGCACCCGGTCTTTAAATCCGCCTCCGACAGATACAGATCCTCGCTGACCTCGGCGAGAAGTCCCGGTCCGTCATCGCGGATATCCAGGAAATCACCGTTTTTCAGCCGGATATACTTCTTTTTCCGGTCATACTTTGTCAGCAGATACGCCAGCTCCTCCGGCGGCATCTCCTCCGAAGAGATCTGCAGCTCTAACAGGTCGCTCTTTAACGCCACCCCTACCGATACCTTCGGGGAGGATATGACCTTCATTCCCCTGAAATCCTCCGACGTATAGATCGTCATATATTCGCTCAGGCGCTGCAGCCCCCCTGCCAGAAGGCGGTAGAGCATGTCCTCGTCATGTGAGAGCACAAACACGGTCTGCTCCTGCGCATAATCGTTAAAGTAAGGCTCCACCAAAGACCGGATCTTTGACTCTTCCGCCGGATCCCGCACCTCGCCCGGCGCTGCCGTCTCCAGTACATTATATTTCTCGTCGCCGTAAACGGCCATAAGCTTCGCGCCTGTCGTCTGATTATCCTGCTTATCCAGGTAAAGCTCAAACTCCGGCTTCTTCGGGACATAAAGTCCCTCGTCAAACCCATCGGACACCACTTCAAAGTTTTCCGTCAGCAGCGGCAGCAGATCCCGGCAGAACATGGGCAGCTCCCCGGGCGCGACATAGCAGCCGCCTTCTCCCTGGCGCGCCAGGTAGTCAAAAATCTCCTCCGCGGCTGACCGAAGCTGCTTCGTGCTTCGGAAAATCCGGTTATCCTCATAGAAATAATAGTACGCCGCACCTTTTATCACATGCAGCTCCTCCAAAAGCAAAAAAACACCGGCTGCGCCGGCGCGTATCACAAGCTTTGGCCTGAATTCCGTCTCTGCGACTGTACACAGCGTCTCTTTGTCATAGCCTAACTCCGCCCGAAACGGCCGGTCCAGAACCGCTTCAAAAAAACGGTCCATCCCCACCTCGTCAAGCTCCATCGTGCGCTCATATCCCCCGCTGCTGACATAATAGGCATGCGCCCTGCTCTGTCTCTTCTTATCCTCCTCCTGCTGCATGAAAAACCGCACCAGCCGCCAGGCGTCCTCCGTAAACGCATCCTTATTGTGATAAAACTCCAGCTTTTTTCCATAATGAACCTTTTCATTCTGTCGAAGCGCCTGCAGAAATGACGAAATGCTTTTCAGGACATACATCTGCTCCGCCCCGATCTTAAACTCGACGACCGCATATCCGTATGCAAGTTTAAAATGGGGTTCCAGCTCCACCTTTCCATACAGATCCGCCGGAATCAGCCAGGACGTCCCCGCCCGCATCGAATACCGGTTTAACAGATTTTTAAACGGCTCCGGGGTCTGCATGACGGGAATCTTTTCCCCGGAGCGGGAGAGTTCTGTTTCCTCCGCCCCTTTTCTGCCCAGCTTCACATCCAGAATCTCCTTCGCCTGCCTGCGGCTGACATAGGCGAGAAGCACCGCCACGCAGTGCTTGCAGATCCCCTCGTAATTGAAAAACGCTTCGCACTCGCAGCTGCACCGGGCAACATCCGCGTATTCCTCGTCCACCTCCGCCGTCACCCGGTACCAGCTCTGCTCCCTGCCGCGCACCTTTGCGGAGAGTTCTGCCACAGGATTCTTTTCCTGCAGATAAATATCATAGGTAAAATCTGATACTCCGCCCGCCTCATACAGCGCTTTTCCCCTCCGGTAAGCTGCCGGATATGTCTCGGCTCTGATATCCGATACAGAAAACATATTCTTCCTCCCCGTTTCCTTTCCCCGGCCGCGCCCGGCGCTGACTACAGCCGGTACATTTCGCCGAATTCATGCAGCAGTCTCATATATTCGGCGCTTTCCGCACCTTCCAGCTGCTGTGCATAACGATGTTCCTGCACCTGCGAATCCTTTAACTGCATCATATAAATCGCAATATTCGAAGAGTGATCAGACACACGCCCGTAATCCATCGCAAGATCCGAGAGCACCAGGCCCAGCTCTATCGTACATTTTCCTTTGCGCAGGCGCTTGGTATGATGCTTTTTCACGGTCTGATATAAATCCTCGATCACCTCCTGCAGCGGTGCAACCGTCCGCGCGAGGTTCTGATTATTTGCCACAAAAGCATTGGTAGCGCGGTTTAAAATATCCGTAACCGCCTCTTTGTAAAGAGCCATTTCCTCTTTTCCCTTTTTGGAAAACTCATAGCCTTCCTCGTACATCTGCTTTGCGCTTTTCGCCACGTTAAGGGCATGGTCCGAAATACGCTCAAAATCCGTGATACTGTGCAGCAGCGCCGTCGTCTGAAGACTGTTCTGATAGGAAAGATTCTCACTGCTTAATTTGGTCAGGTAGGCGCTGATCCTGTCATCGTATGTATCCACCAGATTCTCGATCCTGACAATCTCCTGCGCCTTCTCCTCCGAGTACTCCGTCAGCAGCGACATTGCCTCGACAAAGCTGTCCCGCGACATCTCCGCCATCTGGCTTACCAGCCCGCGGCACCGCTCGATCGCAAAGGCCGGAACGCTTAAGAAGCGGTCGTCCAGAACCATAAAGACGTCTGTCTTTTTCTCGTCCTCCGTCTGCGGAATCGTCATGTAGGCCAGCTTCTCCAAAAGCCCCCGGAACGGGAATAAAACCACCGCCGTGAAGATGTTAAACGCGGAATGGATCACCGCAATCCCGACAATCCCGGCTGTCTCATCCATAAATCGGAACGCAAAAATAGTGTCCGCAACATAAAATACGACAAGAAAGACAGCTGCGCCGATCAGTTTGAAATAGACCGGCACGATCGCTGCGCGCTTCGCGCCCCTGCTGGTTCCGAGCGCAGACAGAAGCGGCGTCACACAGGCTCCGATATTCTGCCCGACAATCAGCGGAATCACCGATCCGTAGGTAAACGCGCCTGTCACGGACAGCGCCTGTAAGATACCGACCGACGCCGACGAGCTTTGGATGACTGCCGTCAGAACGGTTCCCGCGACCACGCTCAGCAGCGGATTGCGGAACATCGTGAGGATCCCGGTAAACTCCGGCACGTCTGCCAGCGGCTCCACCGCTCCGCTCATTGCCTGCATCCCGTACATCAGAACGGCAAAGCCGAGCATGATCTCGCCCGCGTCCTTTTTCTGATCATTTTTCCCTGATAAAAGAAAAATAATACCGATCATCGCCAGCACCGGTGAAAATGAGGACGGCTTTAACAGCTGCAGGAAAAAACTCCCTCCCTCGATCCCGGTTAAACTGAGCAGCCAGGCCGTGACCGTGGTACCGATATTGGCTCCCATAATAATGCCGATCGCCTGGGAGAGCTTGATGATCCCGGAATTCACAAAACCGACGACCATCACCGTTGTCGCGGACGACGACTGGATCACTGCCGTCACCCCTGCCCCCAGCAAAACTGCCTTAAGAGGCGTCGATGTCAGGCTCTCTAAGATATGCTCCAGTCTGCCGCCTGACATTTTCTCTATCCCGGCCCCCATTACATGCATCCCGTACAAAAACAGCGCCAGGCCCCCCATCAGGGTCAGTACTCCAAAAATATCCATTTCTTCCTCCGTTCGTATCCATCTGTCAACTACACACACATTTCATTTATAGCGTATTTCGGAATGATTTGCAATCATTTACGGATCTCACGGGTATTTTTTTCCACCAGTTTTCTCGCAATCATAATCTGATGACCGCAGCCTAAGCATTTTAAGCGGAAATCCGCCCCCACCCGCAGGACTTCCCACTCGCTGCTGCCGCAGGGATGCTTCTTTTTTAAACGGACGATATCGCCCACCTCGTATTTGTCCATATACTGCCGCTCCTCTCCGCAGATTATTTTCCAGACAGTTGAGAATGACTTCCCGCTCCCGGCTTTGCCTCTCCTCCGCTTCCTTCATCGCCAGCTATTATACTATTCCTTTTCTATAAATACAAGAAGAAGCAGGATCCTGCTTCTGATCCTGCTTCTTCTGATTCCGGATTATTCCACTGCCGCCGTACCGCAGCGGATCAGCTTCACTTCGCCGGTCATTCCATAGTCGCGGACATGCGCCTGAATGTGAAAGAGCGGGCCCGGTCCCTCCTTCTGCTCCTTAGCGCCGCCCTCGCCGACGTTCGCGTTGTTCGCATTGTCCGCAAGCTGCATGGAGAGCGCACTGCTCCTGTCATAGTAGCCCCTCGCCAGCAGGCGGTTGTTTAAGCTGCTTGACACCTCGACGCGGATCTCGTTATCGCCCTGCTTTAACAGCTCCGTCACGTCAGCCGTAAGCGCGTTCATATCCATATTGTCCGCCTTTTCGCCGTTCACATAAACCGCACAGGTCTGCGTGTTCGTGCTGCCGATGGAGAGCACGATCCGCTCGTCCGCCGCCGGACCGTCTGGAAGGTTTACCGTCGTCGTGTAGTAACCGACACCCGAGACGTCCGGTCCGACTTCCCGGATATCCTTCCACGGTCTTAAGTCCGTCTTTCCGACAGAAATATTTGTCTTCTTTGTCTCATAATACACCTCGTTTGTCACGATGCCGAGACCGCGGTCCTCCACGATGACCTTCTTTTCACCCTCGTTCCAGTCCTCCACGGTGAGATCCCACAGCGGAAGCGCGATATCCTCCGCCGCCGTCACGTTTACGGTCTGCGTCGTGCCGTCGGAGAGCGCCACCTCGTATGTACCGGTTTTTGCCGCGGATACGATGAGCTTTCCGTTTTCCCGCACCACGCAGTCTGCATTCGTCGCCACCGCGTGAAGCTCCTCCTCCGCCGTGAGGTCGATCGCATACAGAGCCGCCTGACCGGGCGCAAGCGTTATATCCAGGCTGGTGCAGCCGTCCGCAATGCGGTAACAGCCCGCTTCCTCTGCCTTCGCGTTCCAGCAGTCGATCCGGTAAGGCCTGCCGGCGCCCTGAACGTTTAACGTAAACGCAAAGTCTTCCTGATCGGTGTACTTCATATTGTATACATACACATAAAGCTTACCGTCATCTTCCTTCATGTGCGTTAAAATCTTCTGATTGCTCTCTGCAAATGCGGTTCTCGGCAGAATGCCTTTTTCGGCAAGCGTCTCATATGTCTGATCCTGATCACTCACCTCGCAGACATTCGGCAGAGCCTTCATCTGCGCCACCAGCTCCGCAAGCCGGTCATCCGCATTATCGTTAAACGGCGTCATCATTGCGGCTTTCCGATGCGTTTTGCTGATTCCGCCCGGACGGATCGTCTCGGTCACACCGTTGACAAATACGATCGGAAGCCCCTTCTTTGCCAGCGCAAGCAGCTTCTCTGCCGTCGCCACCGGCAGCGCCTCCTGATAGAGGATCAGCGCCTGATAGCCCGGGCCGTCCGGCAGCAGCACGCCGTCCGCGACATCCACGAAGTCTTCTTCCAGAATCTGCGGCGCAAAATAATCCCAGGTATAGCCCGCATTCTGCAGCTTCATGTCCTTCCAGTACATGCCCTCGTTCGCGCGCATGCCCATCTCAGAATAGAATTTCTCCTCCGGATTCCCGCCGAAGATGAGATTATTAAAGTTATAGTCCAGTCTCACGATACCGAGATCCATCCGCGGTTTTCCCTGTCGCAGGATCATCTGATACCGGGCCACCATCGCCGTCCAGTCCCGATAGTGCTGATATGCCGGCTGTCTGGATCCGAAGCGCTCGGAGAAAATCGGCCACATGCCCTCATGGCCCGGCCAGTAGGTCGACGCATCCGAGCCCGCGATGCTCGAGTATCCGTGCAGCACCGTCTTCGTCACACCAGCCGCAAACTGCGTGTAGATGATCTGATTGTAAAAATCAAGGCCCATCATATAGTTTAAGAGCGTCGCTCCCGTCTCGCTCGAGTAGGTGCGGTTGTAAATGTGAGCGGGCCCCGCCAGATTCCGGTAGGACTCGATCTGCGACGCGAACTCTAAGGACTCCGTCTCGATCCCGTCCACATATTTTCCCGGCTGTGAGATCTCAAACGGCAGACCGTAGGAGATCTCCGCGCGCAGCGTCATGTTATGCGTGTGCAGCCACTCCTGCATCGGACGGAGCATATTCTCCATGTACATATCCGTCATCGTCTGATAGAGATCATTTAGCAGCTTCTCCGCAAAGGTCTCGTCCTTCATGAAATAATGGT
Organism: uncultured Roseburia sp.; assembly: GCA_910587865.1. GTDB lineage: Bacteria > Bacillota > Clostridia > Lachnospirales > Lachnospiraceae > Roseburia. The sequence goes on from CAJUNX010000002.1 coordinate 91,382, forward strand.
AGTTGTAGACCGGCTGCATCATGCCCGGCTGCTTTAACACAAACGGAAGATACGGCGTTAAATCATAGCCCCGGCGCGCCTCAAACTCTTCCATAAAATGATAGCCCCAGAACTGTCCGCCCTTTCCGAAGGTGCCGAGTTCCAGCGAATCCATGTACATCATGCCCCTGCCGTTCTTCTCGAGGTTTGTGCGAAGCTCCGGCGTGAGCACATTTTTTTCCCAGTAATCGATAAATGCTTCCACACCATAGCGGTCAATGTAGTTGATCGTGTAGGAAACACTCATTGAGGGCTCCGCCGTCTGTCCGGTTCCGTGGATCCAGAAATAAAACACCAGGTAATCCCCGTCCGCGGGCGCCGTCCAGGTCAGTTTCCCGTCCGCGGCCTCACCGGTCAGCACCACGGCGCTTTCCTTATCGAGAAATGTCTTCTCCCCCTTCTCCTCCACGCGGATCGCGACGACCGCCACGAGCTCCTGTTTTGTCACGCCCGGCATCACGAGCTTTGATTTTAAAATCTCCCCCTCGCGTGTCTGGCCGGCCGAAAGCTCCTCCACCGCGTAGTCGAGCTCCTTTGCCGCGCATTTATCGTCCGGCGTGATGCCCACCAGGTTCGCGTTCGACCAGTTCGTCCCGCTTGTCATGGACACGCCCATGTCATACTTTGTCGTTTCTTCTACAACCGTATGTGAATCATGTACCCACTCCTCGGCGCCCCAGCCGTACAGCTTCGAGTCCGCGCCCGGCTCCTCCATGGCCAGAAACTCGACTGCGCCGAATCCCGTGTCATGTAAATCTTTGATCTCCTTTTTTAAGGTCTCATCCGTGTGAAATCCCTCCGCCAGCCACCAGCGGACGTCCGGACGGTATTTGATATCCGGTTGCTTCAGCTTCTGCATGTTTTCACTGTTTCCCATGTGTTTCCCCTCCTGTTTTCTGTTTTGCTGCTATATATGTCAGGGGACAGCCCCGCTTCTGCTGATGGTATGCGGCTGTCCCCCGGTATCCGTTCTTTCTTCATTGTATCGATCAATGCGCAATCCGTCATGTGGTTTTATTATCCATCATACCGGATCCGTATCATGCCGGCAACGTAAATAATCAAACCGGTCACAATTCAGACCATATTTGGCGACAAACCACCCACACCCGACCGATACACTTTCTTTCCCGGCCTATGCCCGGCTGCCTGCCGCCTTTCGCACTGCCTGTTTCCTCCGATACTCCGCAATATTCGCGGTATTCCCGGAGATCCCGAGCACCAGCAGAAGGAACACACCGAGCACGATATTCTGAAGGTTGTCGGTCAGCCCGAGCGCGATAAATCCGTTAAAAATAATCGAGATCGTCAGCTCTCCGATAAAGATCATCAGCGGCATGTTGTCCACAAGACGCAACAGCTGCATCCCGATCAGCACACCCATCATGGGTTTAAATACCATCGACATACTGACCATGCCGATCGCCACGGTCACCTGACCGGAGTAGCAGCTCTGAATCACTGCACCGAATGCACAGAAGATGCCGCTTAAAGCAAAGGCAGTAAATTTTAGCCGCCCGGTATTAACGCCCATATTCTTAAGCATCACCTCGTCGTTCCCGCAGGCCATGATCTGACAGCCGGTGCTGGTCTTATACTGGATCAGATAGGAAATGACGCATGCCACCGCCACAAGAATCAGGTTCTTCGGCCAGCTGCCGATATTGATCATCGCCTCGGAAAACTTCACTGCGGATCCGGTTCCCGCCACCTCCGAGAGTTTGTAGGAGGCCACCTCCATCACCAGCACAACGCCCATCGAAACTACCATTGACGGGATCCGAAGGATCCGGTACAGAAACGCGATTACAAACCCCCCGGCAAACGCACCGGCGATACACCCGATCAGAAATCCCGGTACGCCGAGGGAGTTTCCGAGCACCGCTCCCACGGCGGCGCCTAAGATTACCCGCGCGCCCGAGCTGAAATCCATCAGCCCGCACATCATGACCGGCGCCATCGCAAGTCCCAAAACCGTCGGAATCAGGCTCTGACTGACCACTACCTGGGTCGTATGAAGGCCGAATCCCTCACAGACCAGGCTGAAAAACAGGAATAATACGACAGGCAGCGCGAAGATGCCCGCCACGCTAACTATTTTTTTCTTCACACTACACTCCGTTCCGCCGCAGGCGCCAGGTTTCCCTGAAGCCGCGGCTGTCTGATTCTTATCTGTCGGCCGCCCTGTGCAAAACCGCCGTGCACGCCAGCCTTTTGGTCTGTATGGCCTACAGCTCATAATTTGACAACAGCTCCTGCAGCGCGTTCTCATCAAAATCCGGGTTATTCCAGCGCATCATCTGCTGCAGCTCATCCTCCTCAAAGAAGACATACTCCGGGTTGCTCCCCGCCTCCTCATAAGCCTTTGCCTCCTCCACGGTGCGGATCTCCGCCATATCAACAAAATTCGTGCTCTTTCCCTCCAGACTCCCGCTGATGGGTGTGCCCTGCACTGCGTTCACCAGCTTGATCCCGCACACATACATATCCAGTGCAAAGGACGGTGTTCCCACCGAATAGGTCAGGATTCCTGTCTCGAATAAAGCCGTAATACCCTCCGGATGGTCGATACAGACCACCTTTACGTCTTCCCTTCCTGAATCCTGCACTGCCTTGACCGAGATTTCCTGCACGCCGGTCACGGTTGTTCCCACGCAGAATACCGCATCCAGATCCGCGTTTGCGGAGAGAAAGCTCTCCACCGCGTTCGTCACATCCGACGCCTGCGCCAGCCCTCTCGCCTCGCCGACAATCTCAATGTCAAACTCTTCACACGCCCTTGCCAGTCCGGCTTCTCTCGCATCACCGGTGGTATCGCCCTTTGTCGTCGTGATGATCGCGATCTTCTTCGCATCACTCTCCCCGAGATATTTTCCGACCAGATAGCCGGTGTTTTCTTCGTCCTCATAGCAGTTTCCGACATAGTAAGGAGACGCCTCGCACATTGCCTTAATCTCCTCGTCATTGATGCTGCGCATCGAGATCGCCCAGTAAACTCCCGCCTCGTCGCACAGTGAACAGATCGTCGGCAGAACCGAATCCGACGGCGGGCAGAACATCAGTCCGTCCACACCGGCCGCAATTTCGCTTTCCACAAATGTAAGGCATCCATCCGCATCAAACGTTGACGCCTGATATACGGTCTTTACTTTTGCCACTGGTCCAAGCTTTTCATTCAGATTGTAAGACATCTGATTCATAAACATCACGCCGGAATCGGCAAACGGAACCGCGATTGTGATTTCGTTTAAGTCAGCCGCTGCCGCGCTGTCACTTCCAGTTCCCGCGCCTGTCGCATCACTTTCCGTATCCGCCCCGGTATCATCCCCGGCGCTGCCTGCGTCTGCCGCATCATTTCCAGCGTCCGCCGCATTTGCATCCCCGCCGGCGTCTCCTCCGGTGCTCCCGCCGCTGCCGCCCGCATCACCGCACCCGGCGAGCAGCCCCACCGTGAGCATTGCTGTCATTACCGCTGCCAGAAAACGTCTTTTCATGATAAAATCCTCCTTAAAAATGTTGTTTATTTGATGACCTTCATATTTTTCCGGTCAAAGGAAATCGAGATCGCAATCAGGAAAATCAGGCCCTTTACAATCTGCTGCGTGTTCACGTTATACCCCATCAGCGTCATGCCGGAGGTTAAGAATGCCATGGTTAAGCTTCCGACGATGACGCCGCGGAACTTTGTCGTAGGTCCGCCGGACATGGGCAGCCCGCCCAGCAATGCGGCGTTTAACACGTTCATCATTAAGGTGCTGCCCGTCTTGCTGCTGGCCGTTCCGGTGCGGATCAGGCTGACAAATCCCAGCAGTCCCACCAGCGCTCCCATGATCACAAATGCAGCCAGCTTGTGTCTTCCGACATTGATTCCAGTCTGTCTCGCCGCTTCCGGACAGGATCCGATCAGTTTTCCTGTCTTTCCATAGACTCCGTGCTCCAGCATCAGATAGCCGGCCACCATACATCCGATCAGGATCACCAGCTTGAGCGGCAGAGTATACCACTTTAACATCTCAAGGGGCGCCTGCTGCACGCTGTTATCCAGCACGATTAACACCAGCCCGTTTAAGATGAACTGCCCGGCGAGCGTCGTGATAAATGCGTCGACATGCGCCTTTACGTGAACCAGTCCCAGAATCCCGGAGATCAGCATTCCGGTTAAGAGCGCTGCCGGCAGCGCCAGCCACGGATTGATCTTCGCAGCCAAACAGGCCACCGCGCAGCTGACCGCCATATTGGCCCCGATCGAGAAATCCAGAATCCCCATGGCAAATAAAAACGCGTAGCCGGAGGCGCCGACAATGATGTAGAGCCCGTCATTTAATACCGCCTTCAGATTCTGCGCCGTGAACAGCCTTCCGCCCGAAAACGCCCCGAAAAAGATCAGCACCGCCGCGAGTCCCAGAAAGGGGAAGATTTTCTGAAAATCGACTTTTGTCGTATTTGCTTTCATTTTTTCCATTCCTTCGTCCCCCTATACCATATAATCGATCAGCATCGTCTCGGTCAGATTCTGCTCCCGCGTGAATTCGCCGCTGATCCGCCCGTCTTTTAAAATGATCGTCCGATCGCTCATCCCGATCACCTCGGGCAGCTCCTCCGAAATCAGAATAATACTCTTATTCTGGCTGCGGAGCTCCTGCATCAGCGCGTAGATATTGGATTTTACCCCGATGTCAATTCCGCGGGTCGGACAGTCGAGAATAAAGATATCCGCCCCGAAGCCCAGCCATTTTGCCAGCGCGACCTTCTGCTTGTTTCCGCCGGAGAGCTCCATCACATACTGGCCCGGCCCCTGCATCTTGATCTCAAGCACGCCGGCCCATTTGTCCACAAATTCATTCTGTGCCTTCTCCCACAAAAACGGCCCTTTTGCCAGCTTTGAATAGGAAGCGGAGCAGATATTGTCCCGGATACTTGAGGCGATCATTAAGGATTCCTGGTCTCGGTTTTTCGAGATATAGGCGATCCGGCGGTTCATCGCATCCCGCGGTGAGTGAATCGGCGTCCCGTCCCCTGCCGTCACCTTCCCGAGATCCGGCTCGATGTTGCCGTAGGCCACGCTCCCTAAAATATGCATGCCGCAGTCCGCCAGCCCGCCGAACCCTAAGATCTCTCCTTTGTGCAGCTGAAAGCTCACATCCTTAAGCTCCTTTGCCGTCACATGCTCCATGCAGAGCACGACCTCCTCGTTTTTACACGATTCCATGTCGTTCCGGTAATAATCCTCCGACACCTCACGGCCAACCATGAGCTTTCTCACCAGCGCCGCGTCGAACCGATCCTTTTCCAGCGTATCGATATAGACGCCGTCCCGCAGGATCGTTAAGGTGTCGCAGACCTCCATCAGCTCGTCGATGTCATGGGAGATAAAGATCACGGATCTGCCCTCCCCCTTCATCCGTTTCATAATCTGATAGAGGATATCGCGTCCGTTGCGGCTTAACGCCGTCGTCGTCTCGTCGATAATGAGAATCTTCGGGTTTAAGTACATGGCGCGCGCCACCTCCACCAGCTTCCGGTCCTCGAAATTTAAGGCCGCCAGCGGCATCGCTGCTTTGATGTAGTCCGCCCCAACCGCGTTTAACGCCTTCTGTGCGGCCTCATTCATCGCGCGGTTGTTTAAGATGCCCCCTTTGCAGAACATGCTCTCTTTCCCGACAAAAATATTTTTCGCCACGGTGAGCGCATCAAAGGTTCCCTTTTCCTGCAGTATCATACAGATCCCTTTTTCATTCGCCTCCACGCTGTTCTGAAATTCACAGAGCCCGCCTTCCAGATAAATCTTTCCGGAATCCGCCTTCTGGATCGCCGCCACGATGGAAGTCAGCGTCGACTTGCCGGAGCCGTTCTCCCCGATGAGCCCCAGGATCTGGCCCCTGCGCAGGGAGAGACTGACCCCTTTGAGCGCCTTTGTGATGCCAAAGCTCTTGTACATGTCTTCCACTTTCAGCAAGAGGTTTTCCTGCTCCATATTCATGCCCCCTTTCTTTTTCACGTTTTGGATTCCGGTTTCCCGAAATCCGTCCTCCCGGACCCGCAGCAAACCATATATGTGGTTTTCTGTTGCATCCCGTTGTTTCTGCATTTACTTTATCAGACGCATCCTTATAGTGTAAACAACACAATTCGACTGTTTTGTATAAAATCCCTCTTTTATCTCATCAGCCGATTGTTTTTTTATGAATATTTCACTATAATTTTTCTAAAAGTACAGATACTTATTACCAGCAACATCGCGCCAAATCTTACGTTTGAACGATAGCATTTACAGAAAGGCAGAACCTGCACATGACACCACTTTCCGTCATCATCGCGGACGACGATCAGCTGATGTTAGATTATCTGAAAACCTTACTTGACTGGGATGCGCTCGGATTTGTGCTGACGGCGACGGCCGCAAACGGCACACAGGCCCTAAAGCTGGTCCGCAGGCACCGCCCGGCAATTCTGATCACGGATATCATCATGCCCGGGATCGACGGCCTTGCGCTGATCGAACAGTTAAAAGAGATTCAGCCGGACTTACAGATCCTGATCATCACCTCCCACGATGAGTTTGACTACGCCAGGCGCGCCATTTCGCTGAATGTCAGTGATTATATTTTAAAAAACGAGATTTCGGCTGCCTCTCTCACGGCAAAGCTGACATCCCTGGCATTTTCCATCGCGCACTCAAATCAGATCAGCGGTTCGTTCCTCTCGCAGGAACTTGCGGCTTATTTTGCAAACGGCTCTTCCACAGTGAAACTTTCGATGCTCCCGGCAAGCCTGACATCGCTCTCGAAGGAACGCTACTACTTTTTTATACTGTCACAGATTATGCCCTATACGAGAACGGTTGCGCAGGCCGCGGAGGCCAGGCGCACTTCCATCCGGTATCTCACCTCGATCCTGACGCAGATGGAAGCCCCGGCGGCCTCTTTTTATTTTCCATGCGATGATTTTTTACTGTTTGCGATCCGGCTGGAAAGCCCGAAGCGGGAGCGCGCTTTTTTCCTGCATTCCCTCACGAAAAAGATCTGGCAGCGCACCAGAAGCAACGCGAATCAGCCCTGCGCACTCTTTTTTTACCCGCACCGGCTGGGCATCGGGTCGTTTCGGGAAATCTTTTTTTCGGCCCGCCCCCTGCTCGCTTTTTATTCGATGTTTTGTCCAAACGGGCCGGCTGACTTAAAGCAGCTGCTCGCCTGCGAACGCTTTGAACCGCGGGTCCGGCCGTTCCCGTTTCAGTGTCTCGACGGCGTGGAGGAGCATGCACAGGAGCATATTCTGCTGATCAGGGATTATGTGATGCGCTGTTATGAGAACCGGAACTTATCGGCCATCCTGGAATTTTATCAGAATTTCTGCGCGCATATGGAGATCCTTTCAAACGGACGGCTCACGGTTCCGGAAACCCGGATTTTTTATTCGCACGAGAGCCTGCTCAAATGGATGTTTAACACCTATACCGACTGCATCCACATGCACCGGTCCGAAAACGTCTCGCCGTATTCGCCCGCGATCCGCGCCGCGATTGCATTTATCGAGCAGAATTATTCCAGTGACGCCTTAAATACTGAGGTGATCGCCAGACATGCCTCATTAAGTGTCAGCCGGCTCAATGTCCTGTTTAAGCAGGAGACCAACCGGACCGTCAACGAATATGTGACGGAGCTTCGCATGGAGCACGCGGTCTGGTTTTTACAAAATACGACAATGAAGATCTATGAGATCGCGGAGAAATGCGGATACCGCTCTTCCCAGTATTTCAGCACGGTCTTCTGCTCGCACACCGGGAAGCGCCCGATCGATTACCGGAAAAACTGACGGATCCCGACGCTGCGCCGCAGCGCCCGCACCGCAGCCAGACTGCAGGAGGAAATACTTATGAACACACCCCATTCCTTTTCATCGCGTATCGCGGAGCGGATCAGCAGAAAACTGATCCGGATCTACACGATGATCTATCTGCTGTTACTGCTTTTTCTGCTGCTGATTTTAACGCCGCTGCTCTATCACGAGTCTGTCAGAAAGAGCACACAGCTCCAGTCCGTCCTGACCGCAGACTATGAGCTTTTGCAGACGCAGCTCGCGGAGGGCATGAACAGTTTTTCCGGGACCTTCTGGGAGCTTGTTTCCGCCTATGAAAAAAAGAAAACGGACGCGCTTCGCTCCCGGATCGTGCAGGAGCTCTCATCCTACGCCGCATCCCATCAGAATTTTGCGGCCATCGGCCTGCATCTCCCGGATGGGGAGTATATCTCCTCCATCTATTACACAAACCTTCCCCAGCAGGAGATTCTGCTTGACAATATGCATTATCAGAATCTGTTATCATCTTATAGCAATAGTTATTATTCCCCGTTTTACCCGGACGGGCTTACCACGCTGCGCTCAGAGGTTTATGGGACCACACAGGATGATTTTCTCTATTTTTCCAAAAATTATTTAAACGGCACACGTTCCTACACGCTGACCGTTTTTTATACGTTAAGCTCTACCTTAAAAAAGAACGATGCGCTCGCCGCCTCGTCCTTTGATTCGTACTATATCATCGATAAATACCGGGAACTGATCTATGCGACCGATGATATGCTGCCGGGTGAAATCAGCCGGCTTATGCATGAGGGCACGGATCCTTTTACCGGCACGGGGGGCAATTTCCGCCTGGGCGGCGGGCGCTGCTTTTATCTGCGCATCCCCTCCACGGGCTGGACCGTCGTCTCCTACGTCAGTTATTTCCATATGCTCGACGATCTCTTTCTGACGCTTAGCATCGTGACCGCCCTCTATCTGCTCTCCCCGGTGCTCTACACGCTCTTTCTGATCCCGGTCGTCCGCAGACAGCTCTCCCCTCTGAAAACACTCTCCGACGCCATGTCCTCGTTCCAGGCCGGAGAGGACATCCGGGCGGAGATCCACACGCAGGACGAGATCGAGGATTTGAGCAGTACCTTCAACCGTATGGTTCTCGCGATCAACCGTCAGGTGCAGGATATCCAGGCAAAGGAGCGTGAAAATGCCGTCGTGAGCTACAAGCTTCTCGCCACGCAGATCGACCCGCACTTCATTTACAACACGATGAACATCATCAACATTATGGCGCATCAGGGAAAAACAGACGAGATCGTGGAGGTCAATACCGCCTTAACACGCATCCTCAGGGAGCGCTTAAACAGCAAGCTCTCGATTCTTGACACCGTGCGGAATGAATATGAGACCATGCTGCAGTTCGCCACGATCATGGACTACCGGTACGGGCATCAGATCTGGGTGCACTATGACATCAGTGAATCGCTGATGGACCATCAGATCCCGAAGAATCTGCTGCAGCCGCTCGTGGAAAACAGCTTCTACCACGGCTTCGGCCACCTGGAGGCCCCGCTGTCCGGACACATCGATATCATGATCTATCCGGCAGAAGATGAGATTGTCATTGAGGTCAGTGACGACGGTCACGGAATGTCGCAGAAGCGCATTGAAGACATACTGAATCAGTCATACGAGATCTATAAGGACAAAAAGCCGCACATCGGACTTCACAATATCAGACAGCGGCTTCAGTATATTTACGGTGAAAAAGGTCAGATGGAGATCCACAGCACGGAAGGGATCGGGACGACGGTGATTCTCACGCTGCCGGCGTCCCAGAAGCCCGTTTAGTCCTCACTCTTTTTCTCCGCCTCTGCGCCGTCCTTCTTCCCCGCGTTCACAAACAGCGCCGCTCCCGCCGCGACGACCGCGAGCGAAATCAGCTGGGAGGTGGACAAAAATCCGATGCTCCCGCGGTAATCGTTTCTTAAAAATTCCAACGCAAACCGTCCGATCCCGTAGAGTATCATATACAGCGCCCCGACGCATCCCCGCTTCGGCTTTTTTGCCGCGTAATAAAGGAGAATCCCGCAGATCACAAAATCTCCTGCCGCGGAGATGATCTGCGTCGGGATCAGCTTCACGCCGTTCGGAGCCTGATCGGAATGGTGGAAAACAATTCCGTACCAGGCATCCGTCTCCCGCCCGTAGCAGCAGCCCGCAAACAGGCATCCGATCCGCCCGATCCCCTGCGCCAGCGCCAAAGCCGGCATCACCAGGTCAAAATAATCGACAAACAGCGCTTTTTTCTTCCGGCAGTAGATCCAGCTGGCCAGCACGCCCCCGATAATCCCGCCGTAAACGACAAAGCCGTTCCGAAAATCCCACAGAATTGAGATATCCTGCATGACCTTTCGGAATTCCACGATATAAAACAGTGTCCGGCTGCCCGCGATCCCTCCGACGATCGCGCAGAAAAAGATGCCCCAGATGATATCCTCATCCAGCCCCAGTCTCTTTCCCCGCCACAGGCACATGACGAGCGCCGCAAAAAAACCGAGCGCCATCATCAGGCCGTACATATAGATCGTAATTGGTCCGATTGTAATCGTATTAAACATGTTTTCTCCTTATATTAATACCCGTAGATCTCATAGATCTCGTCCGTATAGACGCCCTGCTCTTTGTACACGATCAACGGTTTCTCCACCGTCATCCGCGATTTGCCGCCCTTAAGCCCCTCGAGCAGCACCATATTCGGCTCCCGGTCGGCATAGGGGTATACCAGCTTCATCCGCTTCGGCTCCAGCCCGCAGGCGACCATCTTACTTAAGATCTCCGCCAGCCGGAACGGGCGGTGCACCATATAAAGCCTGCCTCCCGGGACGAGGAGAGACGCACTCTCTCTTAACACATCATCCAGCGTACAGCACACCTCATGACGTGCGATTGTTTTTGCCTCATTCGCGGAAGTAAGCCCGTGCGACCCGATCATGTAGGGCGGGTTTGTCGTTATTACATCAAAAGAGGATGCCCCGAACAGCGCTGCGGCATCCCTGATATCACCTGTCACAATCCGAATCTTATCTTCTAACCGGTTATACTGCACGCTTCGCCGTGCCATATCCGCACTTTCCTCCTGGATCTCCAGCGCAGTAAAAGCGCAGGCCCCGGTCTTTGCCTCCATGAGGATCGGGATGATCCCGGTGCCTGTGCCGAGATCAAGCACCCGCTCCCCCTCCTTTGCCTGTGCAAAACCGGAGAGCAGCACGGCGTCCATTCCGAAACAGAACCGGGCAGGATCCTGGATGATAAAATATCCGTTCCGATGGAGCTCGTCTAACCGTTCTCCTTCATGAATCAGATCATTTGGCGTCATCAATTTTTGATTTTCCTCCCTTGTCCTCAAGCGCCGCAAGCTCCTTTAATTCCTTCGGTGACAGGCGGACATTTTCTTTGCGCCGTTTCGGCCGGAAACGAAGCTCCTGTACCTTATAATCCCGCAGCTCCTTTTCTCCGTCCACCTCCACGAGCACCTTCACGGTCTGCCTGAGCACATTGACGGAAGACACTTCTCCTTTTAACCCGTCATTTGTCGTCACGCGGTCGCCGTTATTCGGAAGCCGGCTGTTTAAATATTCGTAGGTCTCTTCCTCGTTCTTTAAGCAGCACATCAGTCTGCCGCAGACACCGGAGATCTTCGTCGGGTTTAACGAGAGATTCTGCTCCTTGGCCATCCTGATCGAGACCGGAGCAAATTCTGACAGATACGTGTGACAGCAGAGCGGCCTGCCGCAGATCCCCACTCCGCCCATAATCTTCGTCTCGTCGCGGACGCCGATCTGGCGCAGCTCGATCCTCGTGCGGAAAACCGATGCGAGATCCTTCACCAGCTCTCGGAAATCGATTCTCCCGTCCGCCGTAAAATAAAACAGCAGCTTGTTGTTGTCAAACGTATACTCCGCCTCGACAAGCTTCATATTTAACTTGTGCTTTGCGATCTTCTCAAGACAGATCTGAAACGCATCCTTTTCCTTCTCGTGGTTTCTCGCCACCGTCTTCTCATCCGCCTCCGTCGCAATGCGGATCACCGGCTTTAACGGCTGTACCACGTCCTCATCCTCCACGTCCATCGGGCCTGTCATGACGGTTCCCATCTCCACGCCGCGGGCCGTTTCCACGATCACATGCATTCCCTTGTGCAGCGTCAGCTCCCCCGGTCCGAAATAATATATTTTCCCGGCGCTTCGAAAACGCACGCCAACTACTTTTACCATAATCAATTCTCCTTTATCGTCAGCAGCAAAAGCTCAATCACCAGATCAAAATTCACATTCGCATCCAGTCTGATCTGTGCCTTGTGCAGTGCCTTTATAATTGTCTCAAGTCCTCCGTAAGAGCTTTTTTCCGCCTTGCGCCTGATCTCGTACACCTCATCCTTAAAAATCAGGCCGTTCACATCCTTTGTCGCCTTGTACAGCAGGACATCCCGGTACCAGACCGTCATCAGTTCAAAATAATCATTGATCTTTAGCTTATATTCACTGATCTGCCGGACCGCCTCGCCCATCTCATAAAAATCAATGTCATCCAGACGCCGGATCAGCTGAAGGGTTGCGGCTTTTAATTCCCCGAAATGCTCCGAGGAGGCCAGCTGAACTGCTTTTCCGACATTGCCCTGTGCGAACGCCACGCAGATATCCGCCTGATAATCGGGAATCTGCCCCTGTTCCATCAGATACTTCCGGATCTTCTCATCCGGCACGGCCTTTAAGTTTAAAAGCACACAGCGGGAAAGGATCGTGGGAAGGAAGGACTCGGCATTTGTCGTAAGAAGCAGGATCACCGCATAGGCCGGCGGTTCCTCGATTGTCTTAAGGAGCGCATTCTGCGCCTGCACGTTCATCTTCTCCGCCTCATCGATGATATAAATCTTATACCTGCTGCTGTAGGGTTTGATCACAATATCGTGATTCACCTGCGTGCGGATATCATCGACCGATATCGTATTCGGTTTTTCATGTCTGACATAAACGATATCCGGCTGATTATGTCCCGCCGCCTGCCTGCAGGAACGGCATTCCATGCAGGGCTGTGGACGGTTTTCTTCCCCGCCGCCCTCCCCGGACGGCCCTGTATGCTTCTCACACTGCAGCGTCTGTGCAAACGCCTCCGCGAGCATCATCTTCCCGGACTTTTCCGGCCCGTTTAAAATGTATGCATGCGACACTTTGTCCATGGCAATCGCATTCTGCAGGTGTGCAATGATCTGTTCATGTCCCAGAATATCCTTAAATCCCGCCATCGTTCTCCCCTTTTCCATGTGCAGCCTTTCTGACCTCTGCCGGCAGCCTCCTGCTCCCTGACCGGATTATCCCAAAACCGGTTCCGTCTCCTTCGGATTGTCTCAAACTACATCCAGCCCCAGATTAGTTTGTCCCAAAACGCGCCCAAACCCAAATCAGGCCCTTCAAAACCAGCTTTATCTCCAGTTCAGAATATCCGAAAACAGCTCCGTCTTCTGCTCCGATCAGATTGTCCAAAACAGCTCCGTCTCCTGGTCAGGTCAGAATGTCCAAAAGCAGTCCCCGGATCTCTCCGATCATCCCCAGAATCGAAATATGATCTTTCTCATCCTTCACCAGCTCCTGGGCCAGCTCATCGAGATTCGCATCAATCAGCTTAATCAGACCATAGACCCGGTGACGCCCTTTCCGGTCGAGAAAATTCTCTCTCGAAAACTTGTGCGACCGAAACACGACCTCATTCATAAATTCACGAATCAGTTCCCGGTAGCGCCTCATATCCCTCACATCCATATGCTCCGCCAGCCGGTTTCCCTGAAATGTGATATCCGACAGCAGGGAATCCACCTTCGCCTGAAGATCAGCATCCGTGATCGCACTTGCAAGCGTGAATTTGAATGTGCCGTCTCCTTTTTCTACCACCTGCGCATCCGGCGTCTGCGTCACCGGCGCGGTTCCCGAAACCTTTATATCCAAAACTCCACCTGCTTTCCTTTCTTCCCGTCTATTGTAACATATAATTCTTAATCTTTTGTTCGGTTTCTCTTAAATTCCCATTTATAAAACGCGTGGAAATTCCGGCAGACGCGAGCTCCTCTTCCGAAAAATCCGCGGCATCCGCGAGAAATCTCCGGCAGAGCTCCTCGTAGCGCGGCCGGCTCTCCTTTCGCTCTCTCTGCACGGCACGAAAAAGCCGCTCACCGTCCTCCACCTCTATATATATCGGAACAACCCGCTCCGTTCCAAAGTAATCACGGAGCTTCCGGTAAGATACGAGCGTCCCGATCAGCAGATAATCCTGTCCCTCATCGGACATCTGATGATCGTCAACCGTAAAATATTTCCATATCCCATGCACTGTATCATAAGCGCGCAGCTCTATCACCTTTTTTGCGGACAATAGCTCCGACAGGCGCTCCTCATTGCAGAAATAATATTCCACACCGTCCGTCTCCCCCTCGCGCATCGGGCGCGTCGTATAGGGAACCACGGTTTTTAAGGAAAGCTGCGGATCTGCGAGCAGCATTTTATACAGTGTGTCTTTCCCCGTTGCGCTTTTTCCCATGATACAATAGATTTTTCCCATTTTCGTACCCTGTCAGTATAATATAATCTTTAACAATATACAATCGTTATCCTTCTGCCGGAAAGATCGGACCGGCTCTCCATCTGAAGGCCCATCCGGACACACAGTGTTATTCTTTCCAGAAATTCCCGGCTTATGACCTCACCGGGCACAATCAGAGGAATCCCGGGCGGGTAAAGCGCGATGAATTCCGCACAGATCTTTCCCTCCGCCTCCGAAAAATCCACCTCTGCAGACGGCAGCTCCGATGCCCTCCAGATCGGAAGGCTCCGTTCGCTGCCCGCGTACATCCGCGCCACAAACCCTTCGGTCACATCCTGCTTCCCGCGCGCATTCCCGGTGATATCCTGCCTCCCGCGCGCGTCCCCGGTCACATTCTGCTCCCCGCACGCGTTCCCTGTCACATCCTGCTTCCCGCACGCATTTCCGGCTGCATCCCGCTTCCCGCACGCGTTCCCTGTCACATCCTGTCTCCCGCGCGCGTTTCCGGCTGCATCCGCTTCCGCTCGCCGGCACATCCCCGCATCAATCTCATGAAGCGCTTCCGACAGGCGGGCAAACCCTTCCTCCGTGTCCATCATGCTCGTCATCCCCAGCACGTAGCGGCCGGACGCCATCTCCATCTGCAGACGATACCGTTTTAACAGCATCCGGGAAAGCTGTGCTCCGCTTTCCTCCGAAAAAACAAGGATCTTTGAATCATCCCAGGCAAACGCTTCCTCCCGCGGGAAATCCTCCGCCCGCATCACATGCAGACGGCGCAGATCGCCCACACTTCGGTAAAAGCTCCGAAGCCGCTCTCTGTAGCGCGCAAAGCGTTCCTCCCCCTCCTCCGCAAGCATACGGATACAGGCATCCATCCCAGCCATCAGCAGATAGGAGGGAGAACTCGTCTCAAAGACCGAAAGATACTGCCGGATGCGGCTCTCCGCAATCCGGTCGGAATTGAGATGAAGCAGCGCCGTCTGTGTCGGAGAAGGCAGCGTCTTATGCAGGCTCATAATCACCGCATCCGCTCCCGCACTTACCGCATGTGCCGGAAAGCCGCCCCACCCCACGGCATTACCGGCGGCACGGCCGCTCTTCGTTCCACAGGCTTCCGCACTCCGGGAGCCGCTCTTCCCTCCGCACTCCGCCGCGCTTTTCGGAGTGATCTTTTCGCCTGCCGCGCCGTCCTCTGCGGCTCCTCTGTCCTTTCGTTCTTCACTCCGGGCAGATGATGCCGCGCCGCCGCACCCTAATCCGAGGTGTGCCCCGTGAGCGCTGTCCACAATCAGCGGAATCCCCTTAGCATGGCAGACGGCAGCGATTCCCGCGACATCCGAGATCACTCCCTCATACGTCGGCGACGTGATGACGACCGCCTGATACTCCTTCCCGCTGCCAAGCGCATCCTGCACCTGCCGCGGCGTGATCTGTCCCTGCAGGTCCGACCTCGTAATAATCGGATCGATATCATCCGCTTCCGCCCCGCTGATGATGAGCGCGTGATAAACTGCCTTGTGACAGTTCCGGGCCATCAGAATCCGGCCTCCTCTTCCCGCCGCCGCGCAGATCGCCGCCAGAATCCCGCAGGTACTCCCGTTTACCAGGTAAAAGCTCCGCCGCGCGCCGTACAGCTCCGCCGCGCGCTGCTGTGCCTCCTGTAAGATTCCCTCTGCATGATGAAGATTGTCGAATCCGTCGATCTCCGTGATATCCATACGATAGGGATCGATAAAGCCCGACGGCTGCCGCTTATGTCCCGGCATATGAAACGGATAGATTCCGGCATCGCTGTATGAAATCAGCCGCTCATCCAGGTATATGCTTTTCTTTTCCACTGTCCGTTCCCGCCTTTCTCCTTTGCGCTGACAGCCACGCGCAGCCGCTTATGTCCCTCGCTCTGACGCCCGCACAAAGCTCCCGCTTCCTCGCGCTGGCAGCCCCCGGACAGCAGCCGGACCGGGCCGGCAATGCGACATATCGTCCTTTCACGGGATGCCCGCTTAATCCAGAAAACACCGGGCCGGCAATGCGACATATCGTTCTTTCACGGGATGCCCGCTTAATCCAGGAAACGCCCGAGTCCCGGCATCCAGTCCCCGAAAAACACCTCGTCCTCACAGATGGAACGCCAGATCCTCGGCAGAAAACCGTCAAGCACTTCCATCACGCTTTCCCACGACGGTTCCGTGCGCTTCTGATGGCGCAGATACTTTTCCCAGCGTTTCCGCATATATGTATAACTCCGGTAAGAAAGGATGACGTCCCCTCTCTCTTTGTCCGGCACGATCCCTTCCCGTTCACACGCATCACTTAACATCTGCCGTATGTGCCTTCCGTCCACTGCCTCCGTGCACAGAATCGCATACACCATATCATACGCGCCCATCTCGGGCAGGAGCTCCATATTTTTTATAATCTCAAACATCTGCTCCGCGAGAACGATTTCCGCAGGATACTGCAGATAGGGAATCTGCTTTCCGTTCTCCATGAACAGCGGAAATGTCCTGCGCTCCGGCACCATTCCGGTCCAGATAAGCTCCGCGACCCGGATACGGATTGGAACCGTCATCTCGTCGAATTCACCCGAGATCTCAAGTTCCACCATCTCCCCCTTCATGGACGCACGGCCCTTCCACTTAATCTCCGGCGTCTTTTCCGCCTTCAGAATATAGGCGAGCATCACATATCCCATCTTAAGCGACAGAACCTGTCCGGGCGCCGCGTCGCCCCGTTTTACGACGAGCGGATCTGTGATATAGGCAAATTCCAGCGTCAGTATATTCCCTTTGCGGTACTGTCCGACCCCAAGTGCGGTGTCATTTTTCAGCCAGAGAAACAGGGAAAACGGAGAATCCTCAATCAGATACATCAGCGTCTCAAGCACATAACCCGCCAGCAGGTTCGAAAACGGGATTCCAAGCTCTTCACTTTTTGCTTTCAACGCAGTTCTTTCTGTCACTGTGTGTTTCATTTAAAGCCATACTCCTATCATTGTCTGCACTTTTTTTACCACCTTGCGCTCCCTGGCGTACTTCATCAGCCGCGCGACATCCTTCTTCGGATCACGGATGTAAGCGAGCAGCCCTTCCTTAAACAGTTCACGTTCCATTTTATCTTCATATTTCAGGCATTCGCAGACCAGACGTTCCTTTTCGAAGATTTTCATCTGCGCCCCGCCATAGGCGATGACAGTCACTCCCGTCTCCAGGGTCTCAGGCTCCGCGTAGAGCGGCGTAACCTGCGGATAATCCAGCCTGAACCGCGACTTTGACGTATTCTTGTCCACGGAAAGTTTAAAACCAAACGGCCGGTTCTCAAGATAACCATAGGCGTAGAGCGCCGTGTCAAGATTTAAGACGCAGTCCGGAAACAGCTTCGCGATCAGCTCTTCCTCCGTAAAATCACTGATGCGGATGGTATAGTAGCCGTTTTTAATCCGCACCAGGTCTCCCTTCTCAACAAAGTCAAGAATCCTCCGGTAATCAATCCCCAGCTCATTCAGCTGCTTTTTCCGGACAACACCGCCGTGCTGATCGATGAATTCCTTCACACGGTCTAAAATCAATTCCCTCTTTTCATTTACAACGTATGAATCTGACATATGAATTCTCCGTTTCCTGTGTGCATTTTCTGACGTAAGGATATGATGCGGGGGCAAAACGACTGCCCCGGCATCGGGACATGCCGCCAGATAATCACGCTCGGCATTCCCGATCGGACAGCAGAATCGGTTTTCCAGATAAAACGTATAACTTCTCCGCTCTCCGTGTATTTTTGTGGCGTTTCTTTTCCTATTACTATACGCGATCTTTTCTCATTTGTCAATTCATCCCTCAATGTCCTGTTTGGACTTGTTTTTCCTTTCTGTCTGTCTTATAATATCTAAAAGACATTACACACAGAGAAAGGAGACATTATGGATTACTCCAGGACACCTCTCCGGAAGAACCCTTCCCGTGAAACATGTGAGGGCATTATCCGACGGATTCTGATGACCGAGATTTTAGAGAACGGAAAGAACGAGCATTTTCGCAATGCTTCTGATTTCATGGCATATTTTGAATCCCTCTATCCGCCTTCGGGCGCTCTGACCAAGCAGGTGCAGCGCGCGGTCCGTTCCCTGCAGATGCCGAAAAACGATGCCGGTTATTTCATTCCGAACAAGACGATCGATCAGCTCGAGCAGGAAAAAGAGCTGCAGTACGTATTTGGCAAAGCGGATGCCGCCGTCTTTTCCATGGATTCCTACAAACCGCTGTTTCTGAAAGCGGATGCTTCCGTCACCGCATACCTGCTTCATCTCATCGGGGATTCCCCTCTTTTTGAGGGCAAATACCTGACTGCGCAGGAGGTTGCCAACGGTATTATCTTTTACACCAAAAACCCGACACAGCTTGAAATTCTCCTGAACAGTTTAATTGTCAGATAATTTTCCGTGTTTTATTTTATGTCTGTATAACAAAAGACGACAAAATATTTTTCATATTTTTGTCGTCTTTTGTCAATTATCCTTTTATATCTGGATGTACCGCTTTCATCCGACACACTACCATCTTCTTCTGCGCCTGTGCCGTCTCCTTGACCTGACCTTTCGAAACTGCTCTCTGCGGCTTCTTCTCACTTCCATATTATGCCGGATGATATAATAATTGTCCACAAAATGTTTTATCACAAAAAGCAGAAATACCAGAATGGCCACGGCAGCTACGATCAGTGTAATCAGCAGCGGATTAATCTGTATCAGCCTTCGTCCTGTCTCTTCCGATCCGTTCTGTGTCTCTTCCTTCTGGTTATCAAACACAAATCCCTGTATCTCAATTCCCGTTCTCACGATATCCGCTCTGCCGACTTCCCGTCCGGCATACGTGTATACAAGTGTTCCCGCTACATCCTCACGCACCGAATCGTACCGAATCTCGGATGCTGCATCCGCAAACTCCGTCGTCTTTGGAAGAATAATACCTGCATTCTCGTCAATATCCACAAATGCTCTGTTTCCGTTGTTTAATATCCCGGCATCCGCCGCCTTTGACGTGTCATACCTGGTTTCGTTGTCCGCGATATTGCAGATCTGAAAATTGTCGAATCCGTATTCAAACAGGTTTGTGCTGTCCACCCACTGGCTGGGCGGCTCTGTATGCATGACCACACATACCAGCGACATGCCGTCCTTCTCCGCATACGTGACCAGCGTCGACCGCGCCACCGCCGTCCATCCTGTTTTGCCCCCGGTACAGTATTCATAACGGTATTTCAGTGTCTGCCAGGGATAAAGCATCTCATTGTGATTCGTCAGAGGTGTCGGCTCATCGTGCTTGTTCGTCGGAGGTATCGTGTAGCGGGCCGTGCCTGTGATAATCCGGAAATTCTCATTCTGGTAAGCCGCCCTCGCAATCAGCGCCATATCATGGCACGTCGTATAGTGCTCTTCCTCAAACAGTCCGTGCGGATTGCAGAAATGCGTATCCAGACAGCCAAGCTCAGCGGCCTTCGCGTTCATCATATCCACAAACGCTTCCACCGTGCCTCCCACATGCTCCGCCACCGCATAAGCACACTCATTTGCAGACCCCAGCATCACCGCATACAGACACTGTTCCATCGTCATCTGTTCCCCGTAATCCCGTGCAATCCCCGAGCCTTCCGTATTATCAATCGCCTCATCGGAAAACGTGACAATCTCATTCAGATCGGAATGCTCCAGCGCGATCAGCGCTGTCAGAATCTTTGTGATACTCGCCGGGTAATTCCGTTCCATGCTGTTTTTTTCATAGAGTACCGTTCCTGTCGACATCTCCATCAGAATGACATTCGGCGATTCCACCGCCGGCCCTTCCGGCCAGTAATCCGCAGCGGATACATCGATCTGTCCGATCTGTAAAAAGATGGTCAGGCTCAGAAAAAAAACGGTGACCCTGACCAGAATATTCTTTTTCTGCATTCTTTCCACTCCTGTCTATTACAAACAGCTGCGCAGCCCCCTTTCAGCCTTCCGGCCGCGCTTTGTTTTCTTCCCGTTTCCATATATTAGTATCAGTATAAGCGTTCAAAAAAATACATGCAATCATTTTCTTTTAAAAACACTTTTTTTATCCGGCAATCTGTTGTAGAATACTTTGCATGCAGAATATGAAAAGGCAGGTCAGTCAAATGCGATTACGAAATATCAAAGGAGCCGATACCGCCATCGGCGAAAGTCCTTACTGTATCAAAGAACCGGCATCTTACCGCGGGCGCTGGCAGGATGCCTTTCCCTCCCCCGGTCCCCTCCACATCGAGATCGGAATGGGAAAGGGGCGCTTTCTCATGGAGCTGGCTTCGCTGCATCCGGATATCCGCTATCTCGGTATCGAACGGTATTCCAGCGTGCTGCTCCGCGCCCTGCAGAAGATGCAGGCGGATCCGCTTCCCAATGTTAAGTTTCTCTGTATGGACGCAGCGGAACTTGCGCTTATCTTTTCACCGGGCGAGGTGGCGCGGATCTATCTCAATTTCTCCGATCCCTGGCCCAAAGAACGGCACGCCAGACGGCGGCTCACCTCGCATCCGTTTTTAGAGCGGTATGCCGCCGTGCTTGCGGCGGATGGCCGGCTGGAATTTAAGACCGATAATCAGGACCTCTTTACTTTCTCTTTAGATGAGATCGCAGCTTCTGGCTGGAGGCTTGTGTCTTCTACCAGAGATCTGCATCATGATCCCGCGCTCAGTCAGGATAATGTCATGACGGAATACGAGGAAAAGTTTTCCTCCCTCGGCAATCCGATCTGCAAACTGACTGCCGTGCCGCAGCATGCCATCCTCTCCCCGTAATGCACCGCTGCTTTTATGTGCCCGGCAGGTCTGAACCTTTTTAATGGCACAAAAAACCGGCGGCAGGTCTGCCGCCGGTATCCGGTCTTATTTTACACTCTGAAACGGTTCACATCACTGGTCATATTGTGCGCAATGTCCACCAGCTCATCCGTGTCATGATAACATTCCTCGACGATATTTCCAAGCTCTACCATGGATGCGGAGGTCTGCTCCGTACTTGCCGCATTCCCCTCTGCAATCGCTGCCAGGCTCTCCATGCTGCGTGTGACATCGTCTTTTACGATGCTGACAGATTCCATCTGTCCGGAGATGTTGTTGATTGCAATTACGACATTCCCCATCTCCTCATTCAGATCCTCAAACACCTGCTGCGTGGCGCTTAAACGCTCATTCTGATTGCTGATGTCCTGCAGAACGTTCTGCATCGTCTCAACACTGATGTTGGAATTCTGAATCAGCTCCTCTACGATCCCGCCGATCTTCTTTGCCGTCTCGCTGGACTGATCTGCAAGCTGCCGGATCTCGTCAGCCACCACGGAAAATCCTCTTCCGTGCTCTCCCGCACGCGCCGCCTCGATGCTGGCGTTTAAGGAAAGCAGGTTTGTCTGGCTCGCGATGTCGGTGATCATATTGATCGCATTGCCGATCTCCATGACCGATCTGTTGGTGATGTCTGTCTGCTCGTGCACCTCATCAATCGATGTCCTGGTCCGGTTGCTGATCTCTGCCAGCTCATCAAGCGTCTGATTTAACAGCTGATTATGGCTCTGCATCTCCCTGGTGCTTTCCATCAGTGTCTCGACGTTCCGGCTCGTCTCGTTCACCGCATCTCCCATATCGCCGATCTGATTATTGACGTTCTGCATCTCATTCGCCTGCTGCGTCGCGCCGTTTGCGATTTCTTCCACCGCAATATTGACATTGCGGATCGACTCGTTGATCGTGTTGAAATTCTTCCGGAATTTTCCGGTAAATCCGTCAAGCGAATTTGCTGATTTATGTATATTGGTCACAATCGCCGCCAGTCCGAGTACCAGTGTATGTACCGCCCGTGCAATATTGCCGATCTCATCGCTTCTCCTGACGAGCGTTCCGCTGACTTCGCGGTTGAGATCTCCCTCCGCCATCGCATCAAGCCGCTGAACCACCTGGGAAATCGCCTGTACAATCATCATCATTGCCGCCGCAATCAGCCCGCAGGTAATGATCGCGATAATCACCATAAAGATCACGCTGCTGCGCATCCGTCCCTCATAAATGTCCCGCGTGGTACCGGCCTCCATCGCGGTGGACAGCACACCGACCGGCGCCCCCTCATTATTGTAAAGCACTTCATAATATGAAAAATACGGTTTGCCCCCAACCACGGTTTTGCTGGTAAAATACGATCCGTTTGTCTTTACCTCATCATAAATCTTCGCGTCCAGTCTGGTTCCGATGATCCGGTTTCCCGATTCGTCCCGCGCGCTTGACGCCACACGCATATCCCCCCAGAACACCGTCACATTCACATCCGTAGCATTCATAAACTCGTCCAGTGTGCCCTGATTCTCCGAGATATTAAAATCTCCTTTGTAAAAAGTCTCTCCGTCGTAACTGTAATCTCCGCCGCTTCCAAGCTGAGCCAGCGTCACCTTAATCGAATATGCGGTTGCACTCAGCTCATGCTCCACAACACGCTCCGACACAAAGATCCCCAGCGACCGGATCGCCAGCCCTGACATCACCACAAGGATGATCAGCGGTATCAGCACCAGCAAAAGAATCTTTGCCATCAGATTCAGCCCTTTTCTCTTCTGCACTGCACTTCCATTTTCCATCTCATTTTCTCCTAACATCGTTTATCAGACCGCACACAAATTTATGTCTTTTTTATTTTATCACATACAATGGGAAGATTCAATTTATTCTGTCTGGGAAACAAAGATAAAAACAGCATTGAAACAAAAAAAAAGCACTAACAACGAGCGCTTGAGCTTCATCATTAGTACTTTATAACGTGGTTATAACATTGGCATAAATTCATAAATGCGCCACCAGGGGTTCGAACCCTGGACACCCTGATTAAGAGTCAGGTGCTCTGCCAGCTGAGCTAGTGGCGCGTCCGATGTGTTTCTCTGAAACACTGCTCTCTCGAGCACGAAAGTTATTATATAACAGCTTTTTTTAAAATGCAAGCTTTTTTTTATAAAAACTTTAAATTTTTTTTCGAATGTGCTATTTTATTTTTATCAATTCATTATAAGGAGGTTTTTATGAACGTAGAGGAACGGTTTTTAAGATATGCTGCCTGCTGGACAGCATCCGAAGAGCATGAAGAAGAGTCGGCGCCGATTCCATCCACAAAATGTCAGTTCGATCTGGGACAGATGCTGGAGAAAGAGCTTTCGGCGCTTGGGCTTGAGAAGGTCGTGCTGACCGATCACTGCTATGTCTACGGCCTGCTTCCCGCCACACCGGGATATGAAGAAAAGCCGGCTGTCGGTTTTATCGCGCACATGGACACATCGCCCGATTATTCCGGAAAAGACGTAAAACCGCAGATCATTCCGTCCTATGACGGAGGAAATATTCTGCTGAAGGGAAGCGGTGAATCGATCCGTGTTTCTGATTTTCCGCATCTGAAGGATCTGACCGGGCGGACGCTCATAACAGCAGACGGGACAACCCTGCTCGGAGCCGACGATAAAGCGGGAATCGCGGAAATACTGACGGCCGTGGAAGAGCTGATGGCCTCAGGACAGCCGCACGGAGATATCTGGATCGGTTTTACCCCCGACGAGGAGGTCGGACGCGGCGCGGAGCTGTTTGATCTCGACTATTTTAAGGCGGATTTTGCCTATACGTTAGACGGAAGTTATGAGGGTGAGGTGGCTTTCGAGAATTTTAATGCGGCCAGCGCCCGTTTTTCCATCCGCGGCAAAGGCGTTCACCCGGGCGAGGCGAAAGATGTCATGGTGAATGCGGTTCTGATCGCCTGTGAAATCCAGTCAATGCTCCCGGCAGACGAAATTCCTGCCCGCACGGAAGGACGGGAAGGATTTTATCATCTGATGGATCTGAAAGGAGACGTCACCTCTGCTTTTTCCTCCTACATTGTCCGGGATCACGACAAGGGTCGTTTTGAAGCGCGCAAGGCGCGTCTGCGGGAAATCGAATCGCAGCTCAATCAGACGTATGGCGACGGCACTGTCACGCTTACTCTGACGGATTCTTATTTTAATATGAAAGAGATAATCGACGCGCATCCCGACGTTGTGGAACTTGCCAGACGCGCCATTACCGCCGCAGGGCTAACACCGGTATCATTTCCGGTCCGCGGCGGTACCGACGGCGCAACTCTGACCTTCCGCGGTCTCCCGTGTCCGAATCTCGGGACAGGCGGACACGCTTTCCACGGACCGTTTGAGCATGTCAGTGTCGAAGGCATGGAAACAGCCGTTCAGATCATCAAAAACATTATTACATTTGTCGCAGAATGACATATTCACATCTGATCTACAGGTCCTCGAGCAGAGCAGCTATTTCTTCCGGTGTCATCATCCGATCCGGGATAACGGCAGCAGCCCCCCTGGCCTTTTGCGGTCCGGCCTGCTGCCGGCTCTCTGCTCCCGACCGCTGCTTGGGCCGCTCCTCTTTTCTCTGTCTGCCCGGCTCTCCCTTCTTTTCGGGTGCCCTTTCAGCAGGCGGTGTCTGCCCGGCCGGCCGCGCATTTTTGGATACTTCGCTCTCCGCAGGAAGTTCCGTCACAGGCAGGGCCTCACCGGTTTCGGTTTCCTGATCCGGGGACTCTTCTGCAATCTCCATCGACACGGACTCTTCCCGCCCGGGATTCGGTTCTTCCTCTTTCTCCCGATCCTGTTTCACGGATTCTACTTCCCCGATTTGCTCCGGCACAGGCAAGACTTCGATTCCCGCCGGCTGCCCTGCCGCAGACACGGCTTCACCGGTTTCGGTTCCCTGATCCAGAGATCTTTCCTCAGGTTCTTTTGTCATGAACGGCGCTTCTCCCACCTCCCCCGGATCCTTCGGCATGAATGGCGTTACGCTTCCCTCTGCCGGATCTTCCGGCACGAATGACATTCCGTTTGCCTCTGCCGGATCTTCCGGCACGAATGACATTCCGTTTGCCTTTGCCGGATCTTCCGGCATGGATGGCGTTTCCTCCCCCCGCCGTTTTTCTTCCAGGAACAGAGCATGCACCTGATCCATATCCCCCGGCAGATCCAGATTATCGATCATAAAATCTGCCGGATCTTCCGGAAGATTGAGATTGTCGATCATAAAGTCAATCTCCTCATCCGAAAGATTGTTCTCTGCCGGCCGGTCTGTCTCTTTAAACTGCGAAAAATCATCCGGCAATACAAAATCATTGATCTCGAAATCGGCTCCATCTTCATGAAATCCGGACTCTGGCCGCTGATCTTTTCTCTCCCTCTCTTCGGATCCGGACTCCGGTCCTGCGAATTCCTCAAAATAGTCGGATTTTAAAGCCACTGCTTCCGTTTCTTCCCATTTTCCTTCAGGCGACTGTGAAGCT
>CAJUNX010000002.1:117270-155682 GCA_910587865.1 uncultured Roseburia sp.
GCCTCCTCTCGCCCTGGCTCACCGGATGGCTGCGGATCTGTTTCCTCTTTCTCCGCCTTTGCAGACGACTGTGAAGCTGCCTCCTCTCGCCCTGGCTCACCGGATGGCTGCGGATCTGTTTCCTCTTTCTCCGTCTTTGCAGGCGACTGTGCAGCTGCCTCCTCTTCCCCGCTCCCCCGGAATGGCCGGGACAGATATTCCTGCTCCATTCGCTCCAGGCGCTCCATCAGCACGGTCTGCTGCCCCCGGATCAGCTTCAGCTCCTGCTGCTGTTCCGCCATGATATCCACTGCCTGCTTTAAGCTGTTTCTGACGAACTCGCCGAGCTCCGCAAGCTCTTTTTTCTGCTCCTGACGGTCCGCCTCCTCCTGCATCCTCTGCAAAAGAAGCTCTTCCTGACCGATGGAGGTTCTCTCAAAAGAAGATTCTTCTGACGGTTCCTCCGCGGAACGGTCCGCTGCCTGTTCCGCCGCTGCCCGCTCTGTCTCCATCTGCCAGATGTCTTCCACCTTGTCCTCAAGCTTTGTCAGGCGGGCCAGAATATTGGTACTCGACCGCATCACAGCGTCCGTGTTTTCTTTATTTTTTCCGATCACGATTTTTGCGACCGCCTTCTGAACCTCAACCATATCTTCAAACAGGCTCTCCGCCGGTTTTCTCATATCCATTTCCGCCACCATACCTTTCCGTACCCTGCCGGCCGTATTTTCACAAACATTGTCTGTCGAATAAGCATATCTTAACATATTATGAAGAAGATGAAAAGCTTTTGAAGTTCATTGACAGATTGCCGCCGCTTTTATACCATATGAGGAGGGGCTTTGTTTTCCCTG
Organism: uncultured Roseburia sp.; assembly: GCA_910587865.1. GTDB lineage: Bacteria > Bacillota > Clostridia > Lachnospirales > Lachnospiraceae > Roseburia. The sequence goes on from CAJUNX010000002.1 coordinate 118,104, forward strand.
AAAGGAGGCACTTATGACCGGAACTTTATATCTGTGCGCCACTCCGATCGGCAACCTTGAGGACATCACGCTTCGGGTTTTGCGCACACTGCGTGAAGTCGATCTGATCGCCGCGGAGGATACCAGGAATTCCATCCGCCTGCTGAATCATTTTCAGATCAAAACGCCTATGACAAGTTATCACGAATATAATAAGATAGAAAAAGCGTGGCAGCTTGTGGACAGGCTGCGGGAAGGAAAAAATATCGCTCTGATCACGGACGCCGGAACCCCCGGGATTTCTGATCCCGGAGAGGAGCTTGTGCGCATCTGTACCGAAGAGGGTATCACGGTTACCTCCCTGCCTGGTCCGGCGGCGTGTATTACAGCGCTCACCATGTCGGGGCTCCCCACCAGGCGGTTTGCCTTCGAAGCGTTTCTGCCGCGGGAGAAAAAAGAGCGGGCAGAAATCCTCTCACACTTAAAGGAAGAAACACGTACCATTGTCCTTTATGAAGCTCCTCATCATCTGAAAAAAACACTGGATGAACTCTGTGACGTGCTCGGCGACCGGCAGGCAGCCGTCTGCCGCGAGCTTACAAAACGCTACGAAGAAAAGACATTATCGACAATATCTGATCTGATTTCTTATTATAAAGACAATGAACCTCGCGGAGAATATGTCCTTATCATCCATGGAAAGACATATGAAGAGCTTCGTGCCGAACAGCATAAAGCATGGGATGAAATGCCGCTTTTGGACCATATGGCGCTTTATGAAGCAAAAGGCATGAACCGGAAAGAAGCGATGAAGCTTGTCGCGAAGGACCGCGGCATCTCCAAACGGGATGTATACCAGGCGCTGTTATCCGATGCAGAGAACCGAAAATACACTGAGGACAGCCTCTAAAACGCAGCCGGCAACTGAAAGCCCCCGTGAAATACGAAACGTATCCGGAAGCGGCAGTGTAGGATTGACAAATCACACCGATGTGCTGATGTTTCCATCGCGGGTTTGTTCCAAAGCCGCGGACCCGAAATCACAGAGCCCGGTCTGATATCCGGCTCATGTCTTTCACAATTCACTCGCGGCTTTCACAAAAATGCTCCGGCATGGAGGGAAACATGGATACACGGAAAAAGAATACAGCAAACAACAATATTCAGGTACGACATAATATTACGTCGAAATCATGTCTTTTATCGGCATTATTTTGTCTTTCATTTGTCTTTTGCGGATGTAGAGGACCGGAAAAAGAAACGATTCCACCCGCCTTATATCATCCGCAGGCACCTTCGGAAGATGCCGGGCAGACCGCAGATACATCCGGCGGCGATCCGGACACACCGGCAGATGAGATCTCGATTGTCATGGTCGGCGATATTCTGCTTCATACGCCGGTTGCCGAGAGCGGACTGCAGGAGGACGGAAGTTATTGTTTTGACTCACTGTTTGCAAATACAGACACTGCAATCCGGGACGCGGATCTCGCACTTGTCAACCAGGAGGTGATCATCGGCGGCAGTGAGCTTGGCGTGAGCGGCTATCCCTGCTTTAATGCGCCCTATGAACTGGGGGACGCACTGATTGCCGCCGGTTTTGACGTCATCCTCCATGCGACCAATCATGCCCTCGACAAAGGGGCGGCCGGCATTCAGAACTGCCTGACCTACTGGAAACAGTACCCGGATATCGCCGTTCTCGGGATCTGCGACGGCAGCGGCACGGAAGACGGCGACGGCACGGACGGCGATGACTTTTCCGTCGCGACCGGCAGCGGATGGGGACAGCGGTACGGACGCATCTTTCTCTATGAGCAGGACGGCATTCGTATCGCTATTTTGAACTACACTTATGGTACAAATGGCATTTCCATGCCCGCCTCCATGCCTGACGCGGTAAATCTTCTGGAAGAGGAGACCGTGCGGGCAGATCTCGCACTGGCGGAAAAGCTGGCGGATTTTACGATTGTCTGTCCGCACTGGGGGATTGAATATCAGCTTATCCCATCCGCGGAGCAGGAATACTGGGCGGATCTTTTTATGAAAAACGGCGCAGACCTGTGTATCGGCACGCATCCGCATGTCATTGAGCCCATTGAATGGCTGCGTGACGACGAGGGGCATGAAATGCTGGTCTACTATTCCCTCGGAAATTTTGTCAACTGGACCTCCTCTTCCGGTGAGGGAATCGCTGACCGCATGGTTGGCGGCATGGCGGACGTTACGATCGGGCGCACGCCGGACGGTGATGTGACCATTACGGATTATGATATAAAGCCGGTCGTCTGTCATTTATCGGAAGGGCCAGACGGCGTCTCCGTCTGGTTTTTATCGGATTACACCGAAACACTCGCCGCGGAACACGCCATTCTTTTGCAGGATCCCGCCTTCTCGCGGGAATACTGCGTCGATCTCTGCCGCGAAGTCTGGGGTGATTCGTTTGATTTTCAGTAAACAAATCCTGTCTTTTATCTCTCCTGCACGTTATTCCATTTGAAACGCAGACAGGAAAGGAGGTGCACATGGATACAGACGCACTCCTGATACAGCGCATGGGGCTCTGTTAAACCCCCCGCGCATTCTGATTCCGGACGAACCCACCGCAGGGCCCGACCCGAACGAGAGGATCCGTTTCCGGAACCTGCGCAGCGAAATCTCTCCGACGACTCTTGTAATCACCGGGGGCTGCCGGGCGATCATGCTCCTCTGCACGGCGTTCTGCCTCGGACTGCCCGGCACAGACTGCGCAGACTGCCTGATCGCATAAATACATCATACCGGGATTCGGGAGCAAAAAACACAGCGCGATCCAAAGGCGCGGGATCAGGTGTTTCCTGTCCCGGCATCATAGTATGCATCCAGATACTGTTCCACAACAGGAAACGGCGCGGGGCCGATCTCAAGTACGGCGCGGTGAAACGCGATATCGCTGTAATCGCTGCCGTAGGTTCTCTGGGCCGTTTCCTTCAACCGCAGAAATTCAAGATATCCGACGTAATATTTCAGATAATGCGCCGGCTCCTCCACGATCAGCTCGTAGATTTCCCGCAGTACATTCTGGTCCGTGATCCCGTAGGTCTCCCAGAAAGCAGCCGCATCCGAAAAGCTCCATCCGTCATAATGGATGCCGAGATCCGTCGATGCGTAGAGGCTCAGCAGCGCGGACTGGTTATGCGACATCAGAGAGGCGAGCTCCTCTTCCAGTCCGGCATATCTGTAGGAAATCATTTCTACATATGTCGCCCATCCCTCCACATAGCCCGGAAAGTTTAAGACCGTCCGCGCCGGGGAAAGTCCCGCCTCATAAGACATCACGGTCTGATAAAGATGACCGGGAAATCCCTCGTGGGCGAGTGTTGTAAAATAGCGCATGGAGGTCACATCCGTCGACGCGTTGATGAAAATCGCATTTTTCCCATAATCATCGATCGGAGCTGTGATGTAAAAGGCAGGCGCCATATATTCCTCCATACACGCATCAATGTAGCTGACCGTATACTCCGCCTCCGGCGCTTCCGGAAATTCCGATGCCATCTCCTGCTTTAATACCTCCAGCGTGGCGATCGAATCCCGCCCAGTCAGCGCGATGCCGGCGCTTCTTTTTTTCAGATCCGGATGGTCCGTCAGAAGGACCGCGGCCTCAGTCAGATCCTTGTTTCTCTGCTCGCTGATCCTCCTCTGAAGCTCCTTCACACCCTCACTGCTTCCGGTGTTGTGCCGCACCAGATATTCATAATATGCCTTTCCGTCCGGAAGATAGCAGAGTCCCATCTCATTCTTTCCGTTTCCGAGCAGCCCCGTCAGCGCATCGGCGAGCATCCGGTATGCCGGAAGAACATGTTCCTTTACCGCTGTCTCGTTTCTGACCTTGTACGATTCACGTTCGCTCTCCGTCAGGCCCTCCATCTGATCCACCTTGCGCTCAAACGTCTGAATCAGGTAGTGTTCTTCCGGATTTTTAATAAAGGTTTCACATTGGGAAATGATCGTATCGCAGGCAAAATCAGACATAAACAACCCAAGCTGCGCCTTTTTCTGTTCAAAGGCGACGATCTGTGAAAAATACTCATCCGTCAGCGCAATCAGCGCCAGGTAATCCTCGACATCCTTTTTCTCATAAAAACGATATTCCTCATACAGCACCGGCAGCTGCGCCTGTATCCCGGTGGATGGGCGCAGAAGTTCATCATAATATACAAGCTCTGATACGGACATCTCTGTTTTCAGGTATTCTTTTATCACGTCACAGGTTAACTGCCGTCCGGCGTCAAGATATTTGTAGTCGAATTCGTCCAGCACTGACAGCAGATTTTCCATTCCGGCCGCCGACTCTGCCAGCGCCTGCTCCGAGATCTCCCCCAATGTAACGGGTGTCTCCTGTATCCCGTAATTTTGAGGATCCGCAACCGTAAAATGAAGGTTTATCGTATTTCCGGTCACCTCCGTGCGGAAAAATTCTTCTAAAAATGCATCAAAAGCAGCAGTCTCCGCAGCAGCCTCCGTCGAAGACCGGCTGTACCCGGACGCCTCTTTTTCCCCGAAAAACGGTACGGCGCAGCCTGAGACAGGCAGCAGAAAAAGCAGCAGGCCGGCAAGGGCGCTTTGTATCCGCCTCCGGCGATCCTCCTTTCGGCAGCATGCGCTCTGGTGAATTGTTTTCAAGATAGCGATACCTCATGAAGTCTCTTCTAATATCAGAATATCCTATGAGATATTGCCTGAAATTATGCCGCGGTCAGATGGTAATGTTTTTCGGATTTCTACCATATGATATTGCTGTGGGCAAAAGCACCTGCCCTCATGATGTGTTCAGAATGAATGTAGTGTGAAAGACGATCGCTGATTTTCACACGGCTATTTGTGCCGGAGCGTCACAAATAAGCCATGCGGCCACCGTCACACGTCACGCAAACGCTTCGAAATGGAGGTTTTATGAATTATCTTTGGGCAGGAATGATTTTAATCGGTGTGAGCTATGCCGCGTTTCACGGAACACTGCCGGAATTAACCAGCGCCGCGCTTTCCTCCGCGCAGGAGGCGGTGACGCTGTGCATCACGATGACCGGTGTGATGTCGTTCTGGGTCGGTCTGATGAAAATCGCGGAAAAATCCGGCATGATCGCCGGTCTCTCCAAACGGATGAATCCGTTTCTGCGTTTTTTATTTCCGCAGCTCCCAAAGGGCCACCCGGCAAATGAGTATATCGCAATGAATATGATCGCGAATATTTTTGGTCTCGGCTGGGCGGCGACGCCGGCGGGGCTTAAGGGCATGGAGGCTTTAGAGGAGCTCGAGGAGGAGCGCAGAAAGACGGACGGTATGCAGGATCCGGTTTCGGCATTTGCCGATGGAAAGAAAAAGAAGAGACGGTTCCCCGCATCCGACAGACGCGCCGTGCCAAAAGGCACGGCCAGCAATGAGATGTGCACCTTTCTGATCATCAATATCTCGTCCCTGCAGCTGATTCCGGTGAATATCATCGCCTACCGGAGCCAGTACGGCAGCGTGAATCCTGCGGCGATCGTGGGTCCTGCGATCCTGGCCACGGCGGTGAGTACGGTGACGGCGATTGTGTTCTGTAAAGTGATGAACGGGAAGCGGAGAGTGTAAGCTCTTCGCTTTTTCGTCTTTTATCAAATTACATTCGTAAACGGAGCGGTTTGGAAAATGTGTAAAAAAGGCTGAACGGTTCGTATAAAAAATGAGAATTAATAACAAAAGTGGTTTTGGAACAAAGCCTTTTAAGGATTGAGGAAATCCCTCTCTTATTTGTATTTGATTGTCACCCCTCCGAACCATCCAACATCCGGTAGATGAATCAAAAATAAATCACATATCTCCTGACGGTATCTCATATACTGTTACAAACGACGATTCCGGGACATTGCATGAAAGTAATGATCTTTCTCTCTGACGTGATCATCCCCGTTCTGATCTTCTGTATTGTCGGCTACGGGCTGTTAAACCGTCAGAATATCTATGAAGAATTTATCGAGGGGGCAAAGGACGGATTTCAGACGGTAATCGGCATTATGCCCACGTTAATCGGACTGATGGTTGCAATTGGCGTCCTGCGCGCTTCCGGCTTTCTCGACGCCGTCTCGAATGTCTGCGGAAGTCTGACCAGCCGAATCGGCTTTCCGCCGGAGCTGCTGCCCGTCACCCTGGTAAAAATGTTTTCCTCCTCGGCGGCGACCGGCCTGCTGCTCGACCTCTACAAGGAATACGGCGCGGACTCGTTTCTCGGCCATGCCGCTTCGATCATGATGAGCAGCACGGAAACCATTTTCTATACGATGTCCGTCTATTTCATGACCGTAAAGGTGAAAAAAAGCCGGTATACCCTCGCCGGAGCGCTGCTCGCCACTCTCGCCGGGACGATTGCAAGCGTCATTCTTGCCCGGTCAATGTGACGCCGGCCCCGGTCGTATATCGAAAATCAATGAAAGAACGGCGCGGAAGTGAAATGTAACGCGGCGTCAGCGAACTTTGGATGAACTTTGGAATGAATTCCGACAAATGTTTGACAAATGGCAGTAAAAGTACTATAATAACAACATGTCAGCGGCACGGCAGAAAAAACGGGCCATATAGCGCGGGATGGAGCAGTCTGGAAGCTCGTCGGGCTCATAACCCGAAGGTCGCAGGTTCAAATCCTGCTCCCGCAATTTCATGAAAAGGTAATCGCTCGCGAAGCGGTTACCTTTTTTCTGCCATTCGTTGTGTCATATCCTCCGGATAAGCGCCGGAAAAATCCCGGATCTGATGCATGACAGACGCAGAATATACCAAAAGACCTCCCCCGTTACACTGCGCTTCTGTGGCTCTGGCATTGGAAGGGAATCCGTGATGAAATCAATCGGAACAAGAATACGAACCTCGCGCAAAAACAAAAAGCTGACGCAGGAACAGTTGGAGGAGGTACTCTCCGTATCCCCTCAGACGGTCAGCAAATGGGAAAACAGCATATCAGGAAATAGCTTACTAATATTTATGAAATCTGCCCTGTTGATTTTTTTCTCAATACCTGCTATATTTGTAGTACATATCAGAAGTCATCTATAAAACTTATTTCATTACAATCATTTTATTCCGATGCATGCACATCCGTCAGATGTGTCCTGTTATTACTTTCCAAAATAATAAAAGCAGCAAATGCGCTACACTGCAAATCAGCCTTGTACAATTCAAACAACAGGAGGAGTCGGCCTATGGACCAAAATATCAGATTAATGAAACACAAAAAAAGCGTGATGGAAATGGATCTCATCGACGATTTTTTGTTCGGAGAATCCCTGATGAATCCGGAAACCGCGGATCTGATGACAAAAATCATCATTGAGCGTGCAACCGGACTGAAGGTAAAAAAACTTCTGATCGACTGTCAGAAAACCATCCACGGATTTGATACGGAATATCACGGCATCCGTCTCGATCTCTCAGCCAGTGAGATCGATATCCGGGAAGAAAATGCAGAAATCGTGCGGATCTACGATATTGAGCCGGACAATACGCAGACCGGCAATCTCCCAAAACGCAACCGTTATTACCAGTCACTGATGGATGTAAAGCTTTTAGAGACCTCTGTCGATTACGACAGGCTGCCGGAATTATGGAGCATCTGGATCCTGTCACATGACCCGTTCGGCGGAAACAGAATGATTTACACGGTAAAAAATGTTGTGGAAGAAATGCCTCAGATAGCGTATAATGACGGTGTGAGAAAGATTTTTCTCTATACGGATGGAGAGCTTGGCGGAAATGCGGAGCTGCAAAACCTGCTGCGCTATATCCGGCACACCAGCAGACACAACGCAGTGGATCCTGAGCTGAAAAAACTCCATAACGGTATTGTGCGTCTGAAAAACAGCAGAAAGATTGGGGTGCGGTATATGATGGAACTGCAGAGAGAAATCGAAAAATGGAAACGGCTGATCGACGAAGCAAAAAAAGAGGCGGAGGAGCAGGTTTCAGACCGTATTACCGAAGAGGTTACTGAACGCGTCACCGAAGAGGTCACCGAGCGCGTCACCGAGGAGGTTACCGAACGCGTCACCGAAGAGGTTACCGAACGCGTCACCGAGGAGGTTACCGAACGCGTCACCGAAGAGGTTACTGAACGCGTCACCGAAGAGGTCACCGAGCGCGTCACCGAATATATGGTAAAATCTCTGATCGAAACCTGCATGGAACTCGGTGCTTCAAAAGAAGAAACCACGGATCGTCTCACGAAAAAAATAAACATTTCTCCTGAAACTGCTCAGATCTATATCCGTCAGTACTGGACGTTATAAGCAGTCCGAAACGATCCGCAGATCCTCACACCCGCCGCAGCGGCACGCGAATCACAGTCCGGAGCCGGTCAGGACGGCAGCGACGGGCATCACTTAAATAAATCTCATGGTGATACCGCGTCTCGGAGTGATCCGGTACATATCCCTGTTCCCTCGCGTATTCCTCCATCCGGCGTACCGTCGCCGGCTCCTCGTCGTAGGGGCCGACATGCATGCACTGCACGCAGATTCCTTCTTCATAAGTAAAAAATGCCGCCTTTTTAAAATCCGTCCCTTTCTTCTTCTCCGCCTCATCAACCGCCCACGCAAAGTCGTCCTGTGTCACAAAATCCGGCAGACGAATCAGTGAAATCCACTGAAATGTCTCCTTATGTGCGTAGTCGACCCCCTTCACGCCGTCCTGCCACCAGAATCCCTCAAGCGGCGGAACCACATAGTCGAAAAATCCGTCGATTGCATGCCCGCTTCGCCCGCTCATCTTAATGGTAAATGCAATTCCGTATAGCAGACTGATTGCCTGCTTATATGCGCCGCCTTCTTCATTCGGATCGCCCTGCCCGCGCACGGCGATGAAATTCATCTTTGGAATCACGATGATCTGTGGTTTGTTTTTGGGCAGATAAAATTCTTTGTATTCTTTTTTAAAATCAAATGACATATTGCTCCTCCTCTCTTCTGATGTCAGTATAACACAAAAAACCTGACAGCCTGTGTCAGGTTTTTCCGCTATTCTTTTGATAAATCTGATAAGCCTGCTTTGCGAGCGTATCCTTCAGGTATGCCGGTTCAATGACCTCCACCTGCGTGCCAAACGAGAGAAGATAACCGGTCAGCCAGAGATCCTCCGGCAGCCAGGCCCGTACCGTCAGGGTATTGTCTTCCTGCACCGTGACCTGCGAGGCGTCAAACTCATCATAGACGCGGTATGCGGCATCCGCCGAAAACCGGAGCGCAATCTCCGACAGCTCCGCTTTCCCGGCGTCGCTTTCCTCCGGAAACCGCATCGGCGGAAATGTCTCATCCGACACGACAAGCGAAAGTATCCGGCTGAGCTCAAAAATCCGGAAATCCTGCCTGTTCACACAGTAAGCCTTCACATACCAGGCGCCCGCCTTACACAGCAGACGGATCGGGCGAATCGTGCGCACGGTCTGTTCCCCGCTCGTCCCCGCATAGGTCAGGATCACTTCCCGGCGCCGGAGAATCGCATCCTTTCACTGCCGGAAATTCGCATCCTCATGCGGCACGACGCCCCAGCGTGAGAAATCAACCTCCAGCCGGCTTTCTCCACTCCCGGCCTGAAGCAGCGCCGCGACTTTTAGTGCCAGTTCCGGGTCCATATGATCCAAAGCGGAGATCCCGTAAAGCGCCTCAAGTACGATCTGTTTTTCCTCTTCTGAGAAAAGAACGCGGTTAATTGCTGCAGGAAATTCACCGATTTCGCTGTTTTTCTGTCCGATATAACGTTCCATCAGACAGATCCCGCCGCTCCGGCCGCTCTTTGCATAGACTGGAATCCCGGCTGCACTGAGCGCATCAATATCGCGGTAGATCGTGCGCACGGATACCTCTGACTGCTCCGCCAGATCCGGCGTCGTCACCGTACCGCGCTCCAGAATACAATATAAAATCTGAAACAGCCTGCCGCCCTTCATCGCGATCCTGCCTGACCCTTAAGCTCAATCTGTCCGAACACCTCGCCGAGCCCGGCCTGGATCAGCAGATCCGCCCTGCTGTCCATCGGCGTTGTCGACTTATTGATCAGCACAAGCTTATGGCCGCGGTAATAATCGATCAGACCCGCTGCCGGGTAGACCGCTAAGGAGGTGCCCCCGATGATCAGCATATCGGCATGGCTGATGTAGAAGACGGCATCCTGCATGGTCTGATTGTCAAGTCCCTCCTCATAGAGCACGACATCAGGTTTTATTTCCCCCTTACACTGATCACAGAGCGGCACTTTTGTGTCAGAATTTAAGATATATTCTGCGGTAAAGCCTTTCTGGCATTTTTGACAGTAATTCCGATGCACACTGCCATGCAGCTCTAAGACCTTTTTGCTGCCCGCCATCTGATGCAGGCCGTCGATGTTCTGTGTGATCACAGCTTTTACCTTCCCTGCCGCCTCTAACACCGCAAGCTTTCGGTGCGTGATGTTCGGCTGCGCCGTGAGGCAGAGCATCTTGTCCCGGTAAAATCGGTAGAACTCTTCCGTATTCCTCATGTAAAAAGAATGGCTTAAGATCGTCTCCGGCGGATAATCGTATTTCTGATTATAAAGCCCGTCCACACTCCGGAAGTCCGGAATGCCGCTCTCCGTGGAGACGCCTGCGCCCCCGAAGAAGACGATGTTGTCCGACTCCTTCACCATCTCAAGAAACTGTGCGATATGATCCATCTGAACCCCCTCTCCTTTCCGCATCTTATGATATGCGTCATGCCCCTGTTTCCTGCATATGCCTGCGGCATTCCCGCACCGGCCGCCTGCGTCACGCCTCTGTTTTTTCCACCCGGATCAGAAACTTCAGCTCATAATCCCGGTTCACCGGATAGCAGTATGTTTCCCTCGTCTTCGGGCCGCAGCTTCCGGTTCCGATCCCCATCTGAAAAGCGGAAATCGTCACGAATGTTCCTGCCGTCACCTCATCCTCACGATGTTTCATTCCAAGCAGTTTCTGATCGCTGTACGGCTTGATGCCGAGCTCAAAGGATCTGCCCAGCGCGGTAAATGTCACCTTCTGCGCGCCGTCGCTCACCGATACCCACCGGCAGTCCATACGGTTGCCGCTCTCCTGCGGGCGGATATTCGGCTCCGTCATGTCGGACACCTGACAGGACACCTCCTCGATCTGCGTCTGATCCTTCATATCCGCATAGGATTCGCCGTTTCTTCCCAGGTAGCTGACATCGGAAAAGTCCGCATCCAGACGAAACGTCTTTCCGAAGCGCGGCAGGTCTCCCTTTCCCTTCTCGCAGTGCAGACGGCTTGTCACCACGATGCCCTCCGCGCTGCCCTCATAGAGATCCGTGCAGATAAATACGCTCTTTTTACAGGTGATCCGTGTTGTCACCGCGATACGGTTCTCCCCGCGCTCCACGGAGAGCACCTCCTCCTTCTGTTCGAGATAACCTTCCACCGTGCTGTGGCCCGTCATCCCATAGTCGTTATCCGTCGGAGCCCGGAACAGAATCGTATACGGATCCGGCGTCTCCATGCGGCCGTCCGCAAGCTTTATCTCCGGCCTGCCATTTTTTACGACAAACGTCTCGTCCAGTAAAACGCCGCCCGCATCTTCTGGCGCCGCAGCGATATGCTCCTCTAAGATCAGCTGCTCTCTGGCAGCTTCCTGCCCCGTCACCGTATCAATCGTCGTGACGGTCAGCAGAAGATCCGTTCCGGCTGCACGGGCAGCCTGCCTGTGCTCCTCCACCGGAATCGTCACCTGTTCTTTTGACAGCGGCCCTGCCTTTGGCGTCAGTGTAAACTCCGTCCCGTCGCTCCATCTGCATACCAGGCGGTAGCGGCTGCCCTCCGTAAACGCCTGCGTATTAAAAATCTCAAACTGATCCTCACAGAGCCGGCTGACACGTATCGGCCGGTAAATGTAGCGCATAATTTTCGCACCGGTAGACGGCGTTCGATCCGGATAAAAAATACCGTCCACACAGAAATTGCCGTCATGCTCCCACTCACCGTGATCGCCGCCATAGGTGTAACTGCCGTCCGGATGCAGCACGGCGTGATCCGCCATCTCCCAGACACAGCCGCCCATCAGGTTGTCATGCGCATAGATCTCTTTCCAGTAGCTCTCCGCGTCGCCGGGGCCCACACCCATCGCGTGAACATACTCGCACAGGAAATACGGCCTGTCGCACATCTCCTTCACCTTCCAGGTCTTTTCTCCGATCTCATGCACCCGGCTCACCGGCGGATACATCTCGCTCGCCACGTCATAGGCTTTGCGCTTTGTGTGAACCACACTCTCATAGTGCACCGGAAGCTGGGTGTGTTTTTTCAGATAGTGATACATCCGGTCCATATTGTACACACCGCCGGCCTCATTTCCAAGACTCCACATGATGACAGACACATGTAATTTATCGCGCTGATAAAGCCTGCGCACACGGTCAACATAATGACCGGCCCATTTCGGGTCGTCACTGATCAGATTGAAGTTCGGAGGGATGTGCTGCGAGACAGTCCCGTGCGTCTCGAGATCCGTCTCGTCCACCACATAAATGCCAAGCTCGTCGCAGACCTCCAGCAGATACGGATCCGGCGGGTAATGGGATGTCCGCACCGTATCGATGTTATACTCCTTACACAGCTTCATATCGCGCTCGATCTCTTCCGGCGTTAAGGTATAGCCGTTCATCGGACTGGTATCATGGTGATTGACGCCGTGAAGCTTCACTTTTTTCTGATTCAGATAAAATACCGTATCCCGGATCGAAACCTGCTTAAAACCGACCCGAAGCCTGACGCAGGAGCCTTCCGTCTCACAGTACAGATTGTAGAGCACCGGCTTCTCCGCCGTCCATTCCTCCACAGAAAGATTTTTAAATTCCGCCGTCGCCTTCTTTTGGGCCGGAATCACCCTTCGCTGCTCACTGATCCCGTGCCCCTCAAGCGTGACGGTCACTTTATCGTCGCCGTAAAGTTTGATATTTACCGCAGCCGTATAGCCGCATTCCGTCTTTTTTGTCTGAAAACCGATGTCCCAGATATCATTTTTCTCACTGATCCGAAGCAGCACATCGCGGAAAATACCGTTGTTGCGGAACATGTCCTGACACTCCAGATATGTCCCGGTACACCAGCGGCGGACCACTGCCACCAGCTCATTTTCTCCCTCTGCCACAAACGGCGTGACATCAAACTCCGCCGTATTGTGCGCGCCCTCGGAATAACCGACAAATGTTCCGTTTACGTAGAGATCCAGGCAGCTCGCAACACCTAAAAACGATAGCTCGTAATGTTTCCCGGGATCCTCCACCGCAAAACGCTTCCGATAGACGCCGACAAAGTTATACTCCTCCCCCGGATCCTGCCGTCTGGGCTTTAACCCGTAATCGGCTCCCATCATGCAGAAGGTCTTTGCGACTTTTTCGGTCGTGGGGATCTTCGGCGGATTGCACGGAAACTGATAGCGCGTATTGACATAAAACGGCTTTGCATATCCGCGGAACTGCCAGCAGGAGGGGACGTCAATTTTGTCAAACTGCATTGCGTCCGTATCAATGATCACCGGGAGCTCCGCCGGCTTCGGATAAAACTTAAAATCCCACTCGCCGTTTAAGCATACTACCTTCGGCGAACAGTAACGCCTCTCTCTTCCCGAAACCGCATCCGCCTGCGCTCTGTCCGGATACGGGATAAAGTAGCTGCGCGGGGCGAGCTTATTGATCTCGTATACCTGGAAATTGTGATAATTTTCGGTGTTGATTTTATAGCGCATACGTTCCTTCTCCTTTCGTACACCGGCCTGTCCTGGCCGGATTCTCTGATTCCGCTTCTTCTATGTCTTTGCCAGTAACGTTCCGACAGGACATTCTTAACGCAGTATGCAGCCATGGCTTTGTCCATGACGTACGTCATTCCCCTCCATACAATTCAGCCTCCATTTCAGGGCAGGCGGCGTGTATCAGGGCCCTGTGGCTGGTGAGCCCTTTTTTTTCGGCTTCTTCCAGGATTTCGATCACGTGCGGCATGCCGTTTTTGTTTGGCCCATAAGCACACAGCGTGTAGGATCCGTCGTTCCTGGTAGCCAGGATCACACGGGCCGCAGGATTGTTTTTCAATTCCCTGGCCAGGACGGCCGGGTCCAGCAGGTGTGCGCCGGACAGTGCTAAAATGCCGGTAGTGTTCTCGTCAATGCCATAGCCCTGGGGGCCGGCGGCCGACGTGTCGCTGTTCAGAACGAAGTCACAGACGTCCTGAATGCCCTCGTCGTTATAGCCTGCGCCGGACTTCGTAATGATATAGACCGGCAGTGGGATGTTTGCTTTTTTCTCAGTTGCCATACCAGTTTCACTCCTTCCGCTACATCATATATATGATGCCAGGGTCAAAAGGTCATGTGTTTCACCCTTTTTAATAGTATAAGAAACAGGAAACTGCATTGCAACTGTTTCCTGTTTCCGGGTTCACTTTATTTCAAAAATTCAGCCATTCTCTGCGTTAAATTTTACATTTCTCATATTTTCCCCATCTTTTCTGTTCTGTCTGTTCCTGATTCAGATTTTTTGCCGCACATCACACGGTCTGGGCGGCGATCATCCGGATTTTCTGTTCCGGTTCACGCCTGCACCGGGATCACGACCCGCTTCGTCTCACAGCCCTCGGCGGTAAAGGTCACGGTGATCTCTCCCGCCTCATACCCGGCGCGGACCACTGCCATTACATACACTGTTTTTCATCAAAGGCGCCTTCTCCCGGCTGCTGCGGTATCTGACGGATCCCGCGCTGTTTTGCATCATCCGGATCCACTCCGAATCCGACGGCCAGGAATATCTGTTTTCCAGGCTCTCGCATATCATGAAATCGAACCACGGCAGATGTACGCGGGAGGAACTGTCAGCTCAGCTGCACTATAACGGCGAATATTTGAACCGGATTGTAAAAAAATATACGGGGAAAACAATTCTCGAATACGGACAGACCATCTATATGGAGGAGGCGCGGGAACTGCTCGCCGGTACGGATCTGAGCATCTCCGCGATCATCGAGGAGCTCGGCTTCTCAAACCGCAGCCACTTTTACCGGCTCTTTGAAAAAATATACGGGGAGACGCCGTTGAACTACAAGAGTGCAGTTTCCTTTTTTGTTTCGCTTATGCCCTTGTTTAAAATTCTTCGTGCTTCCGTTTCAATCAAAGCTCCGTCCATCATATCACCTATGTCATTCTGCACATTCTCATATTTCTGCGCAATCTCTTTAATCACATCACCGGAAAGCTCTATGATCGTCCGCTTGTCAAACGCCCCGATCACCTCCTGCCGCTCCAGTTCGTCAAGCCTTTCCAGAATTTTCTGATACTCCGCCTTTCATTCTTCCAGTTTCTGCTCATTTTTATCATACTCCGGAAAACTTTTCTCATGTGAGAAAATGTAAATAACGAGCGGATCCAGCCCTGACAGAAAACAGGCTGTTCAAACCATACTCCGAACTGCCTGTTTTTTACTGTGCATATTTTCTGTCTTATTTCTACGTCTGTCATGGCGTTGTGCCCCTGAAAAAATCCTTCCTCTTATCTCGCGCCATGAGCCGCATCCCAGTCCGCGTCTGCCTTCTCAACCTTTAAGAGGTACATGATCACCGCGATCTCTTTTATCGTGGCCATCGTTCCCTGCTCCCTGTCTTTTCTCTGTCTGACGCTCCCCGGCACCTGACGCATCTGATCCTCTGTTCCGACTCGCCTCATCTGTCCCCGCAGGGCAACGCCGTCTGCGCTTTACTGTGCCACTTCCCGCAGAATCCGCGCCATCTCCGCCTTCGAGTACTCCGAGAGCTCCGCCTGCTTCCCGTCGATATAGATCGTCGGCACGCCTTCCACCTTAAGCACTTCTCTCGAATAGCGCACCGCCTCTTTCTCCCGCGCCGTATAGACGCCGTCCGTTAAAGCCTGCGTGAATTCCTGCGGATCAAGCCCTGCTGTCTCTGCGAGCTCCGCGAGCACGGAAATCTCTCCGATGTCCTTTTCATCGATAAAGTACGCGCGGTACACGAGGTCTGCATAGCGGTCGCCGCAGCCCTTATCCTCCGCAAAATACCAGCCCTCGAACGCCAGCCTTGTGTAGGGACGCGGCACTACGTTTGGCGGAAATTTTACCGCAAGCCCGAGCTCCTCTGCCGGAGCCTCAAGGATGCCGTAGTGGCTCTTTCTCTGCTCGTCGTGGTACGTATCCACCCGCTCGTTCGGCTCCTCGGTCAGCTCCAGCGGCTGTATCCGTATCTTTGCGTGGATCCCGTTCTCCTCCATGGCCGCAAGAAGCGCCTCCTTTGCCACGATACAGTACGGGCACACAAAATCCGTCACAAATAAAATTTCACTCATGCTGTTCCTCCTCGTTCCTTTCTGTCATTCTCATCAATGGTATCCGCGATCCCGGTCAGCTCCTCATCATCCGCCATATAGCGGGTAAAGAGAAGCGTAAGCATGATATCCGTCTTCCCTGAGGTCTGCTGCTCCTCGAGCGAAAGCGACGGATCCAGGTGCTTCTGATAGGTTGCGAGCGCTTTGTCGCGAAACATCTGCACCATATTTACCGGTATCATAGAGATCACCTCTTCTTCCATATACCCCAGCAGCTCCAGTATCTCCGCAAAGCTGTACGCCGCTTCTTCCGGTGTTTCCGCAACATCCGCCGAACGCTGATGCCACTCCTGTACCGCAGATTCTGCTTCCCCGCCGTTTTCCCGCATCAGATCCCCTCTGAGGCGGTAGGCTTTTGCCAGTTCATCGTCCTTCCCGCCATGCTGTGCGTCCGTCAGCTCTTCCAAAGTTTCCGCCGCCTCCCGCAAAAGCTTCTCCGCCGTCCCGCGTCCTGCGGCATCACCACACCGAATCAGAATATCTGCCAGCGTAAGCTGATACCGCGCAAGCTGCCATCTGTTCTCCGGCGTCCCAAGCATTTTTACAACCCGCTCCTGCAGCATCACTGCCTCCCGGCACAATGCAGCCGCACGCTGCTGTTCTTCTGTGGCGTTCGCATAAGCTAAGAGCCTGCCCGCATTGTGAGCGGCCCTCGCAAGGCGTATGTAGTCGTTTGCTGTCCTCTGACTGACGGCATTTTCTTTTAACAGAACAATCTCTTCTTCATACAGTTTTCGCGCCTCTTCCGCCGATTCCGGAACACCGCTCGAGAGATACCACCCGGCGATTGACTCATAGCTGAAGGAAAGCTGGCCTCTGCCGTATTCCGACGGTTCTTCCCGGAACGCTTCCCGGCGCAGGGACAGCGCCTCCTGATGCAGTTCAAATGCTTTCCTGTCACGCTCCTTCGCACTGAGGATTCTTCGTTTTACCCCATCCGGCCTGCTCTCATCCGTGTCGGAAAAAACATCTCCGCGGTACAGATCCGCCAGATCGTCGCAGCTGTCGGCCAGCATCCGTTTATCCGCGGGCTTCCCCGCCTCCTTCAGAATCTCCCGGCGCAGGGACAATGCCTCCTTAAGCTGCCGCAATGCCTCCTCCTCCGCCCCGCTGCTTTTTTGCTCAAGACCGGCCAGTCCCGCCAGCCTTAACGCCAGGGCCAGTCCTCTTTTATTTGCGACATCCTTTCCGTCCTCCGCCAGCAGCTCTCTCCAGATCAGAAGCGCCCGCTCACGCAGACAGGATCGCTCGCCTATCCCTGTCTCCCCGTCTTTACAGCTGTGAGAAAACGCCGTGCACGCCGCAGCAAGTGCGCGTCTGCCGGATACCGTTTCCCCTGCTTCCCGACAGATCCGCTCTGTCAGCCAGAGGGCATGCTCCCTTACCTCTTTCAGAAGCCCGCGGTCCGTCACGCTGTCCTCAAAGCACTCCTGATAATCGTCATTGATAAACCAGAAAAAACGCCGGCTTTCATCCCTTCCGTCCATCTCATCCATCAGGGAAAACAGCCAGGCTCCCCGGTCCGCGAGGCTGGTCGCGTAAAGGTTTCTGGCCGCATTCGACAGCTGAATCTCTGACACCTGCCGCTCTCTGTTGTAACGGGTCACACACTCCGTGAACCGCTTCTTATCCCCGGCCATAATACAAAAATAGGTAAATTCGCGATCCTTCACCTCATCCCCGTCCGGTAGCGTATCAAAATACTGCTCCAGCGTCCGATAAAGCGTTTCCGGTTCCCCGCACTGTGCCAGAAATCCTGCGCGTATACTTTTATGCGCAAAATCATACCGCCCGTCCTCGCGCAGCAGAAAGCTTCCGCTCATGTAGGAGACGAGATGAGCAAAGTCAAGCATCCGGAAGTTCTCCCCCAAAAGCCCGGACAGATCATCCGTGCGAAGCCCGTAGCGCGATACCGCGATATACTCCGCAGCCGCTTCCGCAAAGGTTCCACCGATCCGTTCCCCCGCGACACGGATCAGCTCCACGGAGAGCTCCTCCGCCGAGTCACCGCATTCCTCTACAATCTTCGTCTGATGAATCGTGATCGCGTCCATCCCGTCTCCCGCCTGCACGATCCGGTCAAAATCCTGTTTATTCATCATAATCAGTCGCTGAATCAGCATGCTCAGATAAAGAGGATATCCGGATGCCCGTTTCTTCACAATCGCATCCTTCACACCGGAAGAGAGCTCCCTGCCGTGTGAGGCAAGGATGCTCTCGATAATCTCACGTTTTTCCTGTTCGTCCACCACGCCCAGCACGGAATACGCATATCCCCCGACCGGAAAATCCGCAAGGCACGTCATGACAAACTGCACATGCTCCGACAGCTGATCCGGCACGAAAAAGAGCTTCTCTCTCGCCTCATCCGGCAGCAGCTGGTCTGCGGCATCCACAAGGAATACCAGGTGACGGTCCGCAGCTGCATACTGTGTACACAGCTCGTCCAAACGTTTCCTCCACTCCTCTTCCGCCGGCGCGGCTCCCCGCTCCTCCCAAAAATGCGGCAGCTTAAGCCGGCATTCCATCTCATACACCATCTGCCGGATCAGGTCCGCTGACGTACTGCTTTTTAAGGTAAGCCCGCAGATCAGAGGGAGCGTCTCATACCCCTCCTTCTCAAGCGCCAGCGCCAGATAAGACAGCAGCGTACTCTTTCCCGTTCCCGGCTCCCCCCGGATGATTGTCAGCTTCTGCCCGGACCGGATCTGCTGCAGATACCGCCCGGCAAGCGTCTGCCTCGCACAAAATCCCCTGCCCTTTTCCTCCACGAAGTTCAGATGCGTCCGCCGCTCCCGCTCGTGCGGCGTCATACGCTCCTGTTCTTCCCACTCTGGCCGCAGCAGCTCCATCAGATCCCCGGAAAGCATCTGCGCAAAATCATCCATCCCCGCGAACGCCTGCCGCTCTTCCTCCCAGGTCACCCGATAGGTGTGAACCCGACCGCCGGTCAGCCGGCAGATCCGCTCCTTTAACTCCGCAAGCAGCGTGGCGTGCTCCGCGTCCTCCGTGCCGTATCCCTCCGGCGGATGATTTGTAATCTCACGAAAATAAAACAGCGTGCGGTCCGTCGCATTCGATCCCTTTAACGCTCCGTACTCGATCTCCAGCGCCGTAACGCTTTTTTTGAGATGATCCAGCTGAAGCTTCTTATAGGCCGCCGCGTCCGCGATCAGATCATCTGACGGAATCCAGCCATAACGCTCTCCGAGTATTACAACCATGGGCGGATCACAGCGGTCAATCTCATCCAGACATACCTCAAGCACTTTGCGCGAACCATCCTCCGACTCCAGCTCCTCCGTGCTGATCCCCCAGCGCAGATCGCAGAAGGACACGCTCTGCCCGTACCTGCGCGCCGCCTCATTGACCACCGGCAGCACCTTATCCTGAATCGCGTCGCGTTCAAAATGCATATCTTTAAATGTGCTTGATACGAAAATTGTTTTCATCGGTGCCCGTCTCCTTCTGTCAGGCGCAGAATCCTGCGCGGTACTGCTGTACTGCATCCATTATATTATCGTGGGCGGATCAGCGCAAGAAGAGTTTTTGGCAAAAAGTGATTTCCTCATTTCCGAAAAATCCACAAGGAACAAACCCTGGTATGCAGGGGTAAACATATTTCCGGCTTTGAGGACGGGAAAAGACGGTTCCGCTTTATGACGCGTTCTGTATCTGATCCCTTTGACAGAAAAGCTTATTTTTATTCCAGATGCCCCTCATAATGGTATTCTTCCATCCGCAGATAGGGCTCCACGAACAGCATGTACAGATCGGTTACCGCTATATTGATCTCCCGCATGGCCAGGGCCAGCCGTTCCTCGGAGATACTCTTTTCCAAAAGTTCCCGCAGCTCCTCGGAGGGCGATTTTTCGGCCAGCTTTCTTAAGGCTTCGGGACTGTAATCCCGCTCGGAGAGGAATATCTGGCTGCGCAGCGTTCCCGCGGCGACATTCCTGCTGCCGGGATCCGGCACATCCTCCGGATATTCATAGGCCAGGGAGAAATAATACCCGCGGGGATCCAGATACCGCTTATCCTGCTCCACCAGCTCCCATCCCTCCAGGTCAGTGCCATACCGGCAGAGCGCTTCCCGGAAACGCCGGACGCACTTTTCTTCCTCCGGCGGGAGGGTTCTTCCCGCCTCTTCCTGTTCCAGATAGCAGGAGAGCGCGCCCATGCAGCGGAGAATATGATCCAGATGATCGAATTCCTGCCACGCGGCGATATAGCGCCTTAGGATATCGGCCAAAGCCTCTTTTATGGTCCAGGCGCCGTCTTTGTCCTTCAGAAACGATTCCCGCCAGATCCAGAAGCTCTCCGCCCGGTCTCCATCCTGCGTTCCGTCCTCCTGAAAGCTCAGATCCACCAGGGCATCCAGATACTGCTTTAAAGTCATCCGCGTACATTGATATACGTTCCGGTATCTCATCCCGCCTTTTGCGTGATCCAGCAGGATCAGTCCCAGCAGAATCAGGGCATTATTTATCCGGACGCCCCAGACGGGCCGGTACGGGTCAAAGACATCATCCTGAAACGCGCCGGATGAGAGTGCAGCAAGGAAGTCGTTATCATGCTCGATTGCTATACGAAAGCTGTGGCAGAAGCCGCCGTAATAAAAAAGTTCCTCCTCCAGGCATTCCATACACTCGCCGATCAGCCCTGCCATGATGTCCATATTCGCGGTTCCGCAGAAAAAATACGCCGTGTGCACACCGCAAAGCCGCTGCACCAGCTTTGCGGCGGCCTCAGGCGAAGTCGCCTGAGATTTTGCCGCCATCTTCAGCCGCTCTTCCAGCGGCAGGACCGTTCTTTCCATGTTTCTCATAAAGCCTCCTTTCCATATTCCTCCCCGGTTTCGTGCTTCTCCTGCTGCCCGGCCATCATCAGACTGCGATATGCCATATCGCTGTTCAGATCGTATTTTCTGGCCTTTCTGGGCTCGCTGCCCCTCTCAAAGATGAACAAACCATCTAACGGCTGGTTTAAGACCGTGGAGATCTGACAGTTGAACTTCTTCGCAAAATACTCGGCTGTCTGAGTATCCGTCCCTCCCAGGTACAGGCAGTGGTCGCAATTGTTGATGATCGTCTGGGCTTTTGAATGGCCATAGAGACCCTCCAGCTGGGAGAGGCTTTGGATAATCACGCTGACATAGATCTCCCGGGAACGGATGACGGAGATGATTTTATCAAAATCCGGAATCACGGTGTTGGTGCTGAAGTCATCCAGGATGAAGCGCACCGGAATCGGAAGACGGCTGTCCGGCCGCCTGTCCGCGGCTGTCATAAGATACTGCAGCGCCTGAGTGTAAAAGAGGTTGATCAGGCTGTCCTGGCTGCGGTCCGAGTCGCTGACGGACAAAAACAGGGCCGTTTTCCCTTTCAGAAAGGCTCCCATATTTACCTGTTCCTTCATACAGAACATCCGCTTCACGCCGGAGTATGTCACCACGTCCAGGTGCTGCGCCAGGATTCCCTTGATGCTGGCATCCATCTTATCCGCTTTTGCGTTCTGCAGGATCATCTGCATCTTACGCGTGAAAGCGCTGTCAGGATGGGTGGTACACTCCTCCTCGATCATATTTGTCAGTTCATCCGTCCCCATCTTTGAAAGAAAGGTGTACACCTCATACAGGTTGTGCTGCCACGGGGGCAGCAGGTTCATGATAAAGAGAATGATCGTCTCCAGATACATCTGGGCTGCCTGATCCCAAAAGGGATCTTTGGAATTTAAGCACGGGCAGATGGCCTGTGCGACTTTCTTGATATCCTGCTCGCTGTAGTAGTCTCCGTTCTTATTTGTGTCATCATCCCGGCATTCCCTGATATAAGCCAGTGGATTATAACCCCAGGGAGTGTTCGCCGCATCCGTAAAATCCAGATGCATGACCGTATAGCCCTTTTCTTTCAGGTGTTCCCCGTACAGCCTGCACAGGTTCCCTTTGGTGTCGGCGACAATCAGACTGTCCTGGGTGTGGAGGATATTGGGTATCACATAACCTCTGGTCTTGCCGCTGCCCGCCGGCCCCACCAGAAGATCATTGTTGTTAATTCCTGTAACCCAGGTGTCGTTGCTGACGAAAACATCTTTTGCAAAGATACGTTTGGATTTGACATTGTTGTACATTCTTTTTCCTCCTGTTCTGGCTCCGCTCATGTCCCAACGGTACCGGGGCGCGGCAGATACTGTTTCATGTGATGATGTCGGGGTCAAAAGCATCTGACCCCATGATGCCTTCGGATTTCTGTCTGCCTCGGCGTCATCTGTCGTCCGCAAGGCTCGTGATGATGTGGTCGGCGAGGCCGAATTCAACGGCCTGCTCCGCCCGGAAGTAGCTGTCGTTTGCGGTTTTGGCCAGGATCTCCTCCATGCTCTTGCCGGAGTGCTCCGCGATGACCCCGGCGACGATCTGTCTGGTTTCCATCAGGTCGTCGCTGATCGCTTTCAGCCTCAGGGCGCTGCCGCCGGTCTGAGCAATCAGCGGATCGTGGATCATGAGACGGCTGTGGGGCAGCATGTCACGCTCCGCACCCGAGATGAAGAGCAGGGCCGCCATGGAGGCCGCCAGCCCCACACAGACGGTCCGGACAGGACAGCTCAGCGCCTGCATCACGTCGTAGAGCGCCATACCGCTGTCCACGCTGCCGCCGGGGCTGTTGATGTACAGAGTGATCGGAGCCGCAGGATCTTCGCACTGCAGATAGCGCAGCTGCCGGATGAGCGCGTTCACCGCGTCCGCGTCCACTTCCCCGACCAGTTCCACTTCCCGGTGGGACAGCATCTCGTCCTGAATAGGGATGAGATGGTATCCATAGGATGATTCCCTGATGATTCTTGCTTCGTTTGGATTGTACATGTTCGTTTTCCCCTTTCTGTTTCCATTTTCACCGGATTGCATTTCTCAATTCCGTCATTCGCTGTCCTAATACTCGTCCCAGCCCAGCATCTCCTCCGCCTCTTCCACCGCCCTGTCATATGCGTCCTGAAGCTCATCACCCTCTGCGTCAAGGTAATATTCCCAATCAATCGCCATGTTTCATTTCCTCCTGTTTTCATAATTTACTGAGTTTTGCATTACTTTCTATATGTTTTTCCATGCCGTTCTCTCCGAAGCCGCCGCTGTCGTTTCACGGCGTTTCCCTTCCCCCTGACACGCTGGCCCGATTCGGGCATAACGGCGTATTTCCCCGGAGAAGATTCCCTTCGGACGGTCATTCAGTTGTCCATGTGCGCCTTGCAGATACTACTATACCAGGGCCGCAAAAATCATTCGTAAAATTTATAAATTATTTTTCCTCATCACCCGGGAAACCAGGCCATTGAAAAGGCTCCTGCATAAGCTCCAGTTCTGTCTCCTTTGCCTGACTGTATATTGCCTGAATCGTTTCCTCAGCCAGACCCGTGTTGTCGAAAGCCCCTGAACCGATATATGCGACGCTTTTGGGGACCGCCACATCGATCAGGCCCGTGCAGCCGGCAAAAGCATCGTCGGCGATCGATGTGACTCCTTCCGGGATGGTTACATGGGTCAGACCCATGCAGCCCGCAAAGGCATACCAGCCGATATCGCGTACACTCCCCGGGATGATCACTTCGGTCAGACTCCTGCAGCCCGCAAAGGCTCCGTCGGCAATTTTGATGACGCCGTCCGGGATCACCAGTACGCCAGACGTTATCGGCAGACATTGATACAGAACGGAACCGTCCCGATTCAGCAGCAGGCCATTAATGACACAATAAAACGGATTTCCCGCGTCTGCCTGGATTTCACTCAGAGCTGTGCAGTCGGCAAAGGCTCTGTCAGCAATTTCGACGACGCTTTTCGGAATCACAACGCGGGTCAGATTCGTGCACCGGTAAAAAGCAAATGCGCCGATATGCGTGGTGTACTTTGGAATCGTCACGCTCGTCAGACCACTGCAGAGCGCAAATGCCTGCCAGCCAATCCTGGTGACGCTCTCCGGAATAATGATACCGGTCAGACCACTGCAGAACGTCAGGGCATTTTCGCCGATCTCAGTGACACCCTCCGGGATCTTAAGCACGCCGGACTTTGTCGGCGGACAGCTGTGCAGTATCATACCATTCCGTTCCAGCAGCAGGCCGTCGATGACACAATAGCGCTGATTTCCAGCGTCCACCCGGATTTCCTTCAGATTCACACAATACTGAAGGACTCCGGGCCAGATCCTGATAACGCTCTTTGGGATGGTGATACCTGTCACGCTGTCACAGTTCTGAAAAGCCCCGTTCCCGATTTCTGTGATACCTTCCGGAATGCTCACATCCCCTCCCGGGCCATTGTACCTGCCCAAACGTCCTTCGACGACATAAAAGCCGCCCGCCGGCTTAGCCCGATCCGGCTTATGATCTTCCGGCTCTTCATTATCATCATTGATAAACCTTTCTTCAAAATCCTCCAGAAAAGTTCTCCAGTTTGTATCCGACATTTGCAGCCTCCTTTTTGTCTTTTACAATATGAAAATACTCCGTCACCAATGTCCGTCACCGCGCCGCCCGCGAAGGTGACCCGGGTCAGCCCGCAATCTATTGTTTTATGCCATTCTCCCCGAAGCCGCCGCTGTCGTTTCACGGCGTTTCCCTTCTCCCTGACACGCTGGCCCGATTCGGGCATGACGGCGTATTTCCCCGGAGAAGATCTTCTTCGGACGGTCATTCAGTTGTCCATGTGCGCCTTGCAGATACAAGTATACGGGGCCGGGAAAAATCATTTGTAAATTTTACAAATTATCTTTTGACCGACTGCCAGAATTGTGTTAGGATAGCCGTGCGGGGAAAGTCCCGCGCGCCATCCACATTTCAGGAAAGGAACGGTGAACATGTATGGAACTGTCTAAGGAAAAGCTGGAAATCTACGAAAAAAATCTCCAAAGCCTGCAGGAGGCGGCGGACGAACTCATGCGCCACATGAAAGGCTACGACTATTCCTTCCGGCGGGAGATTACAGATCAGAAGGGAGAGTTTTGTCCGGAAAAGCTCCGCAGCCTGGTGGAAGAGATGCTCTCCCTTTGGGAAGAAATGCTGCGCACGAATCGCTACCCCAAGGCAGGCTGGGTGAAATCCTACCTTCAGACGCGGCGGGAGCTGTACGGCCTGTACCTCTATCTGGTCATGCGATGCAGTCTGTGCGAGGGAGGCTACTACTACGCCCTGGACAGAGATCAGAAGGAGCGGACCGACTTCGCCTTCCTGCTGGAGAATGCAAAGTGGTTCTCCCGATGCTGGTGTATCACGGACGGTCCGGACGGGACCACGCAGAATGAGCCGGCCGGGGGGTATGACAGGCAGTTCGGCTTTCATCTGTATTCTCCCATCAATCATTATCTTACCTTTAAGGAATTGAACGTAAGATCCCTGGATGACGACTGGGCTCTGACCCCTCCGCATCTGAGGGTCGAAAAATGGCGCTATAAGACGGCAAAGACCGGGGAAACCGGGAAGACAAAACAGCCGGAGGAAACGGAACAGCCGGAGGAAACGGAACAGCCGGAGCAGACCGGGGAGACGGAACAGCCGGATATGGACGACGACGATCTCTTTTATGAGGAAGAATACGATGACGACATCCTGGCCGACGCCTTCCCGGATCCCGGGGAAGACGATTTCTGGAGTCCCCTGGATGTTCTGGATGAGGAGGACCGCACCGCATGGCTGGAAGCCGAGTATGAGCAGGAGAGCAGGCTGGCGACCAGAAACCTGGATCTGTTGTTTCTGGTCCAGCAATTTGGGGGTCTGGATGAGTATCGCTCCGCCTGCGAACGCTTTGCAGAGCTCTTTCGGAAGGCGGGGACACAGATCCCCCAGGATTTTTATCAGGATCTGGAAGAGATCGTAAACGTGTATCTGGGTCAGCATAAGATCGCCCCCCTGGCGGATACGGACAAGGCACTGAATGTGTACAGCCGCATCTGTGAAGGACCTCTCCGGCTGGCGAAATCATATGGAAAGGAGCTGCAATGGAAAGCCCTGTGAACACGATCCGCGACAATTTCTACCGCGATCTGATCCTCGAATATACCGGCAGGGGGGAACAATCCTTCCTGTACCGGTACTTTTGGGCGGACAGCATATCGGGGCTTCTGGAGGAGCATTTCCCCGGGCTTTTGAAAAAATGGACCACGCGCCTGAAAGACGAACCCCTGACCACCCTGACCGCCCTGATCAGGAAAGACCTGGCTGAAAACCTGAAGGAAAATCCCGGCCGGGCTGCAGATAAGCTGTTGAAAACAGCGCCAAAAAAAGGGTCCCGCGCCGCAGACAGGCCGTCAGAAAGAGCGCCAAAGAGAGATTACCAGACGTTCTGGGAAGCGCTCTGGCTGAATGATGCAGGATACCGGGCGGGACTGATCGGGGAAGCCGACTATTACCTGTGGCTGCTGGAATACCTGGCAGTACACGATGTCTATTATAAGGATACCAGCATGTGGGATCAGCGCGACTGCCTGAATACCCTGCTGCAGAAAGGCCTGCAGGAGGAAGGGAGGATGCCGGGCTGCCGGAAGCGAAAGAGCAATACAAAGAACGGTGCAGCGGGTGAGATCATATTCACCACGGCACAGCTGAAAAAGGATCTGGCGGAACTGGCGAAAAAGCTGCGCATGGAGCATGAGGCAGGCGGGACAGAGATTTCCGCCCGACTGCACGGCCTGAAATGCTACGTCGGAACGGGAATCGACAAAAAACTGACAGACTACCTGCCCTGGCTGACCGGCCGTCTGAAGCGGATGGCGCTCCATTCCCGGATCAAGACCTGGCTGGAGTACAGCGGATATCCC
Organism: uncultured Roseburia sp.; assembly: GCA_910587865.1. GTDB lineage: Bacteria > Bacillota > Clostridia > Lachnospirales > Lachnospiraceae > Roseburia. Next base: position 145,275 of record CAJUNX010000002.1, read on the forward strand.
CTGATTAAGCCGGCGGCAGATACCGGGGAAGATGACCGTACAGAGCCTTTTACCACAGGATCACGAAAGAAGCGTGACTTTTCCATGCGACTGTTCGAGGCTTACTGCAACAGCCCGCGGGGCTACGAGATCCGTAAAAAAAATCCGGTTGCCGACGCGGTTCCAAATGGCTGGCGCATGAACTCCGCCGGATTCTGCATGCTGGATCCGGACCAGATCAGCGCACTGCAATCTGCCCTTGAAAAGAGCAAAGCGACGTCTTTTAACATTCCGCTGGCAGTGGATCTGTACAGCGGCTGCGTTTTTTTCCTGGCAGGAAAAAAAATGTACGAGGCGGTATACCGCCGGGAGGCAGAGGAGCGGAAAGAGGCGTATGAAATAGCGAAAAAGTCCAGGAAGGAGCTGGAACAAAGGATACAGCGTGATCCCGACCACACGGAAACGCTCGGAAAAGAGCTCGCAGACGCAGAAAAGGATTGTCTCATGGCGATGAAGGAATACAGACGCGCGGCAGAAGCATGGAGTAAGTTTATGAACCGGCAGAACCGCTTCTGTTTTGACTATCTCCGCCTGGATGAAACGCACCTAAAGCGTTTTCCCGGAGACGTGCGGGGCGCGTTCCGGCTGGGCCCCCACTTTCTTGAAAACGCAGGGGAAAGAAGCCAGAGCTGCGGGCTCATCCTGAACGAATTCCAATGGTACTGCGAACGCGGGGAAAACAGTCCCCGCGCACGGGTCCGGAGGTTCAATCGGGAACAGCCTGCCGGCATCCCGGATCCGGACATGTTTCTTTGGGCTTTTGATGATTGTTTCACACATATATCACAAAAATGATGAACAATTACATTGAATACTTACGAAAACTAAACATTTTAACCAGACTTGACCTGCTTTTGCTCCGCCCGGATGAAACGGTCGTTGCGGATTTTACTCATTATACCCAACACAAAATGATCCGAAACCGCAGAGCGGAGGCGAGAAAGAAATTTCTGGCACGGATTCTCCCGCTGTTTGCCGATATGCCGGATTACCCGGGCACCGACACGCCCGCCTGATTCATCAGGAATGCGGGTGCAGCTTTTCGGAGCTGCTTCACCGGATCCGCTGCCAAACGGCCACCGATTTTCTCAAATACGGAGCAGGCGTCAGCGAGACCGCGGAAAAATGCGGCTATAAAACCAGCTCACAGTTCTGTCATGCTTTTCAGAAGCGGTACGGCATCTCCCCGAAAAAATGGCAGCGGGAGCACACGTAAGCTCTCCTGCCTCTTTGTACCGGCACAGTCTTTGCAAAACCTTTCTTTTTATCAATATCAGAACATTTCTGTCAAATACAGGCAAAAGCTTTCTGCCCCCTTTCCCTATAATGAGATCATTGAAAGGGGGTAACATGAGACCAAATATCATTATTTTCAACCCGGACGAGATGCGGGCCGATGCGCTGGGTCACTTAGGGAACCCCGCGGCGCACACGCCTTTCCTGGATCGGCTGGCGGCGACGGAGGCCGTGTCCTTCCGGAACGCGTTCTGTCAGAATCCGGTCTGCGTGCCGAGCCGGTGCAGCTTTACCACCGGTCTGTACCCGCACGTAAACGGGCACCGCACCATGGCGCATCTCCTCCATGAGGGTGAAGAAACCATATTCAGCGAATTAAAGGACAGCGGCTATTATGTGTGGATGAACGCGAGAAACGACCTCATCGCCGCGCAGGAGAGCGGAGCCATGGAGCGCCACGCCAGCGAGATTTATTACGGCGGAAACACGGAATGTGATCGACGATCCGGACTATCTTCCCCTGATCCGGGAACTGGAACAAAAGCTCCGCTTATGGCTGATGCGAACGGCAGATATTGTTCCGTACCGGTATGACAGACGGTTTTCGGAAGAAATGGTCTGGTCAAAGGTAAAGCGTATGGTTCCGCCGGAATACAAAGAAAAAATCCGCGATAAAATCCGATCCGGGGCAAATATGTTTCTTTTGATTCACGAATGTCAGAAACGATTCGGCAGCACCGGATGACAGGTACAGACTCCGGACACCCTGTGGACGGCACGATCTGGCCTGCTGTCCGCGCAAAAATACATTGAGGAGAATTGCTATGAACAAGAAAATGAAAAGCGCACCGTTTTACGAAATCTTTTTCCTGACGATGATCGCGATCACTGCGAACTTAAATACCCAGCTCGGCAGCTTCTTAAGCTACTATTTAAACGGCATCGTCGGATTCGGCGTGGTGCTCGCCGGAAGCTTTGTCACGATCTTCCGTATCTGGGACGCGGTGACGAATCTTGGCATGGGAACCGTCGCCGACCGGACAAAGACGAAATTCGACCGGTTCACGCCGTACATGCTGACCGGAGCCATAGGCGCCATGATTATCGGCCAGCTGATGATCAACCTGCCGCCGGTTCTCCCGGAGGGGAATATCAGAAAAGCCGGTTTTATCGTTCTTTACATGCTGTTTATCGTCTTTACCACTATGGAAGTAAGCGGCCTGCGCTCCACCTCCCAGGTGTGCATCAGAGACCAGAAGCAGCGCGCCACGTTCGGCATGGTAAACGGCATTTATGTCACGATTTACTATTTCGTGGCAAATATGTACATTTATTCCAGGCTGATGCCGCGGACAAAGGGCTTTCATCTTCCGTTTTTCCAGACTCTGATCACGGTATTTACAATCGTCGGTCTGATCGCAACGCTGCTCTACCTGGCATTTTATTACAAATACGACAAAAACGCCGTGATGGAGGAGCAGGGAAAGAAGCAGGAAAAGGTCACCTTAAAAGACGCGCTGCATCTGTTCCGCACCAACCGCCCGTTTCTGATGCTGATTCTCTCCGCGGGCTCCGACAAGCTCGCGACCACCTTACAGGGAAACGCAACCGTCGTGGTCATCATGTTCGCCATCGCGGTGGGAAATGCAAAGCTTAATTCCGCCATCAACGGCTACACGATGATTCCCAGCATTATCATGATCCTGCTCGGACTCGGCGCGATCGGCCGGAAATACGGGACAAAAAAAGCCATGGTCATTTCCAGCTGGGGCGGTATCGTCACCTGCGTGCTCGGCATTCTGCTCTGGGTGTTCGGAAATTATAAGACCTTAAACTTCCCGAGCTACGAGGGATTTTCGGGCTGGAACTTCTTTACGCTCGCCTTCCTGATCCTGACCGTAATTATTCCTCTCTTTCAAATGTCCTCTTCTAATTTCCAGTACCATATCTGCCTGCTTTGCTACCTCGCCGGAGTGCGTCACTACTACAACGCATTTTCCAAATGTATGTGCGCTTTCTTTCAAAATCGCTGTGATTTCCCCGGCGGTATCTTCGTCTAAGTTCCCGGTCGGTTCGTCCGCAAGAATAACCGGAGCGTCAGACGCTAATGCCCGCGCAATCGCTACACGCTGCTGCTGACCGCCGGACAATTTCAGTACATTCCGTGATATTTCATCTTGTTTCAGTCCCAAACGTTCCAAAATAGGTATCGCGTCTTGTTTCGCTGTTAGCTGTACATTTTCAAGCGGTGTCATGTAGTCAATCAGATTGTAGCTTTGGAAAATCAGCGAAATGTGGTTTCTGCGGTGATATTCCAATCCTTTTGCCGTAATGTTCTCCCCGTTAAATAGGACTTCGCCTTTGGTTGGTGTATCAAGTCCCCCCAAGAGGGACAGCAACGTTGTCTTACCCGATCCCGACGAACCAAGAATAGCATATAATTTACCCTCTTCCAGCTCTGCGCTGATGTTTGATAAAATAGATTTCCCCTTTTCGTAAGAATAGGAAATATTTTGCAGTTCCAATGTTGGCATGATGGTTCCTCCTTTAACTCATTTTAGACAGAATTTCCCGTGGCTTTAGGCGCATAACTGTGACAGACGATATGCTAACAGCCACGATAATAATTACAAAGCCAATTAAATAGAGTACGATAAGGCTATCCAGCCCTACGGAAACATGAATACCGTTTTCTGCGGGTAAGGGTCTTTGGATAAGGGTATCTTCCCCCACTTCGACAGCAGTAGCAGCGGAGCTGCTATTATCTTCCTGCTCTACCTGTACACTCTGTTCCAACAAGTGATTACCGATTTGTCCCGCAATGGCATTACTTGTAAAATAGGAAAGTCCGAAGGCAAAGACAGCGATCAGCAGCACTTCTATTAAGTATTGTCCAATAATAGATGATTTCCGAATACCCACGGACAGGAACACTCCGATCTCATGGATACGGGTTTTTGTCCAAAGGGTCAGGATCAAAGCAAGTATGATAGCACTAACAACGATAATGACTGCCAGCAGTGTAACAACTAATTCATTCAGTGTAGCCAGCGGAGCGGCAGCGTTTTCGTAGGTTTCATTGTCCTCCTCCACGGTAAAGGCTTTCCAGTCAATTCCCGGCAAAGCTCTTACAGCTGCCACCACCTGCGCCATGTTTTGAGGGTCGTCTATGGTGACATGGAGCGCAGAAAAACCGTAATTAATTTCTCCACCGTCAAATTCTTTCGAGGTCTGCAAATCCACAAATATACGGTTTTGGATTTTGTCGTAGGTGGTGACGGTTTCCCCAAACTGTTCCACCGCATTTGGGGTAAACAGCCCTATAATCTGCACCTTGATTTCCGGCCCGGTAAAGCCGTTTTCTTCCATGCTGTAGCTATGGGCGGTGAGATAATCCCCGATTTTCAATTCGTTTCTCTCCGCTAAGTCCCGACTGATGATTGCCACATGGGTATCGTCAGCGGAGATATGCCGCCCCTCTGCCAGTGTCAGTGTGCCGGTGGTGAAAAGTTCATCGTCCTCCGTGTTGCATACGCCCAGCGTCTTTGTGTAGCCCTGATACTTCGCATCAGTTGAGATCGTTCCGGGAAACAGGGAAAGATCATCGAATGGCAATAGATTGTCCTGCCTTGCACTACAATACTTTACGCCGGGAACACCTTTGATAGCTGCAATATTCTCCGGGGTAAATTGTACAGTAGAATACATGAGAAAGCTGCTTGTTGTCTTGCCAGTTTCCTCGTCCACTTCATCTTTGACGGGTTCTTTCACTACATAGGGGCTATTGCTCCAATCCACAAACACATCAAATTTGCCACCCAGGCTCTGCCGAAGAGTAAGCTGTGCAGCTTCCGACGCTTTCCAAATAGAAAGGCCTGTTAAAACAAAGGTCGCCATAACTAGCAATATGGCGAATAGGAGAATTGTTTTTCCCCGTTTTCGTATGACGTATAAAAACGCCCTTTTGAAAATACTCATTTTTTGTACCTCCATTGATAAGCTGTTCTTCTGAACGCTCTCATAGAGTAATCTTCTAATATGGAATGAGTATGAAATGGATATGGAATTTAAGCAGATATGAAAACACTCCCCAATGCAGGGAGTTCATTCATGCTTAAAATTGGAAGGTGAAACACATTCCCGGCGGATTTTTCATAGGAATAAAAGAATAGGAAACATTTATTGATGTTAAGAGCGCGTCTACAATATAAAGTCCTAACCCATTACCGCCATTTTCACGGTTTCTGGAAAAGTCGGGGCGATAGAACGGCTCAAACAGTCGGGGAATTTCGCTGCTTTGGATAGGGACGCACTCATTTTCAATCATAAGGCTGCGTCCGTCCATAAAGACGGTAACGGTCTTTCCTGTTTCTGTATAGGCGACAGCATTAGCAAGAACGTTAGATACTGCTTTACTGAATGAATTGATCGGAAGCGTCATGGTAAAAGTTTCCGGCAAATCAAGGGAAAAGGATATGTTATGTGCTGCTGCAATTAGCTGGTACGGCTCACATAGTTCTTCAAGTAATTCAGATAAATCAACAGTCGCCCACTGTTCTGTAGTTCCATTCCGTTTAGAAATTTCTATAATTTCATGTATCATCTTAGAAAGCCGTTCAACCATATCTTTGCACTCCGGTAAATATGCGGTGTAATCTTGATACTTTCCCACACCCAAAATCATATTTTCAAGGGTAGCGTTCAAAGCAGTCACGGGCGTTTTTAATTCATGTGACGCAGCCCGCAGAAAGTCTGCTTTTGCCCGTTCCATTTCACTAACCCGGTCTTTTTCCTGCTCCAAATGCTCAATAGTAGATAAGAAATTAGAATACAGGTCATTGACATTCTGTGCCAACAATCCAATTTCATCTTTTGAGTGAATGGTGCAAGCTGCCGCCCGGTCTAATTTCATCATTCGTTCAGTAGAAGCAGAAATTCTCTCAATAGGGGCAACAATCGCTTTAGAAAATAAGAGAGAACAGATAACAGAAATTAGCAGGCTACAAATGAATGAAAATGGCAAAGCCTTTTGTATCGCTTGCATAACTATTTTTTCCTCACAAATATCGACCGTGATTTTCTCCGCAATATTATCAGATGTAGAAATTACCATACCCATTTTAGGTGCAAGCAGATAAATCAGAATATGGGCAATCATCATTACAAATATCATTATTGTCAATGTGTAAAAAAAGGTTTTGGGAAATAGTTTTAGTTTTTTCATTCCTGTACCTCGTATTTATAACCAATTCCTTTGACCGTCACTATACAGTCAAGCCGCAGTTTCTTACGCAGATTTTTGATGTAGGTATCAATCGTTCTGTCTATGATCGGGGCGTCAATACCCCATAAATCGTCAAGAATTTGTGAGCGCGTCAGTACCAGCCCTTTATGTTCAATAAGCAATCGTAGTAAGTCAATTTCTTTTGGTGTAACATCTATTTTTCCGTCAGGGTCTTGTGCCGTATAGCCGGAAAAATCAACGGTTACGTCACCGAAAGTTACCGTGTCGGGTATAATACCTTTCCCGCTTCTTCGTAAAAGTGCGGTGACACGTCTGCCAAGTAAAATCATAGAAAACGGTTTTGTAATATAGTCGTCTGCCTGTTCGTCAAAACTTGCTACCTGTGTATATTCATCTTCAATAGCCGTGAGCATAAGAACAGGAACAACACTTTTTTTCCGTATTTCATGGAGTATGGCAAGTCCTGTGATTTTGGGAAGCATTATATCTAAAACAACAAGGTCAATATTCCCTTGATTGAACGTCTGTAATGCGTCCGCTCCGTCGTATGCAGGAATGATTTTATGTCCTGCCGATTTTAAGTATTCACATATAGCTTCATTGGTCTGTTTATCATCTTCCACAATAAGTAATGTTGCCATAAAAGCACCTCCTTATTTTGAGTTTATCATGTCAATGTGGAGCAAATATGAAATCATTCTATTTTGGAGATGTTTTATGTCTTTTATCTGCTGTTTTCTCCGCGTCCTTTGGTATCAGCCACATACGGCTGAATTTTGCTACGCCGGGCATGGTGTATTCAACGGCGGTCATTTTGCCTTTTCCGTCGTGTCCCTGCCGCCGCTTGATATACCCGGCTTTTTCCAGCTCCCATACAGCGGTACGGATTCACGGAATGTGCTCATTCATGCGAGCATGATTCGCCCATTTTGCGAAGCATGGCTGAGCTTTTATTAAAATATCACACAATCTTTACGATCCGCTGGACTGATACCGCCCCACCCCGAATCTCCACAGCCCATACGCCGGCAGCAGAAAGAGGCAGGCCAGAAGCGGCAGCACGATATAAATAGGCTCTGTCCTTCTCTCCAGCAGATACAGCAGCGGGTAATACTGGATCAGCGCATACGGTACGACAAACGTCGAGAATAACAGGATCTTTTTCCCGTAGACGCCCACCGGGTATTTGCCGAATTCCCGCGCGCCGTCCGTGAAGACATTCATAAATTCCAGCCCGTCCAGGGTGAAAAAACACAGCGCCGCGTAGATTAAAAACAGCCCGGAAAACACCGCCGTCCCGCCGATCAGCATGAACAGCACTGTCACTACCTTTGACGCATTCCACGTGACCCCGCTTTTCGCGATCCCGTACACAAACATGACCAGGGCCTGGAGCATCCGTCCGAACCTCGTCAGCTCAAACTTACTCCCCAGCACCTGGAGGATCTCATTCCGGGGGCGCACCAGGATCCGGTCAAATTCCCCGCTGCGCACCGTCCGCGGAAACAGGTCAAATCCCCGCGCTGACATCTCCGCCAGTGAAAATTCCATCAGGATGATCGAAAAGCCAAGGAGCACCTCGCTGTAGGTAAATCCCTCCACCCGGGAAAACCGCTGAAACATAAAGAAAATGCCTAAAAACACGTTAAATGACACCAGAAACTGCCCCACTGCCGTCAAAAAAAACGACATTTTATACTGCATGGCAGACCTGATGTTGATCGAGATATAATGCCGGTAAAGCCGCAGGCCGCGGCACAATTTATCCATATGCTCTCCTTCCCAGCTTCTACTTCCACCCGGCTCTCAGCCGCCCTGCAGTGTGATCTTTCGCTCCGCCCTCGCGCACAAAAGGCTTCCGAGCTCTGTGACCGCCGCCAGCCAGAACACCTGCAGCACAATGGCCCGCAGCATCTGCGCATCGCTCATACTCCCGCTGTAAATCCGGAGGGGCACGTTCTGCATCGACGCAAAGGGCAGCAGTTCCACCACCCGCAGCACCGCAGGGGGCAGAAAGGGCAGCGGGATGACGCCCCCCGCCAGGAATTCCACCGCCGAGACAAAGAGCATCCGAAGACCCTGGGGCGACACGGTAAAAAAGGTCAGCACATAGACCAGCATACAAAAGGATACCGTCACCGCGAGTCCGAGAAACAGCGTCACGAGAAACAGCAGAAAATGCCGCACATCCGCGGGCGCCGCAATCCCGTATGGCTCCGGCAGCAGCGCGGCCACAATCAGGATCGGCGCGCAGCGAAGCAGGGCCCGCGACAGGCGGTTCGCAATACTTCTCGCATACCACATCCGATAAATGCGGACGGGCCGGCACAGCTCATAGACGATGTTCCCGCTGATAATCGCGTCAAAGATCTCGTCCTCCATCACCCACGCCGCGAACAGGGCGAGAAAGGCCTGCTGCAGCCATATGTAGGAAGCCGTCGCGGAAAAGCTCATGGGAAACGCATCCGCATCCGCGCGGTAGAAGGCCGAAAACATCATGATTTCCATAAATCCCCAGAAAAACTGCGTCACCATCCCGGCGAGCGCGGCTGTCCGGTACTGCAGTCCCATCGAGAAGCGCAGCCGGAAAAAAGAAAGATACTTCTTCATACACACCTCCACTCCGATCGTGTACACACGGCATCTCATCGGGCGTCAGATCTCATATGAGCGGTAAAGCTGTGCGATCAGCTCGTCGATCCTCCCATCCGCCGCACCACAAGCCGCACTGCCTGCTGCCCTTCGGATATCCTCTAAGGTGCCGTCCATTAAGATCCGGCCTTTTCCGATCAGAATGATCCGGCTGGTCAGCGCCTCGATATCCTGCATGTCATGTGTAGTTAATATAACGGTCGTCCCATGCTCCCGGTTCTGTTTTAAAATAAAGTCCCGCACCGCCAGCTTCGAGACGGCGTCCAGCCCGATGGTCGGCTCGTCCAAAAACAGGATGTTCGGGTCGTGCAGCAGGGAGGCCGCGATCTCACAGCGCATCCGCTGACCCAGCGACAGTTGTCTCGCCGGCGTGCGCAAAAGCTCTGACAGATCCAGAAGCTCCGTGAGCTCCTCCGACTTCTGCCGGTATGTCTCCTGGGGAATCGAATAGATATCCTTTAACAGCTCAAAAGAATCGATGACCGGAACATCCCACCACAGCTGGGAGCGCTGTCCGAACACAACGCCGATCTCCTTTACATGCCGGATCCGGTCTAACCAGGGCACTCTGCCGTCGATTAAGACCGTCCCGTCATCCGGGGTCAGTATTCCGCTTAGAATTTTGATGGTGGAGCTCTTTCCCGCTCCGTTTGGCCCGATGTAGCCGACCATCTCGCCGTCCGCGATGGTAAAGCTCACGTCGGAAAGCGCTTCGATCACCTCATATTCGCGGTGAAAAAACGCCCGCAGGGCTTCCGAAAAGCCCGCATTTCTTTTTGCGATCCTGTACGATTTACACAAATGTTCCACCGTAATCATTCCTGCTTCCTCCTGGTGGTTATATTTTCATATCCTGCCAAGTCGGTCTGGCTCCGTCGGATTCTGCCGGCGGATACCGAAGGTAACATATGCAGTTGTCCCCTGTGCGGGGAACATTTATTATAGCAGAAGGGAAAAATATATGTCAATTTATTTTTTAAAAGTTCAGCCATACATCGCAAAATGGGCGAATCACGCTCGCATGAATGAGCACATTCTGCGATGTATGAGCAGAGCGTCCGATTATGAGCAAAAATGAGCTGCGTTAGCAGCGGAGAGTGTCAAAGACACGATTTTGCGAATGGCTCGGGCTGAACTTTTTCTAAAAAGTTCAGCCATACATCGCAAAATGGGCGAATCATGCTCGCATGAATGAGCACATTCTGCGATGTATGAGCAGAGCGTCCGATTATGAGC
>CAJUNX010000002.1:155782-188423 GCA_910587865.1 uncultured Roseburia sp.
GATTTTGCGAATGGCTCGGGCTGAACTTTTTCTAAAAAGTTCAGCCATACATCGCGGTATCTGCCGGCTTGAGACCGGACAGAATAAGTAGTAAAATAGATAAAAAATATTCTGAGGGGATTCTATGTGCGGAAGATATTATGTGGATGACAAAACGGCCAGGGAGATAGAAACGCTGGTCTGGCAGGCGGATGAGAGAAACAGGCAGGAATCTTTAAGGGCTGTAAGCCGGATAAAGGCAGCCGATCTCTATCCGGGAAACAGTGCACCGGTGCTGTCCAAAAAAGGCGGTTCCATATGCTGCGAATGGCAGCACTGGGGATTTCCCGGTTTTGAAGGGAAAAAACTGATCTTTAATGCCAGATGTGAATCAGCTCCAGAAAAGCCTCTGTTTCGGGACAGCATCCGGCGCAGGCGTATTGTGATTCCGGCATCCTGGTTTTATGAATGGAACCGAAGAAAAGAGAAGAACACATTTTACAGGAGCGATATGCCGGTTCTGTTTATGGCCGGGCTCTGCAGGCAGTATGAGGATGGGGAGCATTTTGTGATCCTTACCACTGCTGCAAATGCCTCCATGGAACCGGTTCATGACCGGATGCCGCTGATTTTGGAAGATCAGGAAATTGCGGAATGGATCTTTGATGACGCAAAGACCGAACGTATTCTGCATCACATTCCCTGTCTGCTGGAGCGGAAAACAGAATATGAACAGCTCAGCCTGTTTTAAAGGGTCGGAATACCGGTTCTTTCTCTTCTACCGGTACAACACATAATCCCCCATCTCCCGCAGGAATCCTGCCCCAGACAGCGCCTCCGCCGCATTGTTTTGGTATTCTTTTACCACAATACGCTTTTTATCGCGGAATAATTTTCCTCTGCGGTACTCCTCCGCAAACAGCATCAGGCCTTCTGCGAGATACCGGTCCTCAAAGACCCGCAGCGTCTTTCCCTGCCGCTCCAGCACCGCCACCGGAATCCCCGCATGGCAGGCGACGAGGGTTCCCGGCACGTTGATAAAGCTCCGGCCTTCCCGGTGAGGCAGCAGCTTTCCCCAGCACTGCGCCGGATCCGCCGCGTTAATCCAGACAAGCTTCTCCTCCGGGTGCTCTAAGGCCCGCACGATCCCCGCATATTCCGTGCCACGGATAAACTGCGCGCCGGAAAATCCTTCCACAAAATATCCTCTCCTGGCCTGCCCGGTATACTCCCAGATCCGCAGCAGAGACAGCGCCTCCTGCCAGGGAAGCCCGCAGGCGGATGCCGTCTCCCGGCACAGCACCGGCTGGCAGTCAAATGCCCGGTTTAACCGTTCCTCCGCGGACGGCTCCCTAAGCGGGCGCACTACGTCCCATCTCCCGGCATTCATCGCCTTTACCCGCGCGCCGACCCGCTGCTTCACCGCAGCCTTTCTGGTCTTCTCCCAACTCTGCCACTGGCGCACCGGCACATAGCTGTCGGCGCACAAAAGTCCCTTTTCTGCCAAAGACAACAGGGTATCATGGGGTGATTCCCCGGGAAAGAGGCTGTTTAAGGACTGCATAAAGCTCGCACCCCGTTTGAGCAGACGCTCATACAGAAGCTGCTCCTTCTCCGTGAGGCCATCCACACTTCCGGCAGCGCTTTTCCCTGCGTCTGTCGTTTCCGTGGCAGATTCGTCTGCTCTCTCCCGGTCTACTGCCGGCATACCCACGGTTTCCTTTGGATCCGCGTCCCAGTCGATGTCCTCCGTCCGGTCAAACCGCAGGCCGCCTTCCGCCATATGCCAGAAAAGCTCCCCCTCCGCGAGGCAGCTGTCCAACATATTTTCCCGGTAACCCCTCACCCGGGCCGGAAGAATCACTTCCTCCCAGTACGCCGCCGGGAAGGTGATGCCGGCGTACTGCTTTAAGGCATGCTCTAAGCACTCCTTCGCGGGCGCCGCGGAATCCACGCGGGAGAGCAGCAGCGCGGCGTAGTCCTCTCCGGCATGCGTGCGGATCTCCTCCCGGCGTTTTCTGATTGTGCGCGTCCTCGCCCTGCGGTACAGCTTCGCGTGATAATAGGTCTCTTCCTGCTTTACCGCCTCCCCGCGGCGGCACAGCTCCATAAGGATCTCTTCCGCCACGGCGGGCTGCCAGCCATAGCGCGCCGCAGTCTGATCAGCAGAGGCGCCGCCCCGGTAGCGGAGCATCCGTCTTACGATGTGAAGGGCTTCTTCCGGAAGATCAGCTGCAAAAACGCTTTCATTTGCCGCTTCTTCATTTTTATCACGGCAGATATCTGCATCGCTTCTTCCACCGGCCAGACTCCACTCTCCCAGCGCCGCCTCATACTCCTCCCTGTGCTCCGCGGCGATCCAAAGCCCCTGCTCCAGGTAGCACACCCGCTCCTCCTCCGCCAGCGTCTCCAGCCATTCCACTGGAATGTCAAGCTCCCCGGCAGCGAGATCCCCCTCCGTCATCAGAAGCGTGTGCAGCTGCATCTCGTTCTGCGGGAGCTTCCCCCGCTCCTGCACCTCGGCCAGCTCCCCGCTTCCGGGACGCAGCAGATCTGCTTCCTGCGTCAGGCTCTCCTCCACCGCGTGATGAATCCCGCGGGGCGTAGGCGCGTAGTCGTACATCACCGCGGCCTCCTGCGCCCACTGGAGCGGAAGCGACATGGGGGAGGGGACATCCGTATATACCTCGCGAACCTGCACCGCGCCGGAGTGAATATCGTACAAAAGCTCCTGCACACCCTTCGCATCCCACAGCTCCTGCATACACTCGCGCCTGGTCTCCCGGATCAGCGGATGCTCCTGCTCCCGCACCACCTGATTTAACATCTCGGCGCTCCTTAACCGCTGCATCCAGAGGGGCTGTCTGCCGTTTTTCCGGACGCCCATCATCAGGGCGCGCCCGCTGTTGTAGCGGAAGGCCATGTTAAAAAGAGAGGTCGCGGGCAGTAAAAGCTCCAGCCGCCTCGCACAGGACGCCGGATCCACCAGGTAGAGCGCCCCCTCCGGCAGGGCGCGGTCTTCATTGTAGGAATACAGAAGAAACCCGTCCTCCTCATCCACGCATCCCACCTCCGTGTGATATGCTTCCCCGGCCGCCCTGGCCGTAAGAAGGGCCAGGGGCGCATTGATCCGCCGCCCGAACACGGAATGCACCATCAGCTGATGGTACCCCAGGGAATCCTTAAAATGTTCTACAATTATCGTTTTATGATTCGGCAGGCACCCGGTGGCCTCGATCTGACGCTCCAGGTAACCGGCAGACAGCTTTACCGCCGCCTCGTCAAGCCCCAGCCGTTTTAGCGCCTCCGGCAGCCTGCCGTCCTCCTTCGCCTGCTGCAGGTCGTAAAACATTCGCCCGAATGCCTCCCCGGTGCGCTTGTCCCTCCCCTTGATCTCTCCCTTCCAGAAAGGCAGCCTTGCCCCTTCCGTCGGCGTATTTACTACCGTCACCGTATCCCTGCTGATATTCGTAATCTTCCAGGCAAAGGAACCGAGGATAAACCGGTCTCCCTTCTGGGATTCGTAAACAAACTCCTCGTCCACCTCCCCTAATTTCACGCCCTCCTCCGTCCGCACCGCATACAGTCCCTTATCGGGGATCGTGCCGCCCGCGGAGACCGCCAGCATCCTGCTGTAGCCGTCCCCCTCCACCCGCTCATGGATCCGGTCGTAAAGGACCCGCGGGCGGGCCGGGACATCCCTCTCGTGCTCATAATCACCGGCCAGCATTCCCAGCACCGATTTTACATCGTCTTTTGTAATATTCTGAAACGGCCACGCCCGGGGCAGGATCTCCATGACCTCGTCGATCTCATAGCTTCGAAACGCCGCCATGGAGACCAGATGCTGGGCCAGCACGTCCAGGCATCCCGACGGCGGATTCACATATTCGATCCCGCCCTGCCTGGCCAGCTCCGCCGTCATGCCGCAGGAGACGCACTCCGCCGCCGTCCGCGGAAACAGATACATCACGCTGACCCGGCCCGGATTGTGCCCGGCCCGCCCGAGACGCTGCATGGTTCCGGAAACCGTGCGGGGACAGCCCACCTGCAGCACCTGGTCGATCTCCCCCACATCGATGCCCAGCTCCATGGAGGAGGTCGCGCATAAGAGCCGCAGATTCCCGGCCCGCAGCGCCGCCTCCGTCTCCATCCGCTGTTCCTTTGACAGGCTCCCGTGATGCACCCGCGCAAAGCCGTCTCCTCCCAGCAGATTGACATAATACGCCAGCTTTTCCGCATACCGCCTCCCCTCCACGAAGGCGATGACGCTGCGGTTCCCATGGCAGTACTGATACACCAGCTTTCCCAGCTCCTCCCACACCGGATCCTTCCTGGCGCCCGCTGTCGCATCGATAAAGGGGCTTGTCACCAGAAGCTCCTTTTTCTTTGTCATCAAAGGCGCGATGATCCGCACCTCCTCCGGCGCCAGATATTCCGCCGCCACCGAAAGCGGTTCAATCGTCGCAGACAGGCCGATCCGCTGCAGCGGTTTCTTACAAATATAGTCCAGTCTTGCAAGGGAGAGCATCAGGTGTGCCCCCCGCTTCGTGTCGATTAAGGCGTGCAGCTCGTCGAGCACCACCGCCTCCGCCGTGGCAAGAACCTTCTGTCCGTTTTTGCCGGTCAGCATCAGGTACAGGGATTCCGGCGTGATGATCAGGATATGGGGCGGATGTTTTATCATCAGCTGCCGCTCCCGCTGGGTCGTATCGCCGGTGCGGATCCCCACGACGATCTCCTCCGCAGCGTTAATCCCTTCCAGGGGACGCCTTAAATTCTCCCGGATATCCGCGGCCAGGGATTTTAACGGCGAGACATAGATCAGCTGCAGCTTCTCCTCCAGTATCCCTTCCCGTGCCTGCCGCTTCATCCGGTCCAGAAACACGAGAAACGCGGACAGCGTCTTTCCGGTTCCCGTGGGCGCGGACACCAGCACATGCCCGCCCGCCGCGATGGCCGGCCAGGCCTCCCGCTGCACCTGCGTGGGCTCGCCGAGGGCGTTCGTAAACCAGTTTTCTGTCTCCGTGTCAAAAAGATCCCATAGATGATTCATGTGCGATTCTCTCCATGTCTGTGTGGTATCAGGATTTATGATAACATACGGTCAGTATAACATACTTCACTCTTTACCGCACAAAAAAGTCAGATTGCTCCCAACGGCTACAGTATGGTATAATATCATTGACACATCATCACAAAAAGACAATATGGAAAGGTGGTATGCTAAATGTCAACAGCACAGGAACAGGTAATCAGGCATGTGATAAATATGTCAGATGTTGATGCCAGATTTATATTAGAAATTATTGAGCGGCTGATTTCAAAAGATAAAACGGCGGTTAATCCAGCCGTTTCCGATAAAATGAAAGCATTTCAGAAATTAGAAACGTTGAGGGGCGGTTTTCCGACAGATTTTGATCCAGATAAAGAACTGGCAGAAGCGAGGGATAAAAAATATGGTAATTTTAATTGATACCAATGTCATTCTTGACTATCTGGTGGAAAGAGAAGGCTTTTTTGAAGATGCGAGAACAATAATGGAACTATATGCGAATGATAAAATACACGGTTGCGTTGCGTTCCATTCATTGTCCAATTTATGGTTTATATTGAGAAAAAAACCAGATTACATCCGCAGGGAAATGTTAAAACAGATTTGTACTCTGCTCTCCGTTGTCAGTGCAGAGCATGAAGACGTAGTCAGGGCCATTCACGATACGAAATTTAAGGATTTTGAGGATTGTCTGCAGGACAAATGTGCGGTAACGGCAAATGCCAATTACCTTGTAACAAGAAATATAACAGATTATAAATACGCTCAAACGAAAGTAATCCTTCCAGGTGAATTCTGTAAATTAACAAAAAAGTAATATACTGATCCCCCACATGATACCAAATGTGGGGGATCGTTTAAAAACCATCTTCCATATTTACATCCCGAATCCCGCGAAGTACCCTTCATGGGACGCCTCATTGATCCGCCTTGCCTTCACGCAGTCGCCGATCATCTTCACGTCATAGACAAGCCCGTAAAAGGACTCCGCCAGCTCTTTTTTCGCCCGCATCCCCACACAGGATACAACATGCTGCGCCGGGATCTCTGAGGAGTTCCCGTTTTTGCCGGTCACTCTCACGCCGGTGTCCGTGATTTCATCGCAGGTGGTCTCCTTTCGTATCTGAATGAGATCCGCGCATTCCTGTAAGCGGATTTCGGCCGCGGCATGATACAGGCTGTTGCCGTTTTCTGCGATCTCTCCGCTCATCTCGACTACAGTCGTCTTTGTACTCTTCTCCGCCAGCGTCAGGGCCAGCTCGATGCCGGAGGGACCGCCGCCGATGATCACCGTATCTCCCCAGTCCTCCTTTATGTGCTCATGCGCCTCTAAGATATCCCAGACATTCTTACGGTCCGCTCCCGGTATCCGAAGCTTCACCGGCTCCGAGCCCACTGCGACGACGAGCTCGTCGGGCTCCAGGGACGCCGCCAGCTTTGGCGTGGCCTCACAGTTTAATCTAACCTCAATATTGTCGTTATGGGTGGCCTGCCAGACCAGGTGATTTAAGTAATTGTGCATATCTACCTTGATGGGATCGTCATTCGAATCACGGTTTACCGGCTTTTTATCTTTTCATAAGATTTTAAGGCGAACGATTCCCCTTCGTCACATTACATATATAATTCGTTATCTTTTCTTACCGAACAGACCTTTTTCATTGCCAATGCCGCAGCAGAAACCATAGCTCCATTCACTTTACGGGCGGAGTGAGGGCACTGTACAACACACCGCATACACGAAATGCACTTTTTGCTGTCTGCGACTTTTAGATTCTCTATGCTGATTGCCTGCACAGGACACTGTTTCGCACAGAGCCCGCAATTTGTACAGTCCCTGTCCGCCTTTGGAACCAGACCGGCCCCACCGGTTTTTTTATAGGGGCGATTGCCCGGGATCTGGAGTGCGGAGGATGTAACAGAATCACTATTTATTTTTTCTAAGATCTTTTTTGCAAAACCGCTCAACTCGCTTTTGTCTTCCGGATCTGGTCTGCCGGCGGCATACTGGTGCATGATCGAATGCTCTGCAATCGCAGCGATAGCGGCAATTACCTGAAAGCCGCTTTGCTCTGCAATATCATTTAATTCAACCAGCGTATCTTCATATGCCCTGTTTCCATATACACAGACAATGACACATGGCGTATGATTGCCGTGAATATGAGAAAGCCTTTGGGCGGCAGGACCCGGCACACGCCCGCCAAAAGAAGGAACAGCAATCACCGCAATATCATCCTTTTCGAAACAAAGGGATGAATCATCTGTTTTTGGATTGGATAAGTCAATTTTTGTCACAGGCATTCCCCATGCCTGAGTGATAACGTCCGCGACTTTGCCGGTTCCTCCTGTTGGACTAAATACAATCTGTAAGGCTTTCATATCAGCTCCTCCTGTAATTTTTAAATTTACACCATTATAGCAGTCTCCTGGTGTGATGTCAAGATTTACACCGATGCGGATATATGGTACAATCGAAAGGAAAGGGGAAGCGCCATGCATATCAGTACAAAATGTTCGATTGCTATTCATTGCCTTATTTTTATTTTCGAATATGGAGATACACAAAAAGTAACCAGCGACCTTTTATCGTTGTCTGCCGGAATCAACCCTGTCACAATCCGAAAAATCATAAGCTCGTTAAAAAAGGACGGTATGATATCCGTTAAATTTGGTACGGGCGGTACAACATTGAATTGCCTGCCAAATGAAATTACCTTATACCGCATATGCAGGGCGATAGAACCGGACTTCGCCTCTAAGCTTATCGGGCTTCATCCATCGCCCTCACCGCTCTGTCCCATAGGAAAAAATATATACGATGTATTGAATTG
Organism: uncultured Roseburia sp.; assembly: GCA_910587865.1. Taxonomy (GTDB): domain Bacteria; phylum Bacillota; class Clostridia; order Lachnospirales; family Lachnospiraceae; genus Roseburia. Next base: position 163,652 of record CAJUNX010000002.1, read on the forward strand.
TTCTTATCAGAAAATCAGCAATGATTTATGTGAAAGCCTGAAGAATATCACACTTGAAAATATTATTTCTGACTATTATAACATTCGGCATGACGATGAAAACGCAGAGCCGGCAACACGCAGCTAAAAAAATGCGGTTACCGGCTTCTTTTCGTTCTTCTATCAGACATATCTCGTTTATTCCCTGGCCACCCTTCTCCAGTATGGCACAAACAAAAGCAGCGAGACCGTCAGCGTCATCACATCGGCCACCGGCGTCGCCCAGGCGATTCCCCGCACCTGCGCGATGCCGTTAAAGGCCAGCATGAAAGGCACGTCCAGCCCGCCCTTGCGGAGCAGGGAGAGGATCGTCGGCTGCACCTTTTTTCCGGTGGCCTGAAAGACCGTGATGACCGTCATGATCACCGACGACAGCGGCAGCGACAGGCAGAGCGTGCGGATAAACATCCGGCTGTAAACGATGGTCTCCTGATCCCTGATAAAAAGTCCCGAGATCGGGGATGCAAATACGAAAAGCGTCACCGATCCTATAGCGACAATCCCCACGCTGTAGAGAATCGTCGTCTTCATGGTCTCCCCCACCCGCTTTTTATTGCCCGCCGCATAATTATAGCCGATCAGCGGCAGCACCCCCTGGGTCATCCCCTGGGCAACTGCAAACCCGATCATATCCACTTTCTTGGCAATTCCCATCCCGGCCACGGCCTCGTTGGAATAGCCGGACACCAGCTGATTTAACATGGTGTTGGAAAAAAATGACATCAGCGTCATCAGAAATCCGGGCAGTCCGACGAGAAGAATCTCCTTTGGGATCTGATGCGCCAGCGTGATATACCGCGGGTGGAAGGTGATGTGCACCTGCCTGCGCCTGATCCGCACCAGCGCCGCATCCGTCATCACCGCAAGCTCTACCGGTGTCTCCGCAATCCGCACGGTCTCCGTCAGGGAGCGGGGGACAGCCTTTTCTGACATCTCGTTTTGACCCGCCAAAAGCTCACCGGACGTCTCCTGCCCGGTGAGCGCCTCCCCGTTCCACAAAAAGGACAGACGGAAGGCCTCCGTGTCACCGGCCGAAAATACCCGGCGTAAATCCAGCAGACAGCCGACATACAGATCATTCTTCTGATAAACCCTGGCCAGATAGGGCGTTTCTGACACCGCATCCCGATACAGCTGCCAGCTGCCCATCTCTTTCCAGGTCAGTCCGGCACAGTACCGGTAGAACCGTTCCTTTACCGCCACATTTTCAAGAAAATCCTCTGCCGTATATGCCCTTCCGAATTTGTAGATCGAGACCCTTTCATCCGGATCAAAGAGAAAAATGGCCCCTGCTGCCGGAACCCGCTCTTCGATCAGCCGGCGAAGACTATTTTCCTGGATCAGTCTGCCCTCATATGCGCCGCTGTTCCGGGAAAGCACCTGATATTCATAATTATCCGTATAAATATAGTGGATGGTATCCGTCATTTTTTCGATTTCCGTCTCCAGAAAATCCTGACAGGCGCCCAGCGTGGAACGGGCAGCGGAACAGATCCGGTTCTGCGAGACATCTGCCGCATATGAAAGAAATGACATGACGCTTGCCGTTAATATAGAAAGCAACAGAACCGATATCAGAATAAAAATTCTGCGAATGGAATATGTCCTCTGTTTCTTGGAAAACTCCTTCCCAGACCGCCAGTATGTCAGCACTCCTCTCTATTATAACGGAAAATGAAAAAGTTTTCCATAGCCTGCAACAATCCCCCCTCCTTCTGCGTCTTATAGTATAGAACAATCTGCAAAGGGGGAGCTATGGAAAATTACTTACATCTGGTAAAACGTGCAAAGCACGGCGATGCGGAAGCATTTGCAGAGCTTTATGCAGAAATCTACGAAAATATGTACCGGTTTGCGCTCTACGCCCTGCGGAACACGGCGGACGCCGAGGATGTCGTAAGCGAGGCGGTGACGGATGCCTTTGCATCCATCCGCACGCTGCGCTCCGCCGAGGCGTTTCAGAGCTGGATGTATCAGATTCTGCTGCATAAATGCAAAGATAAGCTGCGCGAATATGCAAAAAAGACCGTAGAGCTGGAAGATTACATGCTGGAGGAACAGCAGGCAGAATATCCCCCGCTGGAGGAGACGGAGGCGTTATACGTGCGGAAACTCTTTTTCGAGCTGCCGGACGAGGAGCGTCTGATCATCGGCATGCATCTGTTCTGCGGGTATAAAAGCAGGGAAATCGCCGGACTTCTGCAAATGAATGAAAACACGGTGCGTTCAAAGGAAAGCCGCGGTTTAAAAAAGATGGCCGGGCGAATGAAGGGAGGTACACGATGACCGAATATGAAATGACCGAACGGATCCGGGCGTCCGCAGAGGCGGTACAGATCCCGGAAAAGCTTTTGCCTGATGCGATCCGGCTTCAGCTCGCACATCAGACAAAACAGGAAAAACATGACTGTCCATCTGACAAAAAGAATCATAGTTTCCGCTCAAAATCTCTTACAGCGGCAGTAATTTTTCTTGTCTGCGGAATCGGAATTTACGGCACCTGCCGCATGTCAGGCGGATTTGGCGCGGAAACAGACGAGCCGCAATACAGCATGACCGCAGATGATGCCGCAGAATCAAAAACAACGGAGCAGACAGACGATGCCGCATCCATGACCAGACCGGCCGCGCTGTCCCCGGATTCCTCGGATTCCGGAGAATCCGTACATCCGGCACAGCAGATACCTGTACAAAAAAGCAACGCAGGAGATCTTTACGTGGTAGCTGAAAACTATGCGCAGGTCTATGACCGGCTGCAGCACTCTTATTATTCCGGATACACCACCGGCTCATCCGCAGATAAATTAATGGACGATACTGCATGGGTGGAATCTGCAGAAAATCCCGTCATGAATTCCACTTCGATGGAAGGCGCCGAGAGCAGCATGGCCGAAGACTTCTCCGACAGCACGTCCAGATCCGACGCCTATTCCAAAACAAATGTGGTTACGGAAGGTGTGGACGAGAGCGATATTGTAAAAACAGACGGGGCCTGTCTGTATCTTCTGCAGGAAGACAGGATCAGAATCATTGACGTCCAGGGTCAGAATATGAAACAGATCGGAGAAATCTCTATTCTGATGGACGATTCTTCCTCCCGCGTCATGGAGATGTATGTGGACGGAAACGTGCTGAATCTGATCCTGGAAAAACAGGAGACACAGCTGAAACAGCAGGAAGGCGAAGACGTCTTTTACATGGATTCCGATATCGTGACAGAGCTCCTGACCTATGACATCAGCGACAGGGAGAATCCCGTATTCTCCGGTAGCATCACCCAGGACGGCTCCTACAGGACTTCCCGCAAAATCGGAACCGTCGTCTATCTGTTTTCGGAACAGTATATGGAGACTGACGGCATGGTAAAAAGCCGGGCCATCCTCGAAGAAAATACGTCTGGCTGGATCCCTCTTGTAAACGGTAAACCGGTGGCCGCAGACTGCATCTATCTGCCGGAACAGGGAAACAATGGTCTGCTCGTCTCTTCCGTCGATGTGACGAATCCGAAAGAAACGATCGATCAGACCTTAATCCTCCATGGTTTTGTGGACGTCTACGTGAGCACCGAATCCCTGTATCTCTACCACACGGATTACTCCGGGAGCGAAATATACACGCAGATTGCAAAATTTTCGTTAAAACAGGGAAATATCGACGCCGTAGGCGCCGTGTCGGCCGAAGGCGAGGTCTGTGACACCTTTGCGATCTGGGAGCAGAACGGAAAGCTCCGCCTTCTCACCACCGACCAGAGCGGGCCGGAGACAGAAAACTCGCTTTTTCTGTTTGATGAAGACTTAAAGCTGACCGGAACCTTAAAAGGGATCGCGAAGGGAGAGGAAATCTACGCGGCACGGTTTTTCGGGGATATGGCCTACTTTGTGACTTATCGGAATACGGACCCGCTGTTTGCCGTGGATCTCTCCGACGAAACGAATCCGAAGATTCTGTCTGAATTAAAAATCACCGGATTTTCCGAATACCTGCATCTGTGGGGAACAGACAAACTGTTCGGCATCGGTTTTGAGACCGACCCGGACAGCGGCAGAACCGAAGGAATCAAGCTTACGATGTTTGACATTTCAGATCCGGCGGATCTCACCGTGGCGGGAAACTGTGTGATCAGAAATATCGATTACAGCCCGGCGCTCTATCAGTACAAATGCGTGCTGGCGGACCCGGACGAGAATCTGATCGGATTTGCGGCGGAATCATTCCAGGGCAGAAGCGACAGCAGCTATCTCCTGTTTTCCTGGGAGGACGGCTCCTTTAAGGAGATTCTGGCCGAATCGCTCGGGGAAGATGACGCCATTGATCAGTGCCGCGGCATTTACGTTGGAAACCGCTTTTATCTGGTCAGTCCGGACAGCGTAAGGGCATATGACCGCACGGACGATTACCGCAGAATGGAAACGCTCGCATTTTAAAAAACAAAACCTCCATAATCTATTGACAACTTTTCTTGTCATCCGTATAATAGGTCATGACAAGAAAAGTTGTCATAACAGAATGGAGGAATCTCATGAATCAAGAATCTCTGAAACAAATCCGAAAGCATTTTTCAAAAATCGGCCTGATCTATTTTCTGGGAACGCTGCTCATCATAGCGGTCCAGACGGCAAGCGGCTGGCTTGTCCTGCGCTTCGCACCCTCGATGCTTGAAAATAATGATCTGGCGCTGATCATCTCCATGATCCCGATGTATGTGATCGCAATGCCGGTCCTGATCCTTCTCATCCGCACCGTACCGACCACGCCGCCGGTGACCTTCCCCGATGCGTCATCCCCGGACAGCGGATCACATTCCCCGTATACCGCCCCCGTCTCCACGAAGAAAATGACCGTGGGACAGTGGATCGTCGCATTTATGATCTGCTTTGCCGGCATGTATATAAGCAACATCATCGGAACCGTCATCACACAGCTGATCGGCATGGCAAAAGGCGGCATGGTAAACAACGATATTCTCAATGTTGTCAGCAGCACGGGCCTTCTGACAACGATTGCGATCATTGTGATCATCGCACCGGTCATGGAGGAGATCCTGTTCCGCAAGCTCTTAATCGACCGCATCGTCTCCTGTGGAGAGGGAACTGCCGTACTGATCTCCGGTCTGCTTTTCGGACTGTTTCACGGCAATCTCAACCAGTTTGCATATGCCTTTGTGCTCGGCCTTCTGTTCGGCTTTATCTATGTGAAGACGAGAAACATCCGCTACACGATTCTCATGCACATGGTCGTGAATTTTATGGGATCCGTCCTTTCCATGATCGTCCTGCGCGCCAGCGGATACGAGGAGCTCGTACGGATCATGAACGACCAGCCGGAAGCCCTCACGAATCATATGATGGAAGCCCTGCCCGGCATGATGATTCTGATGGTATATGCATTCATGCTGATCGGTGTCACGATCGCCGGGATTGTCCTCTTTTTCGTCAATCTCCGCAAATTTGCCTGTTATCCGGGCGCTGTCGTGGTCCCGAAAGGAAAGCGTTTCACAACCTTTCTCTTAAATCCCGGTATGCTTCTCTTTATCCTGTTTTGGACCATAAAGATCATTTTGCAGCTGTTTGAATAAAGTATTATTGACTTACTCTGTTTTACCGATATAATAAATAGAAAGAGCCTGTGCAGACAGCAAACCACCGCTCTGCACAGGCGTTTTGTATTTTATGCTCTATTCTTACACCGCTTTGTTTGCTTTTCGGTGTGAATTCAGATCTATGAACAGCTGCAGAATCGTTCAGGGAGGAACATATGATTATACAGCACAACACACAGGCGGTATTTGCAAACGGAAAGGTAAATACTGCCGGCAGACAGACATCCGCAAACGCAGAAAAACTCGCATCCGGTTACCGGATTAACCGGGCAGCAGACGATGCCGCAGGTCTGTCCATTTCCGAGAAAATGCGTTCCCAGGTCCGCGGATTAAACCGCGCATCCGACAATATTCAGGACGGTCTTTCTCTGACGAATGTCGCAGACGGAGCGCTCACAGAGATTCACAGTATCTTACAGCGGCAGCGTGAGCTTTTAGTGCAGGCCGCCAACGATACGAATACCGATCTCGACCGCCAGGCGATAGAGGATGAGATCGTCTCCCTGTCAGGGGAATTTGACCGCATCTTCGACGATACCGAATTCAACACCTTAAAGATCTTCAAAGGCGAAAACGAGATCATCGAAGGCCCTGATATCACGGCAAAGACGATGCCTGTCAGTTCGACGACAAATACCACGACAAACCGGAAGACAGAGGATGTATGGCTTCCCAAAAATCCGAAGCCGAATCCCACTCCGCCTCCGACTGTCACGACCACGAGCAGCACGTCGACAGATACGGATTATATCGAAAACGAGACGCCGCGCGGTACGGATTCGCTTGCCCATGATTCCTACGACGTGGAACTGATCTACCGCACGACGACGACAACCACCACCACGGAGGTCACGACCACAGAAGTTTACACGCCGATCAGCAGCGCTGATTATACCAGTCTTCGGAAACCAGGCGATATGGTCGGAACAAACGGATATATCAATGTCAAAAACGTAAAGGGAAATCTGGACCTCTCCTGCGGCATGTCGCGTCTCGGCATAAAGGTTGACGGAATACAGAACCTTGACTTATATAACAGCAGCAGCATTCCGAAAACAACCACGGTTTCCGCGGATAAAAACACTGCTGCGACCAGATATGATCTCGGAGACGGGCTGTTTCTCACGCAGACCATCGCTTTGGTCGGAGACAGCTACAGTATCTCCTATCAGCTGGAAAATACCGGCACGAACACGCACAACGTCGATGTCAGGCTTGCCTTTGACACGATGAACACCAAAGCTACATGTATCAATACGCGTCCTGCGCCGCCAAATTATACGCTGGCGAACAGCAATGCCTCCATTGATATCTCGGCGACCAATACGACACATACCGTGCTCGGCTCAATCGACGATCTGTATTCTCAGTGGGATGATTCAAAGGTACAGGACGGTACAAGCGTCCGCAATGACCACACCGGTGTCGGCTGCTGGTGGGAGGGCAGTCAGATGACGCCCGGGAGCAGCATCGCGCTCGGCGCGGTCTCGTACGGCCCGATCACCCTGACTGCGGATCCGTACAGTCTCGCCACGACGGTTGACACAAAGACAACTGTCGATGTCACGCAGCAGGATGCCGTCACATCCTACGCTTACATGCCGGAATATATTGACATCCAGTCCGGTTCCCTGGCGCGCCAGAATATACCGATCATGCTTTACAACTTAAGTTCCGCGACGCTGAATCTGCGCGTGCCGACCGATATGTCCGCGTTTCGTGCAGGAAGCTCGATCGATCAGGTTGACCGCGTGATCGATAAGATTTCATCCATCCGCTCCTACTACGGCGCGCTGACCAACCGCATGGAACACGCCTGCGCAGTGGACGATATTTCAGCGGAAAATACACAGGCTGCGGAATCCAGGATCCGGGATCTTGACATGGCAAAAGAGATGGTGGATTACTCGAAAAACAATATTTTGTCACAGGCATCCCAGTCCATGCTGGCCCAGGCAAACCAGTCCACCGGGCGCGTTCTGGAGCTTTTACAGATATAGTTTTTAATCCTTGTGCTAAATTACGAAAGCGATATACAAAAACGGCACAAAAGCCCCGACCGGGTTCTTACCGAAACCCCGGCCGGGACTTTTTTATTTTCACAAAGTTCATATCTGCATCATGTGCCGCAGCAGCAGAAAGTGCCGTGGACACGGATTTAAGAATGATGACCGGACTTTACGCCTGCAGCAGGGAAAGGATCGAATTTGTGCTCTGATTTGCCTGCGCCAGCATGGACTGGGATGCCTGTGCGATAATACTCGCACTGCTGTAGGCAACCATCTCCTCCGCCATATCCGTATCGCGGATGCGGGACTCCGCTGCCTGTGTATTCTCCACCGAATTATCCAGATTCGCGATCACATGCTCCAGCCGGTTCTGCATTGCGCCATAGTAGGATCGCACATTGGAGATCGCACTGATCGCATCCTCGACAAGCATCATCGCATCGGAGGCTTCCTCAAACGACATGACGCTTAAGCGTCCTCCTTTTAAAAGCGCCTGAGAAGATACGTTAAATCTGCCCAAAGCAATTCCCTGGCCGCCTATACTGCCCACCTGGAGCATCAGACCTCCGCCGCCAAACGAGCTTCCGCCGCTTCCCGATCCTCCGCCGCCGGTTCCGCTGGCATTTCCCTTGTCCGGGAAGGTGAAGCCGCTGCCATAAATATTGGTATAGGCCGTCGTATTCGTCAGAATCTTGTAACTGTTCGTGTAAGCCCCGCTCTGACTTAAAATATCGGGTGTTACAGTGGTAAGACCGGGAGCAATCACGGAACCTGCCCCGTTTGCACCTCTCGCCGCGATAAAATCCTTCGTAAACTGCACGGCAGACGCATCATTGCCAACACCTTTCTCAAATGCCCTGTAGTTCGCGTATTTGCCGTTTGAATATTTAGCGATCACCTGGCTTAACGTCGATCCCCCGACCAGATCTCCCAGGATCTTATTCACACCGTTCCGCAGACTCGCCGTGCTGACCGCCGTCTGACCGGATGCCATCTGCGCCAGATACAGCGTACTTAAATATCCCGCTCCATATGGCATGGAGGCGGTCTGTGACAGATAATTCTTAATCGCCGCGTCCGAAGAATTTGCATTCAGCCGGTTCGACAGCCACCCGTCATCACCGCTGGCCGTCTGTGCCATTCCCTCTATAAACCATAAGGGATACGGCTCCGAATTTCTTCCGAGCATCCCGGATGTCAGCGTATCCTGCATGATCAGATGTGTCATCTCATGCGCAATCGTCGCCGCCAGTCCGCCGTTATTATAATTGTTAATATTGTAGTCGGATGTATCGACATTCATAGTGAATGTCATCTCCGTACTGCTGACCGACCAGCTCATCGACAGCGCCGCGGAAGCCAGCACACTTCCTTTTCCGTCTATATTCGCCAGATTTAAGCCGATCTGAATATTGCTGCTGGACGCACCGGTCAGCGCCGGATAAGCCGAGAGGATCGCCTGCGCAGCCTTAGACGCCTCATTCGCAACATAATCCGCTATGGTCTTTTTATCCCCCGTATAGTTTGCGGCTTTGTTTGCATTTCCGCCCGTGATCGGCTGGATCGCGCCGTTCTGATCGATAAATCCGTATGTGACCGATATGACGTTAAAAGCAGGCGCTTCCGCCACCGCATACGGATCTCCTGCATCCTCGTCGAAGACATTCATCGTATTATACTGGGTCGTGGAAGAAATGCGGTCGATCTCCGTGACCAGCTCGTCAAGCTCCTTCTGAATCGCCGCGCGGTCGAGATCCGTGTTCGTATCGTTCGCCGCCTGCACACTGAGCTCCTTGCTGCGCTGCATCAGCGCGTGCATCTCGCCGAGCGCTCCTTCCGCTGTCTGAATATAGGAGATTCCGTCCCTGGAATTGTCGGAAGCCCGACCGAGTCCGCGCACCTGCCAGCGCATCTTCTCCGATATGGTAAGTCCTGCCGCGTCATCCGCCGCCCGGTTAATCCGATAGCCGCTTCCTAACTTTTCCGCAGAATCCGCAATCGTTTTCTCACCTGTAGAAACCTGTCTGTTCGCATTAGCGGCAGACATATTGTGCATAATTACCATTTCGTCCTCCTTTACTCTCCGGCTTCTCCCGATTTCGTTTCAAAAAAGCCTTCCCCACGTCCCTGTGGTCCTTTACAAACTCCTGACTGGAAACTCTGCAGCGTTATCGTTACATCTTATGATGCCAGAGTCAAAAGGTCATGTGTTTCACGCCTGCGTGAAAAAGCAGGACTTTGTGACCCGCCAAACATCATAGGGTCAGATGCTTTTGCCTCCAACATCATACTTATCTCAGCCGGTACCGGGGCGCCTAATCCCACAGCCCTGTCCTCTGCGGGATCAGCTGTTTCCCGCAGTGCGGACACGAAACAGCCTCCCCGTCCTCGTCCGCGATAAATTCGACCTCATGCTCACAGTCCGGATCGCAGGCACACTGCTTACTGTAAAATACGGATCCGTCCTCAAACGTAATCTCCGGAACCTCTTTTAACACTCCGCAGTCCGCACAGCGTCCCATCCGGTACCGGAAGGTCAGATACCCGGACTTCGTTTTCAGTTCATCGATCTTCGCAGCCCAGACATCCATCATATCAAAATGAGAATACACCTGCTCCTGATCATAATCCTTCTTTCCGCATCCGAGCTGAAATTTCCTGTTGTATCCGCAGTCCGCACAGCGAATCTCACAAAAATATCCCATATCAGCTCCTTTCGTTTATCAGATCAGACAATGACTCCTTCTCTTTAGTTTATAATGTTTTTCCCTCTGTTGTAAAGCTTTTTTTGTTTTATTTTAGACAGACTCCCGTTTTAACAGGAAAGATCTCCATGCGAATTTCTCTTTCTTGACGATATTCTATTAATGGAATATTATGATGTTGGGGTCAAAAGCATCTGCCCCCATGATGCCTTCGGATTTCTGCGTGTTTCACACTCCCGAAATCCGAAAAACATTCGAAATCCGCTCATTTTCCTGTGGAAAACAGCTGCTTTCTCATGTTTGGCGTGAAACACATGACCTTGTGATCCTGGCATCATATTATATAAGTATATTATAAACAGAACCATCACTCTTTCACAGAAACGGAGATACGATGTCACTGAAACACGGATTACTCGGGCTGCTAAACTACGGAGAGATGACCGGATATAAGCTGAATAAGGTTTTTAAGGATTCCCTCTCTTTTTTCTGGGATGCGCAGACCAGTCAGATTTATCGGGAACTGAATGATATGGAAGCGGACGGCTGGCTGACCTCCCGCATTGAGATCCAGACAGAGAAACCGAACCGGCGTATTTATGCTATCACCCCTGCGGGCAGAGAAGCTCTTTTGGAGTGGATCGGACAGGATCTGCCCCTATTGTTTTTTCCGCCGCGCAGCGAGCTTCTGATGCAGCTGTTTTTCTCCGGACAAAGCGATACTGCAGCGATCACGGAAAGGCTCAGACGCCTGGAAGCGCTGTACGCACAGCAGACTGAAAAAATGACGACAGTTGACGATATCATCGACTCTTACCGGCCGGATGCATCTTCCCGGCTGGATCCTGTCTGCTGGAAACTGACCGGGCGATTTGGCACTGCTTACTATCAGATGTGTCTCGGCTGGATCCGTGACTGCATCCAGATACTTGAGCACATCACAGACGCTCCGGCGGATCCTTCCGCTGCAGACGGGAACAACGGGATGCCGGCGGTCTCTGGCAGCGGAAGTCAGGGAGAATATCTTCCCTCTTCAGACGAGCACGGCGGGATACCTGATACGCACAGGCAGGAACAGGAGGATTTATGAGAGTTTTACTGATCAACGGAAGCCCGAAGGGGACAAACAGCAACACGATCCGCCTCGCGGAAGCTTTTCTGGATGGCTTTTTATCCGCTTCCTGCGAGGTTACCCGGCTGCAGCTAAATCAGCTGGATATCCGGCCCTGTCTCGGCTGCTTTTCCTGCTGGAGCAAAACGCCCGGCACATGCTGCATCCATGACGATATGGAACGCTGTCTTACGCTTCTGATCGAATCCGACCTTATTCTCTGGAGTTTTCCCCTCTATTACTATTCGGTTCCAGGCGCTCTGAAAAACTTTATTGACCGACAGCTGCCAATGGTTCTGCCTTTTATGGATTCAGAATCGGAAAACGGGGGACACTTCGACCGCTATGCATCCGAAACAAAGCGCCATGTCATCATCTCCACCTGCGGCTTCTATCGGGCAAAGGGCAATTATGACGGCGTGCTCTCCCTGTTTGACCACATGCTCGGCGAGGGAAACTATACCACGCTCTTCTGCGGGCAGGGTGAACTGTTCCGCGTGCCGGAGCTCTCGGAACGCACAAACGAATATCTCACCTGGGTGACGCAGGCCGGGCGCGAGTATTTTCAGGGTAAAATTCAGCCGGACACCAGGGAAAAGCTGGACGCCCTTCTTCTACCCAGGGATGTCTTTGAAAAGCTTGCCGATGCGAGCTGGGGCGTCTCGAAAGAGACTGGGGAGAGTGAGGAGGAATCCCTGATTTTCACACGGCAGATGGCTGCGCTTTTTACGCCTGCTGCACTTTACGGCCGGCGGCTCGTGCTGGAGATGTGCTACACCGATCTCGGCCGGCGCTACCAGATTCTTCTCTCCTCAGAGGGAAGCGAGGTTCTGACGGAACATTTCACAGAATATACTACAAAGATAGAGACTCCTTACACGGTATGGAATGACATCGCCTGCGGAAAAATTTCCGGCGAGGAGGCGCTCATGAGACACCTCTACCGCGTGGATGGGGATTTCGACCTGATGCTGCACTGGGACGATTATTTCGGCGGCGCATCCTCCCAAAGCGATCCGGCGAACGGGATCAGCCGGTACAATCCGGCCGCAGCGAATCCTGCGGACAGGGCCGGCGGGCAGAATCCCGCGGACGGCAGAAAACAGGCTGCCGGCCTGCAGCGGGAACACGCAAAAACAAACATGAATATCCTGCTGATTCCCTGGATCGTGTTCTGGGTTGCGGCTCCGACCGACGGACAGATCGGCGCATATATCAGCATCGCAGCCTGCACGGCCGTGCCGCTTTTGTTCTTCCACAACAGAAAGACCGTTTATGACGCGCTGACCGGCGCGCTTGTCACTGGGCTCTCCTTCCTGCTGCTTTCCGGTACATCGGCCCGTGCCGTTCTGCCCCTGTCGTACCTGTGTTTTGGAATCGTTTGGTCGGTCTCCTGCCTGTTTCGGATCCCGCTGACAGCCTGCTATTCCATGAATGACTACAACGGGGAGAAAGCGTTCGGCAATCCTTTGTTTGTGAGAACGAACCGGATTCTGACCCTGCTGTGGGGCATCCTGTATCTGGTCACCCCGGTCTGGACATGGATTCTCATGGGAACGCGGCTCTCCTCCCTCACCGGACTGATCAACTCCGCGCTCCCGGCTCTGATGGGACTGTTTACCGCCTGGTTTCAGAAATGGTATCCGGCGAAGGTGGCACGGGGGTAAACCTTATAACGTCGCACCCCCGTCGATGATAAAATCCTGCCCCGTGACAAAGGCCGACGCATCCGATGCCAGATAGAGCGCACAGTAAGCGATGTCCTCTGTTTTCCCCAGCAGTCCCAGCGGGGATTCCTCCCGGTAATGCTGCTCTGATTCCGGTCGTTCTAAGATGCCCTCGGTCATTTCCGTGATAATCAGGCCCGGGTAGATGGTGTTCACGCGCACACCCAGCGGACCTAACCGTTTCGCCAGTGTCCGGGAAAAGCTTCTGACCGCGCCTTTTGCGGCGGAATAGACGACCGGGCCGCGCGCCTGAAGAGCTGCCAGCGAGGCGATATTGATGATCGATCCCTTTTGATGCTCTGCGCAGTGCGGATAAGCATATTTCGCCATAAAAACGGTCGAATCAAGATCCGCCGACATGGTATGATGATAATTTTCCGTCGAGAATTCCTCGTCCAGATTCCCGTTCGCCCCTCTGGATCCGGCGCTGTTGATCAGGATATCCAGGCGGCCGTATGCTCTGATACAGGCGTCCACCGCCGCCTTACAGCCGCTCTCTTCGCTTAAGTCGGCCGAGACGTACGCGGCCGTATGGCCGGCGGATTCGATTTCCCTGCATACATCGCGCAGCTTTTCCTCCCGCCGTCCGACTACCATGACGGATGCGCCGGCAGCAGCCAGCATCACGGCACATCCTTTTCCGATTCCCGAGCCGCCGCCCGTGATCAGCGCAGTGCGGCCCGTCAGATCAAATCCTGCCCATTCCTTCATTGTGCACCTCCTGACGCGTCATAACCCTCCGGTATCTTGCATTCACCCTCATGGAGCTCCACCATCATTCCGTCCGGACCCCGAAAATAAGCATATTTAAAATCAGGCATCACGGAGCTTCGCACTACAGATGTCATTATTTCATATCCAAGCGCCGTCACACCTTCCACGACCTTTTCCATATCCTTCACCTTCAGCATAAAATGCATGGAACCCAGGTCGCTGTGATTCATGGGCTCCCGCTCCTTCGCCTTCGGCGAGACGTACTGGTGAATCTCAAGCTCCGCACCGTCCTCCCCGTGAAGCATCAGCACATTCATCACCTGTTCTTCCACACCCGAGAGGCCCTTTGCCCTCTGAATCTGATTCCTTGCCTCAAACACCACTTTCATTCCCAGGAGATCACAGAACAGCTTAAGACACTCGTCCACATCGCTGACGAGAACGCCGACCTGAAAGACTCCCTTTGTCAATGCTTCCATTCTTCTGTTTCCTCCATCCTTCCGTTCTGCCCCTTTTGTTTCGGGGCAGTCAGTCTTTTAAAATGTTAAGATTTCATACTTTCCCTCTGCCGGTTCCATGCGCTGCTGCGGTAGTCTGACGGGCTGATCCCCGCATACTCCTTAAACACTCTCGTAAAATAGTTTCTCGTGCCGAACTGCAGCCGTTCACTGATCTGCTGAATCGACAGGCTCGTCGTCGTCAGCAGAATCTTCGCATACTCCAGGCGCGTCTGTCTGATATAGTCCAACAGCCGCACACCGGTCTCCTTCTGAAATTTCCGCGCCAGATAATATTCCGTATATCCCAGCTGATCCGCCAGAAACTTCAGTGTGATCGGTTCGGAGAGATGTTTTTTGATATACGCGCAGCACAGATAAACGGGCTGTGAACATTCCGTGTACTCTTTGCGCTGCGCAACCCGTTCCGTAAAGGCATCCACCATCTCTTTACACAGATTCACCAGACCTGTCGCCGTTCTCTGCCGCTCAATCCGCCCGCAGAATTCCTCCTCGGTTTCCCTGGCGTCCTGAACCGGCAGACCGCCGTCTATGGCAGCCTGTGCGCACTGCGAGGTAAAAATGAGCAGCGTATTTTTGGCTGTCCGGTCCGGGCTTTTCAACCAGGATGTGTTCCACTCCGACCGTGTGTACAGATCGAGAAGGTCGTTGTATCCTTTATTTCCCTCCCGGACATTCCCGTCCCGGATAAATTGCAGAATCATCTGTTCCCTGTGATTTTTTCTCTCATAATCGGCGGGCTGTGCCGCAAATATCCCCTCCCCACCGCACTGCTCCTGGTTCTGAAGCCGGAGCTTCAGATTCTGCGTGTCGGTAAAACCGATCGTATAATGCAGCGATTTTGCCAGACACTGAAACTGACCGAAATCCACGACCGGCAGATCCTGAAGCATGTTCATGCACTTATGGCGCAGCTCATGGGAGAGATTCAGACGGTTTAACGCATCGCTGATCCCGAAGACCGAAGCCTGATCCTGAAACGCCGGCCCGAGCACGACAAAACGTCCGTTCGGATCCTTATTCGGAACATACTCGCCCAGCCAGATGAGACCGATCCCATCGCTCATTAAAAACGGGACCATCGGCGCATCCTTCTGCGTCATGGCATAGTCCAGGCATTTTCCGAGTTCAAAGAACATTTACAGCTCTTTTTTATAAGGACATGTGGTATAAAAAAGCTCCCCGCTGCCGGAGAAATACCATGGCCACAAACCATACCCGTGGTACGCAATCCCCGTACAGAGCAGCAGCCGTTCCTCCACGCAGTCAAATACACTCATCTGCAATCCCCCTGTTAAAATCAGTATAGCGCGCTGTATCCGGGCACACGATAACCAGATTCGCGAAAAGAGGGACAAATTAGTCACATTAATGCTTTTTTTCCTGTTCATTTGATGCGTGTATCACAGCCTGATAAAGCGGTTTTGCCTCCGGCGCGACTGCCGTAAGCTCGGAGAGCGTCATGGAATAAGCGAACTGAATCATGGGGCCGTCCATCATGCCCGGTACAGACTGCTCAAACATCTCAAGCGCCAGCGGCTCCGCTGCGATCTCCCCGAACGTACTGTCCATGCTGAAGCGTTCATAGGAGAGATCTGTCTTCGTCTCATACTGATACTCATAGATTCCGGAACCAACCGAAATTTCCTCTTCTTTTTCCGGCAAATGTATGACAGCTGTTGTATTTGCGGGCACCTCCACGTGGAGCGTGATCATTCCGTCCTTACAGCTCACGGAAGAGACGATCCGCCCGTATACCGAATCAAATTCCGCTTTTACCTCCTCAATCCCTTTTACAAACATAGGCTGAATCTGGAACCTGTGATATCCGGGCTCCAGCTGGCTGATCCCAGCCACCTTCCGGTACATCCAGTCGCCGATCGAGCCATAGGCGTAATGATTCAGCGAATTCATGCCCGATACGTCAAAGCTCCCGTCCGGCATGATTGAATTCCATCTCTCCCACACCGTCGTCGCGCCCATATTGACGGCGTACAGCCAGGACGGATAGTCCTCCTTCATAAAAAGCGTGGCTGCCATCTCATGCGCACCGTTTTCCGAGAGCGCGTGGCAGAGATAAGGCGTCCCCACAAATCCGGTCGTCAGATGATTTTTGTGCTTTTCGATATTATGAAGGAGCGTCTCTAAGATCCGCTTTCTGTCCTTCTCTTCCGCCAGGTGAAAATACAGGGATAACACCGCCCCGGTCTGCGTCTCGCTCACGATTCTTCCGGTCGCGGTATAATATTCCTCGCGGAACGCCGCAAGCGTCTTTTCATAAAGCCTGCCGTATGTTTTCTCCTCCTCCTGTTTTCCCAAAATCCCCGCCGTCTGCCGGACGAGATCCGTCACATACAGATAATAAGCGTTTGCGATCAGATACGGGTCCGTTGCTCCCGTGCGGTCCGCCCCTTCCTCCTTATCCAGCGCCAGCCAGTCCCCGTACTGAAATCCGCTCATCCACAGTCCGTTTTCCTCGCTGTGACTGCAAGTGTAGTCTACCCACTCATGCATACACTTCCAGGACTCCTCTAAGATCCTGACATCACCGTAAGTCTGATACACGACCCAGGGCACGATCACAGCGACATCGCTCCAGGCGGAAGAGCTGTACTGGCCGAGAATGTCCGGCACGACATGCGGTACGCCCTTTTCCAGCGAGGATTCCGCCGCCACGTCCCGCATCCATTTTGAGAAAAACAGCGCCGTATTCCGGTGAAAAGCCGCCGTCCAGGAAAAAATCTGCGCGTCCCCGGTCCAGCCCAGACGCTCGTCTCTCTGCGGACAGTCTGTCGGAATATCTAGAAAATTGCTCCGAAGCCCCCAGGAAATATTGCTCTGCAGCTGATTCACCTTCTTATTCGAACACCAGAAGCTCCCGGTCTGCTCCATATCCGAGTGCATCGCACACGCCGTAAACTGCTCCGGCAATACCGTATCGATGCCCTCCACGAGTAGATAGCGGAATCCGTGAAATGTAAAATGCGGGAAAAACACCTGCTCCTCTCCATTACAAATGTAAGTATCCACCGATTTTGCCTGCCTTAACGTATCCGGATAAAAATTACCGTCCCGATCCAGCGTCTCGGCGTGGCGGATCACAATCTTCTGCCCCCTCTCTCCCCGGATGCGGACCTCTGCCGCCCCCGCCAGATTCTGACCAAAATCAACCAGCGTCTCTCCCTTCGGCGTCACAAACACCCTCTTTGCGGGAATGCGCTCCGTGATGCGGACCGGTTCATTTTCCTGTGCGGTAAGCGTTTTTACATCAAATTCCATGACAGAGACGGTTCCCTCCGTGATTTTTGGTCCGTTCGTGTTGATCGTCTCTCCCATATAAATCTCGCTGTAGCGGATCTCCCCGGTTCTCACCTTCCAGCTCTCGTCCGTTGCAATGATTTCCTTTGTCCCGTCCTCGTAAAACAGATGAAGCTCGACAAACGCGCCCACCCTGTCTCCATAGAGATCCGGCTGGCACATAAATCCGTACATCCCCTTATACCAGCCGTTTCCCACGATCATCTCCACACGGTTCTCCGGCAGAAGCAGATCCGTCACATCATAGCACTGGTACTGCAGGCGATGATGATAGCTGGTCCATCCGGGAGCCATCCGCGCATCCCCCACGCGTTTTCCGTTGATCTGCATCTCATAGACGCCGCGGGCAGTCGCATAGGCAAGGGCTCTCTTTACCGGCCCCCTCAGAGAAACCGTGCGGTAAAAATACGGACATGCTGTCTCTTCCTTCGGAAAATCATGCGTGATCATCTTTGCGGTAAAATGCTCCCCAAAAAGGAGGCCCGTCTCAAATGACGCCTCCGCCTTTGCACAGTTCCCGTGATTGTCTTCCGCTGTCACCGTCACCTGATACCGCGTCTCTTCTTTCAGCGGCTCCCCCTGATAAGGAATCAGCACGGACCGATCCGATGCGACACGCCCGCTGTCCCATACAACGATATCTGCCGTTTTTACGAACAGCTGATAGTGTGTCTGTACCGTGTTCGGAAGATCCGACTGTATTTTCCACGAAAAACGCGGACATTCCACAGAAAGCCCGATCGGATCTCTGCGATATTCTGTTCTGACATCGTATAATTTCATCATTCCAACTCCTTGCATCTTAGATTTTTCTATTTTATAATCGATTTATGAACCAATATCATGATGCTGGATTCAAAAGCATCTGACCCCAGCATCATGACATTGGTTCAGAAGCGTTCCTTAGAAACAGTATCTGCCGGACGTTGTGCCGTCCGGACGAAAAGGGGGACATGCGGATGTACCAGTTTCATACCTTCTGCCGGCTATATCATCAGGACACCAGACTTCCCATTTATCTCTACGAAAACGGGATCCTGCAGTCATCCTTTCCGGAACAGACCGCCCTCACCTGGCCTCCGGAGAAATACGCCCGGATGCTCATGGAATCCGATGCCTCCGTCTCGTTCTGCGCATCGGACTATGGCATTTACTTTGGCTCCGTGTCGCAGAAGAAGTGGAATTACCACCTGATCTTAGGACCCGTCAGTGCGATTCCGTATTCGGAGGCCGATCTTCACCGGCTGTATGCCGATTACTCCGTTCCAATGGAAAAACACAGGCAATTCCGCACTTTTGTAGACACCATTGAAAAGCTCCCGTTAAATCCGTTCCTGGAAAAACTGATTTTCTTAAACTACTGCCTGAACGAGGAATATGTCGACATCAATGAGGTCATTGATCTGTCCCCTGACGCTGAGTTTTCCCTGAAACTGGCAGAGCAGACCTACGAGAAAAAAGAAAACCTGGCCCACAATGAATCCTACAAACTCGAAAACCTGGTTTTAAACATTATTCGCACCGGCAGACCGGAGGATCTGCTGAAGCTTCATGTAAACACAACCAGCTACAATCCCGGTATCCTCGCTTCCTCCGCCCTGCGGCAGATCAAAAATAACCTGATCGTAACCACAACGCTTGCCACCCGCGCCGCGATCGACGGCGGACTGGATTACGACACCGCCTATCAGCTTTCAGATCTCTATATTCAGAAAGCAGAGCATATCAACGACGCGGATACGCTCTACACTCTGATGGGGCAGGTAAATTATGATTTTGCGCGGCGCGTGCACGAGAGCAGGCTTTTCGTCTCCTCCGATGACATGATTCAGAAGGCAATCCGCTATGTACAGCAAAACGTCAATTGTCATATCACGGTTGCGGACGTCGCGGCGCATGTCGGATTCAGCCGCTCCTATTTTTCCGCTTATTTTAAGCGTCGACTCGGATTTTCCCTGGGAGATTTTATCCTCCGCTGTAAGCTTGAGGAAAGCAGACGCCTGCTCGCGTTTACTGAAAAATCACTGACCGAGATCAGCACCTACCTCTGTTTCTCCAGTCAGAGCCATTTTCAGACAGCGTTTAAAAAACAATATCACGTCACGCCCCTGCAGTACCGGAAAAACCCGGGATAGCTGCCTGTTCAGGCAGAAACGGTCACCTCAAATCTCCCGTTTCCGAGCTCTTTTGAGGTTTTGTCGGGCAGCTCCAGAAACGCGGAGGAATTTGCCGGTATCGTTCCGGAAATCCGGTACGCATCGCCCGTTTTTTCCCACCTCAGCCCGATCATCCCATGCGGGCCGTGATAGCTCCCTTCCGCCCACAGAAGCCCGCATCCGAAATCCGGCGCGATGCGGATCCTGTCATATCCGGTTCCGGCATTCTGAATCCCGAGCAGCCGCCGATACATAAAATCCCCGACACAGCCGAACGCATAGTGGTTGAACGAACAGCCGCAGACGGACCCGTCCTCACGGATTGCGTCCCAGTTCTCCCACATGGTTGTCGCTCCATGTTCAATCTCATAGAGCCAGGAAGGACACTTTCTCTGCCATAACACCCGATATGCGGTTTCCTGGTACCCGTAGTCGCATAATATATCTAACAGATATAACACTGACATAAATCCCGTATCCAGGCAGTAATCGTTTTTCTGAATCAGCTCATGTAAATGCGCTGCCAGAAGCGCCTCTTTTTCCTGCGGAACCATGTGATATTTCAACGCGAGAATATAATTTCCCTGCATTTCCTGCCCCAGCCTGCCGTTTTCGTCCACATACTCCTCGTAAAATGCTTCCCGCACCCGCGCGGCATAGCTGCGGTACTTCTGCGCCTTTTCTTTTTCTCCCAGCAGCCCGGAAACCTCTGCGAACAGATCGGCGTCCGATGTCAGGAGCGCGGTATCCACATAATTCATAGTCAGAAACGATGACTTCGGCCCGTCCGAAAATCCGTTCTCATCCTTCACCGACGGGACCAGCCAGTCCCCGAAATGAAATCCGGTGTTGATCAGATAATGCTGGTTTTCCTTCTGACGCTCTGACATCGCCTCATACTGCTCCTGCGTGATCCCGCCAAACGGATTTCCGACCGGAAGCTCGTATGCGCTTTTTTTCATCGCCTCCATCCATTTTTCCATCGCGGCGTAATTGTCCTTCAGCACCTGCATATCGCCGCGCAGCCGGTACAGCTGCATGGGGAGCGTCAGTATCACATCGCCCCATCCGAGAGAACCCGCCATCGTCTGCTGCACATAATTTTTGATTAGCGGAACCGTATTGCGCACATGCCCGCTTTCGGTCTGCTCCATGCGGATACTCTTTAACCAGTCCTCATAAAATGCGGTCATCTCCTGATTGTACAGCGCTGTCTGTCCATACACGACAACATCCCCGGTCCATCCCGCCTTTTCCCTGGTCGGACAGTCCGTCGGAATCGTGATATTATTGCTTCTCTGACTCCACAGAATATTGTGCTGCAGCTGCTCGAGCATCTCATCCGAGCACCAAAACTTTCCCGTGATCCTATGATCCGTTCCGACCGCCAGAGCGGTAAACTGCTCTTTTTTCCAATTCTTTCCCCCTGTGACACGCACATAGCGGAAACCGTGATAGGTAAACTGCGGGCAGAATATCTCCTCTCCTGTCCCTGCACAGATATAACAGTCTCTCTGCGCACGCGTCTCGTCCCCCTCAAAAACGTAGATAAAATTTCCTTCCGCATCCAGAACCTCGCCATGCTCAAACGTAATCTTCTCTCCCCGCTCTCCGCACAGCACCACCTGTATCATTCCCGCCATATTCTGCCCGAAATCGACAAGCGTCTCACCATTCGGCGCCTGCCATACACGCTTTGCGGATATTTTTTCATATACTCTCACAGGAGGCATCTTCTGCGCTTCCAGCTCTCCGGTAAAAGATATGGCGTCGTCCAACGTCGCTTCATCCTTTCTGGATCCGCCAGCTTTGGTTTCTCTGACTTCGCCAGCTTTGGTCTCTCTGACTTTGCCCGGCTTTTCTTTTATTATGACAGGTTTCCAGTTTTCGGCGTGATAATCGCAGAGGGAAGGCTCGCCGTCCTTAAGCCGCGCATCCACGGTCTGCCCTAGAAACAGATCCGCCATGCGGATAGGGCCGTCATAAGAATAGCGCCATTCTCCGTCCGAACAGATTCTCTCCTTTTTTCCGTCCGTGTATGTCACTTCCATCTGCAGCAGCAGTCCCGGCACTTCACCGTATTCGCAGCCTCTCCCAAGTGCGATCTTTCCTTTGTACCATCCGTCCGCAATCGTGACTGCAATGGCGTTTTCTCCGGTTATCAGCAGATGCTCCACCGGATAGACCTGATAGCGGATCCGTTTGTCATAAGTCGTAAATCCAGGATTAAAAAGAGATTCCGTGACAGGCCGTCCGTTTATCTTCACTTCGTAAATCCCATGCGCAGTCAGATACAGACACGCAAAGCGGATCTGACCTTTTATCTCAAATGTCCTTCTCATGCGAACCGGTGGATCATACGGCTCCAGCCCGCAGGATCTTAGATTCTCTTCATCCGAGATCAGAACCGGATTCTTCCCCTGCATCATACCCGACAAAATATCCATCCATCTCTGATTTGCACGCTTCAGCGGATTTTCCGGCAATTGCGGAAGCGGATCCGGCTCAATCCATGCCGCCTCCCAGTCTGCTGTCTCAAAAAATGCTGTCTGAAAAAACTGTGTCTGACTCTCGGCTTTTTCACCGCTCTGATTCCATGATATAATCTGATAAAAATATTTTTGTGCAGAAACAAGCATTTCTCCCTGATAATATACCTCTATCGTATGATCACACTCTGTTTTCCCGCTGTCCCACACCAGCTCACCGGTTTCCTTTTTCACAATGATCTGATATGCACTCTGATATACATCATTCTGCTCCGAGCTTACTTCCCATGAAAAACGCGGTTTTTTTACGTCAATTGAAACCGGATTTTCCATATGTTCGCATGTCACGCGGCTGATCTCATACATCTCATGTCTCTCCCTGAATTCTTTAAGCTTTTTCTACCTGTGCAGTTGGATATTCTCTGAATTATCCAGCCGCACAGATAAAAATTTTTCCTTTTTCTCAGCTCCCTCTATTCTGTGCTTTTCTTCTCGCGGTCTCTTCCTTTCTCACCAAATTTCGCTTTTTCAGCTCCCTCTATTCTGTGCTTTTCTTCTCGCGGTCTCTTCCTTTCTCACCAAATTTCGCTTTTTTCAGCTCTCGCTCTTCTGTGCTTTTCTTCTCGCGATCTCTTCTTTCAACACCGGAAGTCGTTTTTCAAGATCAAATCTGCACGACATGATAAATAATACGGCAAACATAATCATCGGAATATAAATCGAAAAGGCAAAAATCGCCTGCTTTGTCGCCGGAGTGGCAGAGGAAAGTGTCGCATCATAGGCAGCGATCGCTAAACACCATCCGATCACCGACGCGCCGATTCCGCTTCCGATCTTACATCCGAAGCTGGATGCTGCCTGGGAAGAAGCAACCATTTTCTTCCCATACTGATATTCATTATAGTCAATCGACATTGCCGTCAAAACGCCCATCAGGCACATCATCGGGATATTTGCAAAGGTTCCGAAACATCCCATCGTCAGATTAAATACAAAATGATACGGATTCACAATTCTAACAACATTACAGATACACCCGATTGCAAACGATACCTTCAGCGTTTTTGTGACACCCAGGTGTTTGATCATCGGCCCCACCAGGATAAATCCGAGTAAAGTCGGGATCATACCCACAGCACCCATGATTCCCATCAGATTATCATTACCATAAATCCATTTTGCGTAGTAAGCTCCGGATGCCCCGTTGATTCCGTATAAAACATTCACAAAAAAATTCATGATCAGGATCATAACCCAGTATTTATTGTGAAATAATTTTACCACTGCCTCAAGAAACGGAACCGCCTCTTCCTCCTCCGCCATTTCTGCCGCTGCTCCCACCGGATTTTGTACGGTCTCTTTACTGGTCAGATAACAGATCAGAAATGCCAAAACAACAAGCGCTCCGGCAACTGCTCCGAATTTAATCCATGCACTCTGCGTACCGCCCAGCATATTGGTCAGAGGAATGATCGCTACTGCGATAATCATACCCGATACATACCCGGAAGCCGCTCTCCAGGTACCCATTCTTCCTCTCTCTTCCTGACTGTTTGTCCGCACAATCATCAGGGAATTGTAAGGAATGCATACCGCCGTGTATGCGACCGCAGTAAACAGAATATTTGTGATCAAAAGATACGCAATCTGCAGCCCCGAGTTTCCCTTTGGAACCGTAAACATCATCACCGTCAGAATACCCGCCGGAATACCCGCTTTTAACAGCCACGGTCTGTATTTTTCCTTTCCAGGCTTCGTGTGATCCACAATATTTCCCATGATCAGATCCGTAAATGCATCGATGATTTTACAGATCAGCAGAATCGTCGCCACGGATCCGGCCGCTACCCCAACCTTATCCGTATAGAAATACGTCATCTGACCTACCAGACCACTCATCGTATTCAATGCAAACGTTCCGAGTGAATCCCCGAAAAAATCTTTTCTGCGCATGGTCCGCTGCACACCGAATTTGTCTTTGCCAAGTTCTCTCGCCATAACGAAATCTCTCCTTTTCTCTTTCCAGGTTCTGTATCATTTTTTCTTATCTTATATGACGAAGTCCTGACTTTATTTTATTTTTGTATGATCTGTTATATTTTTGTTCTTTTTCATCAAGTGAATTCACAGACTGTCAATATTAAGCACACAAAAAAGACCTCAAAGAAAACTTTGAGGTCTTTAAAGGCGACTGACGGATTTGAACCGACGATCAGGGAGTTGCAGTCCCACGCCTTACCACTTGGCTAAGTCGCCATATATACATATCTATATGCAAAAATCGTCACTTTATTCCACTCTGTGACGCTTTTATTTCTTTTAAACATTATCCAAAAGCTCCCCGAGTAGGACTCGAACCTACGACAGCGCGGTTAACAGCCGCGTGC
>CAJUNX010000003.1:0-123362 GCA_910587865.1 uncultured Roseburia sp.
ATTCCATGTTATCTTAGGACTATCAATAAAAGATAATCCCGAATTATCCTTTATTTACTGCATTATATTATACCGCTAATTCTTCCTGATTTCAACCTATAAGTGCCGCTTTATTTGTTTTTCATACCATCCCTAGCAATTACAGTTTTTCAATCAACTTGATTTTACAAAACACTCCTAACATCAATATCAGACGCCGTCCATATTGCTATTGGCATGCATCTTTCCATGTTATGGTAAGAATATTCTTATTTGAGCCCTCTATGTGAATTTTATCATTGTATCTATTTCACGCTTTTGGCTTAATTTATTTTCTTTCACACTAACCAAAGCCCCACCTCCAATCACTCCTGTACCCCAATTACTATCTCATAAGAAGGCAAACCCGAATACTGCACCACCGTTATAGTATAAGTCTGCCCGCCCTCCAATTGCACCGTCTTCTTCCCCGACGAATAAAAGGCAGATGCCAGGGTCTGATTTATAGGCGAGACAACATAAAACCTGTAATTTGCAGTCGCATCATTCGTACCAAAAGTGAATATATAGTTTCCAGTTACTGGCGCCGTATAAATATAAGTATTCTCCTGACCAGTATATAAAATATTTCCAGTTATCACATTCCCTTCAACAATCACCGGAGGACTGGGAACTCCGATATTTACCGTATAATTTTCAAACCCAGTGCTCTGACTGACGCAAATATCATATGATTCACCTGCCACCAGACTGACATTTTTCCCACTATTTGAGCGATACCCATTAATCAGCGAAGTCTCATCCGAAGAATACAAATACAGCCTATACTCTGCCTGCACATTATCAGTCAGAAGATCAAATCGATAAACTCCAGTCACTGGTGCCGTGTAGGTATAACGGTCAATTTGATCCGTATAAGAAATACTCCCCGAAAAACTGCCTGCACTAATAGTCTGTATGGGATTCGGTGCACCAATCGTAATTGTATAGCCAGGAAATCCCGTGCTCTGTTCAACAATCATTACGTATGTCTCACCCTCCACCAAATCTGCTGATTTTCCATGCAAAGAAAATCTTGAGGAAATAACCGTATCATTATCTGATTTTAGCAGATAGAATCTGTAATCACACTCTACATTATCCGAAGAAAAATCAAAGCGATAACGTCCGCTGAGCGGTGCAGCAAATGTATAGTAGTTGCATTGATTGGTGTATGTAATTACTCCTGTTATCACCGGTTCATAAACAGGTATTACAGGAGCAGGTATCCCCATCGAAACCGTATACTGCATATTTCCTGAAGACTGTTCTACAACAATATGGTACACTTCACCACCTGCGGACAGCTCTACGGTTTTTCCATTTTGAGAATAGCGCGAAAAAGCCACTTCTTTACCATCTGATGAATAAACATAAAATTTGTAATCACCATTTGCATTATCCGAAGAAAAATCAAATCGATATTTTCCAGCAACTTCAGGCGTATATGTGTAGTAATCCTTCTGCCCATCAGAAACAAGCTCGCCGGAAAAACTGTTTCCTGAAATCTCTATTTCCGAAACTATTGTCTGAGGATTTTCAGATATTTCCGTTCTTTCCGGTTCCATAGCCTCTGTATCCTCGGGAAGTGTATTCTCCTCTTCAGAATCATCTGTAGACTCTTCTGTATCTTCACCTGCTTCATCAGATTCATGTTCTATCACTTCTGATTCAGTCGAAACTGTTGATATGGTCATCTCCGACTCTTGTAAATTTTCATCACTCGAAGCTCCTCCACCTCCATATTCTCCCTCATTCATAGAAGATGATTCTGACTTTCCCTCAATAATCAGATGTATAACAGCATCAAAACCTCTCTGAAATACACCCTCAAAGTTTATCAGAGCTGAAATCAGTATACTTAAAATAAGCAGCACAAATGCTAAACCTATATATTTTGCTATAGACCATGGTTTCTTAATACTAACGGGCTTCAATGCTGCAATACACTGGACAATTAAATATGCCACAACCGCCAAAACAATAAAACACATCAGAACAATAAACATTTTCACCTCATCCCCCAAACCAAAATGATATAAAATGCAAATCATGAAATAAATAACCTTTGGCGAAAAGCAAAAATATATGAATCATTTTACTACTTTTATACGCCAATATACACACTCCATAATTCCGCACAATATGACCAATTGTTCCAAAACGCCTCATAATTCTATTTTTTTCACCCATATCCCAAAGGATGGCTGCACCGCCTCCGCGATGCAGCCATCCCTCTACTTCCTACAACAACTCCCTCAACTTCTCCAATATCCTCTTCTTCCTATACTGCAGCGTCGTCCGCGCAATCCCAAGCTCCCGGGCCAATGCCACTTCGCTAACCTCCTGGTAAAACAGCGCATAGATAATCTCCAGCTCGTCACGGTCCAACGCCTCCAGCACTTCACTCAATCGCTCCAGCATAACCGCCCGGACTGC
Source organism: uncultured Roseburia sp. (assembly GCA_910587865.1). Classification (GTDB taxonomy): domain Bacteria; phylum Bacillota; class Clostridia; order Lachnospirales; family Lachnospiraceae; genus Roseburia. The sequence goes on from CAJUNX010000003.1 coordinate 2,458, forward strand.
AGCATCCGCCACGTCCTCTTCTTCTCCCATAAACTGTCGCTCCATTGCGAGCAACCGCTCATAAGAATCCTCTTTACCCGGAAGCACCCGGATCTGCCCGGTCTCCCTGTCGACCAGTACACGCTCCTCCTTCAGATCATGCATAAAATATTTCTCCTTCCGCCTTCCTCTATAATAAACCTCATATAATTCCTGACTTACCTCAAAGATCTGTCCATCTGCCTTAATATAATAATGATCCTTTGCCATCTGCGACTCTCTCCTTTCTGAATTCTGAAATGTTCAAAACCCAGAAAGGCGGCGCACGTTCCATATAAATATGCAATTCTGCTAATGCATAACATAATTCCTACGCTTTTAGGTATCCTGTACTTAAAAGCATAGCGCTTCTGGCATCAGCGAAACACGGTCAGGATCGTCATATCTCACGTCGCAATTCGGCTACTATCCTCCAACCATCTTCGATTCTGCACATTATTCCTACGGACGTAATGCTTCCGCATTTTCGATATGTCCTTATCTGCAGACAAAAAAAAGAGAGCCAATCAATATATGATATGATCAGCTCTCGCAATCTCCCTATTCACTTTTTCACTCAAATAGTTTGCCGCCTCTACACCTATGCATTCACCACCTCAACCAGTACACACAGCTTAACCTTATCACCTTTCCCGTCATTTCCAATATCCACCAAAACCGGTTCCGCTTTTCCAAACAATATGTAATCTGTCGATGTATGAAGGACCTGCGCAATCTCCATCAGGCGTTCCACCGGGCAGGCCGTTTCACCGCTTTCGATCCGCTGCAGCTGTCTCTCTGTTGAATAACAAAGCTGTTCTGCCAGCTCATGCTGCGTCATTCCTTCTTTATGACGCAGATATTTTATTCTAAATCCCATTTCTCTTTTGTCAAAATACTGCATAATCTCCTCCTCCACTTCATTTTACTTTTGTCCATATTACAAGGATCTTTTCGCAAACCCTGTAGCCAGAACACAGTGCAAAAACTGCACCTTCTTTGAAAATCTGCGTTGCAGATTCCCATATGTTATATTATGATAGCATGAAATGGAGAATTTTCATTTAATACCTTAATTATGCATTTTTTCGTCTGAATTCAGTCTGTATCACACAAATCACTCAATTTTTGCAGAATAATCCGAATTTGGCTGCGCTGGCTGGGTCTTAGTGTTTCCAGGAAGCATATAATCTTCTCACTGTTCGGATAAACACTTTCCTCTCCCAGCATAATGTAATCACAACTCACAGAAAGCGCTTTGGATATGTTACAGAGTGTATCCGCCGAAAATCCTTTCTTTCCGGTTTCGATCTCATATAAAAACTTTGACGAAATACCAACTTTCTCAGCGAAGGTCTCCCTCGTCTCCTCCTGTATCTCCCTCAGTTCCCTGATCCTTTTCCCAATCTGCTTATTCGACATTTTTTTCCTCCATATGACAGATTCTACAACCATCGGCATCCAGATATAAACCATCCAGTGTGCCATATCACATTACCTAAAATTCATATTTCAGTATAACTGCTCCTGCAATCAGGCTGTTCGCTCTTACCGAATGCAGGTAAAATCACTGTTAAACTTATCAATATGTCATTTCAGGAACTCTGATATCAATTAGATGCCAAAATTCACTTCATTCATGCATAAAATCACATACAAACTACGCATACTGTATACTTAGAGTAAATTTGGAGGTTTTACTATGGAACGAATCAGAATGCATTTAAAGAACACTTATCACTTAAGCAACTACCAGCTTTCCCAAATCAGTTTCCTGTTCAAAACACTGGGATCAGAATTCAGCAAGATTCTCATCATGGGAATCCTGTTTTACAGACAATTGCCTCTTTATTTCTTTGCATTATTTATTATGGTCTTCCTCCGCTCTTCCACCGGGGGACTGCATTTTTATACTTATGCAGGATGTCTGATGACTTCGGTCATCTATATGTTCCTGACACTGGTTGCACTGCCCTGCATCCCTGTCAGAAGCAGTATACAGCTCCTATTACTATTATTTTGCATTCTCTGCTGCTACAGGATCGGACCTATTGCTTCAAAATACCGCCCCAAAATTTCCGATCAAAACAGAATACATCGCAAAAACATTACCTGCATATTTATATTCTTCTACTCATTGGCACTGTATATAATTCCACAAAGCCCATTTCTGATTGCGGGCTTCTGGGTTATTATATTGCATTCGCTTCAATTGATACTGGCGAAAATAAGAGAGAAAGGAGACGCATAGCATGATTTACCATCTTTTAGGAACCTGTGCCGCTTTTTCATGGTGGATCGAGACAAACTTTACAAGCCTTGTACTGTTTGGCGAATATCCGTATCCGACAGAAGAGGAAGCGTAGCAACAGCTGCAATGCGCTGCACGGCAATTGTTGCCAACAAAAATACCAGGCGTGGAAAGACAACGATCATCTTCTCCACCCCTGGTATTTTTTGCAATTCAACAGAATTCTTCTCTCATTATCTTTTTATAGGTGATCCCAATCTCAATACTACCATAATCATTTTTCAAACCAATCATTCCATTCGTAACGTCTACGTTTCTGACGTATCTTTTATTCACCACAGTATGACGGCTGCATCTTATAAAATCCATCCCTTCTGCATCTTCAAGAAATTTTGTCAACGTCATACCTGAAAGCGTAATCATATCCTTATGTGTTGTATGTATCAACAGCTTATGCTTACAAACCTCAGCGTATATGATTTCTTCCTGATCAAGCGCTAAAACAATTCCGTCCTTTCTGAAATAGAGCGTCTTCCGCATCTCTTCCCTTCCCGGGAATTCCAAACATCGTTCCATCAGCATACGGACATATTCCGGATCAAACGGCTTTTCCACAAAACTATAGCAATGCAGTTTCTCATACGTATACAGCCTGGAATCTTCCAGGGATGTGACAAAGATCACCGGGGTAAACGCATACCTGGTAACTCGCCGGACATTATCTACAAATCTCAGACCCGACGAATCACCCTGCACCGATTTATCTAAAATAATGTCTACCACGAACAAATCGATCTCTTTTTCCATCAGACATTCATACGCATCCTTCACACGATCGAATGCCAGCACATTCGTCTGCACCTGCAGTCTCTGTGCAATTCATTCCAGGAGGTTCCGGGCATCTTCCTCATCCTCTATGATCAAAATATTTTTCATTCGTCTGCCTGTTCCTCCTTCTTCGGAATCCTCAATATAAATTCTATCCGATTCTCTCCGTCCTCTTCCCTGTTTCTGTATGCGATATCACAGTTCCACTCGCTGCACAATGTCCGCAAATGATACAGCCCGATGCCACGCTGTTTTCCTTTCGTACTCTGTCCCAGTTCAAACCATCTCTCGATTTCATCATATGGTACATACGGATGTTTATTCGCGACTGTCACACAGCATTCCTCCCGCGCACCAGCACCATCAATCGATACAAACACACACTGTTCAGGCGTCGTCTTTTTAACAGCTTCGACCGCGTTATCCAGCAAAATCCCTAACATCTCCACCAATACATGTCCCGGTATTCCAAGATGCTCTGCCGATGCGGCGATCCTGAATTCTACCCGAATCTTATCGTCTTCTATTTCTCTGAACTTCCCATATAAATACCCAATGAGCGGTCTGTTCTCCAAAAGCAGTAATTTCTGATATCTATAATCTTCAATAACCTGCTGGTAATAGGCATCCTGTTCGGATACTGCTCTATCGTATGTCTCATAGGCATATCTCGCTGAAAAGATTGCCAGCACATGATTCTTAAACGCATGCTGCTTCACTCTTAATTCTTCCAGGAGCTGATCATAGTGCTTTGCTTCCTGTGCACTCAATGCCAGTTCCTGCGCCACCACTTCACGATCAGTCTGTGCTCTTCCCCACTTTATCACCATTATCAACAACATAACCAGTACTGGAACAGCAACAACAAAATACTCTGTATGAATGCCATTGTTTACTTTATCCTGGAACAAAATCAGTACCACAACAAACAAAACGATTCCAGTAATCCAGTAGATGCGGTATTTTCTCACAAATGCACTTAACGCCTCGAGATGCAAACGTGGAAGTATGAACACAGAACAAAACAATGTACAGACATTGACCATAAGCGCCCGCATCATTTCCTGCTCCGGCAACACCAAATTCACGAGTAGAACAAATCCAAACTGCATAATGACAAGTACGATCAGAAATAATGCCACATTTATAATTGTATGTATCAATGAACCCTTAAACTTCCGTTTACAATATATTCCAATGACACCATAAAGGATCACCGAACTCACACTCTGAAAATGAAACTGATTCGCCACATCAAGACAGATCAGTAATGTCATAAAAAGCAATATCGTACTAATATCCAACTTTACTTTCCTGCCATATACACAATGAATACAAATTATCGCAGATACCAGTTCCAGCACAAGCGTAATCTTCTCGAGCATAATGCATATACTCTCCTTTCAGCGCTTTTGTATTTTCCTGAATATCCCGCAGAATTCCGTCTATCATTCATCCGCAGTCGATTCCAGCATTCCAAACATTGCTGATCTGACTTCTTCATCCATCAATCCCAGCATATATCCAATCTCACTCCGTATCCCCTTGGGATCCTCAATGAATACTGCCGGTGGTATTTGAAATGAATGATATATTTTCCAAAGTATCTCGCTATTCGGGAGACTCCGCCCATTTTCCAACGCACGCAGCGTCTTTATATCCACATGCAATTGTTCCGCTATTTCCTGCTGTGTATAGTCCAAATCCTTACGGGCAGCCAATAAAATATTTTCATTTCTACATACCGCCTGCATTGCATAATTCACATATCTTACCCTGGCATACAGCTTCTTCCTCTCAGTAACTCTCTTCTCCCCATAACAATACAACACAGCTGCCACCACCATATTCAGATATCCCAACAGTCTTACATAACTATGATTCGGCAGAAAGGTCTCGCATTCGCTCTTTGCGCGTATTCCGGTAAAAACATAATGAAGATCTATATCCGAATCTATCAGATATCTTACTTCGTGATAAGTAAAACGCCGGTTCCCCAGCTCTGCTTTACTATAAAGACTCTGACTCATCTTCATATACCGGCTTATCTCTTCCTGTGATAATTCTCTGTTTTCTCTTTCTTCTTTTAACCTCGATAAAACATCCTGATAGACACCTGCACACATAGGTAATTTCCTTTGAGCATTAATTCTTATTTTACCCATTCTAAGTTATAGTTATTACCTATTGAGCACCATTTTAGTACTATTCATAATAATTCAGAATATTTCCTACAATATACAATCTCCAACGAAAACTAAATTCATAAACGATATCTGCCCTCTAAACTTCACTATTACACTATGAAGTATTACGTCATCTATAGTTGTATTAAAATAAATAAAACAGGAATCACATTCTACTCTCAAAACAAAATGGATTCCTGTCACTTATCTCTCTCAGTTCTGTATCACATTTTTCCTGTATAACACGATTCCCACAACCAGCCATCCTGCTATACACAAAATACCTGTCCCTGAAAAATCACACACGCCCGCTCCCGCAAGCAGCCCAAACAATGAAATCAGTTTCCACTGCCCGGGCAGCACCATATACAGTGCCATCTCTCCTGCCACAACCGCCATGCTTTTTAAAACCGCTGCCAGATAACTCTGGCTTCTCCGCGAACACTCCGCCACCACAAGCATTGTCAGAACAGCACCCAACAGCCTGACAACTGCCACCCATGCAACCGCACCGCCTAATGGCAGCCATCCTGGTGCTGATACAAGACTCTGCACACTAACCGCCGGAGCCGGCATTTCTTTCAGACTGACAGGAAAGCTCCTGACCGCAAACAGCATCTCCGGCAGCCAGTTTACCAGAACGATACATACTGTTACAGCCATTGCTGTTCCCAGTTTTCTTTTCCGCAGTTCCTCTATTCCCTGCGTACTCGTACAAAGCATCTCCATCCCGCTTTCAGTCTCAATCGATGAGATGCCTCCCAGCAGCAGGACAAGCGATAAGGCAATCAGAAGCGGCTGATAACGGCTGCCGGGCAGACGCAGCCCCAGCAGCATCTCATATCCTGTTTCATACAGATACTGCACCTTCACCGTACGGCTTCGTTCCTGCAGATAACCGCTGAGCTCCGCCAGCCGCGCCATCGCCTCCACCTGAACTGACTGATAGGAATCCTGCTCCGCCAGCATTTCCTGATAACGGGTCTGAATCTGTTCGTCCTTCTCATCCGTATATATACCCTGTACCTGTTTTACCCCTGCCTCATAGAGCTGCTCCACCGTTCCCTTTCTGCTGTAAAAGGAATGCCAGAATACTCCCTGTAACAGGAGCACAAGCAGCAGTACAAAATATCCATACTGTGGAACCAGCAGCTTTTTTAATTCCAGAAGAAACGGTGATCTGATTTTTCCACCTCTGTTCCACCCTCTTTTCCGTTTCCCGGATTTTCCTTTCCCATCCAGGCCTGTCTTTTTTAACACCCCGGCTGAAATACACAATACAGCCAGAAAAACACCGGCTGAAACTGCCGCTGATGACCACGGAACCGGCCATTGTCCAAATTTTAAGAACAGTGCGGTTCCCCCATACAGTTCTGTCTGGAAAGCAGAAATAAGATTCAGGTATCGAAACGGCTGAAAGACAGATGTCTCCTTTATCATTCCCGCTGCATAAGAAACCGCAATACTTCCCACCATACCACACCACGCAGCAGTTCCATCCCAGATATAGCAGCAGGTAGAAAAAACCAGTGCCACAAGCGCAGTTCCACCTGTTTTTATCACTGCGCTCATTATCAGGAGCTGCCATACCGCCGCACTCCACGCAGATGCATAATATCCCGGAACCGACTGTAACGGCCTTCCGATATCGCCAAGCCCAATGCAGACCATGCTCCAGCATAAACGGCTGCCAAGCAAAAACAGACAGAACAGGCTGCTTCCCAAAACCGCCACAACAGTTCTGACTCCCCATGAAACACGTCTTCCGTTCCTGGCCGTCAGAACAAGTGCTTCCACGCCGCTTCCCTTTTCCGCCAGAAAAAGAAACACACCAAACAGCAGCGCAACCGCACAGAACAGCAGAATGTCCGTCTGATCACCCATGGCAACAAGTACCCCTTCCGGATCTGACGGCTCCGGCACAATCATTCCTGTCTCTTCATAGGCTTCTGCCGTATACTGCGCAAGCCGCCCTGCGTAGGCTCCGCCCTGTCCAAAGACAGATGACTCCATCTGATCCCTGCGCGCAAAAATGGATTCCCTGTATGCCTCATACCCGGCAATGCTGCTTATGTAATTCTGCACAGTCTCAAGCCGCGCCAGCTCACCACGAAGATTTTCAACATCCCCCGGCACGGTATCCTCCAGGAACCGGACCAGTTCCACGCGATCCATTCCGCTCTCTTCCTCCAGCGAACGCCAGAAATCCGCGCGGTATTCTTCCGGATACAGATCCATCTGCACAGCACGCTCTTTCCAGCCAAGCAGCTGTTCCCGCTCTCTGATCGCTTCCAGTGCAGCATCCATTGGCATTTCTGTATATTCCTGATAGCTTTGGGATAATTCCTTCCTGCTGTTTCCGTTTTCATCCGGCAGGAAAATCTGTACACCCGGCAGCACCAGCGCCCCTGACAGGAACAGTACAGAAAACCAGCAGAACAGTTTATTTCCATACAGCTTCCTTATCTCAAAACCGAACATCCTCCTCATACGGTCTCATCCCCCATCACCAGATTCCCAGCCATCCGTTCCAAAGCGGTCAAGAAAAACCTCCTCCAGCGTCGCGTCTGTCACATGAGCACCTTCCGGCAGATCTGTTCCCTCAAGAAGCAGTCGTACCCGGATCCCGTCTTTCACCTGCAGAAAGGATACAATCCTGCCCCGCCCTTCCAGATGTTCCATCTCCTCTGCGGACACCAGGATCTCCACGACACGCCCTTCGAGCGGTTCACATAATTCTGCTACTGTTCCCTGGCAGATCAGCCTGCCATTTTTTAACAGCAGAATCTCCTTCGCAATGGATTCGATATCAGATACTACATGCGTCGCAAAAATCAGAATTTTTTCCAGCCCGAGACCCGCAATCAGGTTGCGCAATACAATTCTCTGACGTGGATCCAGCCCGGCTGTCGGCTCGTCCAGAAGCAGCACCGCCGGATCATTCAGCAGTGCCTGTGCCAGAAGAAGCCTCTGTTTCATTCCCCCGGAATAGGCCCCAAGCTTTTTCCCCGCTGCGCCCGACAACTCCACGCGCTCCAGCAGCTGTCCGATCCGTTCCCGCGCAATCGCATTCGGAATGCCTTTCAATGCTGCCATGTAAGCAAGAAATTCATATCCCGTAAAAAACTCATACATCCGCTGCTGCTGTGGCACAATTCCCAGCACAGCCCGGTATTCCTTTCCCATTTTCCCGATTTCTTTCCCGTTAAACAGCACCTGCCCCTCAGACGGTTCAATTAGCCCGCTTAAAATATTCATCATGGTACTTTTCCCGGCACCATTCGGACCCAGCAGGCCATAAATGCCCGGTGTCAGTTCCATATCAATCCCCTCAAGCGCCCGGAATGTCCCATAGCATTTTCCGACTGCTTCCGCTTTTAGAACCAGCTCATTCATCATTTACCATTCCCCCGATGTCTCAATATATGCCGGAATACCTGCGTAAAAATCACTTTTTAAAATTCTCACTTTTCCCTCCGGCTCTGCCTCTCCGTAAATCCTCCCATAAAACCACTGATCCGTCTCACCAAAAATCTGAAAATCCCCAAGCTCTGGCGAACATGTCATCTCACCACCCGTCTTTAAGTCATATACTGTCAGCACAGGCTCACCTTCCGGTTCATCCAGAAGATAATAGAACACCTTCTGATCCAACACGGTCAGATCCCAAATATTCCACACCTGCCCTGGCATCTGATAGGCACACTCATTTTCCAGTGATTCGATTACAATCGATGACGGATAATAACTGATCCCGTTTCGTGTCCTCACACCAGCCGGATCCGTATCCAGGTACTGTTCTGCAAAAATGCCATCTGAAACCGCATCCGTTTCAAACATATCCGACCGCAGCGTAATTCCTTCTCCCAAACCTGTTATTTCTCCAGAATCCAGATTCAGAACAAACAGCGTTTCCTCTGAAACAGGCCAGCCATCACTCTCTGTTTCCCCTGTCTGAACCGAATGCCGCAAAACCACCTGCCGCTCATATTTTCCAAGCAGAGACACATCTCCCAGCTTCACAGTCCACCGGTATGGCAGCTGCTCACTCTTCCCACCAGAAAGTTTCCCACAGTTCAGGCTGTATTCCAGTACCATGGCCGTTCCCTGATCGTCTTCTCCGCCCGCCATGGCAGTCAGATAATATACTTCATCTCCATCATACACCACACCGGATGCCAGGTATCCTTCCTGTAAAAACAACTGTTTCCGGTCACTTCCATCCAGATTCTGCCTGTAAAATATGGTCTCACCGGCATCACCGGATTTTTCAAAATACAGATATTCGCCATCATAATACAATGCCTCCGGCGGTGTCTCATCTGCCGGGAACCACGCGGTGCATTCTTCTGAATCATGAAGGCAGTTTGGTTTTGCACAGAGCGGATATACGGTATTACTTTCCCAGTCTTCGAATTTCAAAAGTCCCTCTTCCTTTGAGAAAAAGAATACACCATCATTTGAGACATATGCAGAATAACTCCATACCGCCCCACTTCTTTCCGGCAACGTCATCTGCTCTCCATCCTGCAGGTTTTCTTTTGGATAATATTCCATATCTTTGAAAATTTCTCCTGTATCCGCTACCGGCTCTTCTGTTCTGCCGCAACCAGCCAGCATGCAGCACAGAAATAAAATAACCCCGTATCTCTTTTTCTTATCCATCCCCATTTTTCTCCTTTTCTGCAAACCAGACAGACAGTTGCCGTTCTACCTCTTTTTGAATTTTTTCTATCCCTGCATTTTTCAATTCAGTCGCCAATTCGGTTATATCCATCTGAAATATATCCAAATTATTATCGCACTCATAAAATCGAAACATAATGCTTGTTACTGCTTCAAGCTCTTCTTCGACTTCCGTCCCGTCAAATACAAATCCATGGATCTCTGACAGTTTCTTACTATATAGTTCCGCCCAATATTCACTGTTCTTATTCTCACTTTGATAGAGACTTGGCAGGGAAAGATACAGATTTCCTGCAACCGGATATGGATTTACGTATTCCATAGAATTGCAAGTCACAGCATGTCCATTCTGAACACGATAATCAACATTTCCTTCACCATATACCAGTAGATTCGCAATTTTTTCATTCGTATAAATTTCACTTAAAACCTGTTGTGCAAGCTCTGTATTTGGTCTTTCTTTCACGACTCCCACACAATTTCCTGTCAGTTCCAGCGGATAAACATACTCTGTTTCCATCAATATAAGATCTTCTGTATCCAGTCCAATACTATCTAAATCTCCTGCCGTCCTGTAACTGATCATTTTAAAAAGAACATTTTCCTGTGACTCATAATCACCTGGTGCTATCAGGCCTGAATCATTCAATTCCTGAAGTGCTTCATATAACGAAACAAATTCAGGAATCTCATATAAGTATTCAACATCTATTCCCTTTGCATCTTCTCTGATCAATAGTGGCACAAACGGACTGCAAACAAACGTATATCCCGGCACATTACTCAGAAGACATGATGGATACTGTATAAAATAAGTATCTTCAACAGGAGAATTTTCTAAAAACAAAGGAATGTAACTAATTATGTCATCATAAGCCAGCTCCTCTGCGCTGATACCATATTGTCTTCCCAATATATGACTAACACGAATAGCACTTTGATTTGGCGCATTCCCACCACAGCAAATAAAATAAGACTGCCCGTCTATCTCCATTGCCTCCCAAAGAACATTTGGAAAAGCCTGATATAATTTGTCTCCCTGCTCACTTTGAAAGAAATCATTCCATGTCTGCATTTGTTCAATAAATATATTACGCTTTCCAATTTTTTGCCAACTGATTAATCCCGAAAATAGAATATCAACATTTCCTTCATCTATGTCACAGAAAACTTCATCATAATAATTTTCAAACTCTATGTATTTAAACTCAATTTTTACATTATAGCCACTTTTTTGCAATTCTTCATTTAATAATTCCGTTGTTTTAGCAGAGATATAAAATGGTGTATCCCAGTACAATGTAATCAATTTGCTTTCTTTATACCATTTTATAGTAAATACACCCCAAATGCAAATCAAAAGTATAGCACACACTAATATCCAAAAGCGTTTCCTAATAATATTTGTTTTTTTCATACGTCTACCATATACTCAAATTTCTTATCCAACACATTTTCTGTAAACAAATACAGATAATACCAATACTACTTTTATAATAGAAGAAAATATGTTGAGACCTCACTACAAGCTTTGATCTCAACATATTTTGATAGAATATACTAATATGTAAGTCGTGTAGACCACTGATCATTACCATATCGAACTGTATGATCAGAAACCGCCCCAACAAAACCATATCCCGGTCGGCTAAGCGTTGCAATAGTTGTCCCCGAATTAATCACAGGTCCCTCTGCCACAACCCCGTTATAAGTAAACGTACACATAACCGCCGTACTATATCCCGCACCTGCACCTGAGCACGACGTTGTTGCACTTAAAGTTCCTGTCGGCTGATTCCATGTTAACATTGCCCCGGTTGTATATCTGCCATCAAAAATCGTGCCTGAGGCCTGTCTCAGCACATCTGCTCCCCATACTGTCGCCGACATAGCTAACATCATTGTAAGTACCAAAAACAACGTCACACTTCTCTTCGCAATTTTCATGTTCCAAATCTCCTTTCGTAAAAACCAGATTTCCACTTTGTGTTACCTTTTCATTCCAATCCCACCATCCGTTTCTTCTCATTCTTACCTTACCATAATTTCCACCTTCCTTCTCCATTTTGCAAACCAAATATTTTACTTAATAATACACCACTTTACAACTTTTAGACAAAAATGCCGTATGAGACACTTTGGTGTATAATAAGCCTGCGAACCAAAATACACGAAAGAAGTGATCTCATACGACAACCTTATTATACAACGACAAGCACATAATTGGCAGGCTTTTTCGATATTTTTACGCTTATTTTTCTACTTTCGCTGTTCCTACCGCCGAAAGCCTGTTTTTGCTGGTATTATCTATACTGGCAATGGAGTCCGCAGATTCCATCCGATCCCTGTACAGACATTTTTTGTCCGGCATAACTGCAAGATCGCTTAATGCTTTTTACTATGCCTGCTCTTATGCAAAAGCGGACTGCTCTGTTTTTATGAATGTTACCGCAAAGCTGGCTCTGCGGCTGGTTCCGGCAGACCTGAGATCTCAGCCGCTTTTCCTGTGCATAGATGACACTATGGTCTCAAAATTCGGAAAGAAATTTGAGGATGTGTCAAAACTGTTTGACCATGCAGCGCATAATGGCTCCAATTACCTCAACGGGCATTGTTTTGTCAGCCTTATGCTGTGTGTGCCGGTATGGGACCGGGACAGGATCTCTTACCTTGCAGTTCCTCTCGGATACCGCATTTGGCAAAAGAAGGAATCAAAACTGGAACTTGCCTCAGCCATGGTACGTCAGGTAATGCCTGAGTTTTCCGCGCAGAGAAATGTCATCATCCTGTGTGACAGCTGGTATGTAAAGCAGAACCTTGTGTCCGTCATAGAGGAATATGAAAACCTTGACCTGATCGGCAATGCAAGGGCTGATTCCGTCATATACGATCTGGCACCTCAGCCCACAGGCAAAAAGGGCAGGCCGGCAAAACATGGCCGCCGTCTGTCCATAGACAGCGACTTTATCCTTTCTGCTGAAAAGGTGGGCGGTTACTATACGGGTTACCGCCGTGTACTGACAAATATCTTTGGGTCACGAGAAGTCATGGCTTATGTGACTTCCACTGGGAAGGAAAACGGCACAAGAAGGCTGTTTTTCAGTACGGTTTCCCCCGCGCAGCTCCAAATTTTCTGTGCATGGCAGGAAAAAGCGCCGCTGAACCAGACAGGAAGCGGATGGATGCCATATATCCCCCTGTTCCTGTATTCGTTCCGGTGGAACATTGAGGTAAGCTATTATGAACAGAAATCCTTCTGGTCGTTATGCGCATACATGGTTCGCAGCCGCAGAGGAATTGAAACGCTGGTGAACCTTATCAATATCAGTTACTGTGCCATGAAACTACTGCCCTATATGGAGGAAACAATGTCACAGTACAAGGGCTACAGTGTACAGGAGTTCCGATTTGCCCTCAGTGAGCAGATAAGGCGGCAGATATTTTATGTAAACTTGGTACAGTACATCGAAACCCATATAAAATCAATGGCTGTTATCAAAGCCTTACGAAAGCTATGTCTTGAAGAAACAGCTTAGCTTAAAAGTTGTAAAGTGGTGTTAATAATATCAAAATCCTCTTCTTTTTTACACAATCTATTGTTCTTATATGATAAACTTTTAGTTCCTTATATTTTTATATTTTAAGAAAAAACAAAAGAAAAACAGGAATCACGCTTTGTAAATAAAACTAAAACGAATTCCTGTTTTTCCTGTATTTGACCCTAATCTGACCGGAACAAATTCAGTTATATAAGCAGTCTTCTAATCATACGCCAAGCTGGCATTCATTCTCTCAAAACCCCCGTTTTCAAGCATCCATTATACATTTCACCTTACATATGGAAGTGCCTCTGGCGATTCAATTTTCCCCAAATATTGATCATAACAGTTCGGCAGATGTCCGATATCCAGCGCCTGATATCCCAACTGTGCCAAATCATATGCCAATACTGTCGCTGTCGGCCCGGCTGACAATAAAAACAGTTTATCCTTTGATTCTTTTCTGCACTGTTCCAGAATTTCATCATACGCCTCAAATGCATGAACCGGCGAAACCTGAATAGTACATACAGAGACAATCCCATCAAACAATTCGGTTTTCACCTCAAATCTTCCGTTATCCCCTGCAACAAAGACAACATCGCGTCCTTCCCATAGCATTCTGATCCGTTCCAGCGGATTCTCATAAAACACTGTGTTGCGTGAGACATCTGTATTTCCATAAAAACTTCCCGTAAGAAACGGCTGGAGCTTTGCCGCATTCCGATACCAATATGCTTCCCAAAAGGATATCTCGCCAAAACAGTTTTTTACATTGTTATATTCCGAGCAAAACTCCGGAATTGTAACCAAAAGTTTTCCGTCACTCTGACAGCTCAGCACCTCAATCAGACGCTTTCTGATTCTTTCCGAAAACTTCTGAAAGCCAATCTCCCGTCCCATGCAGAGGTTAAACTCTCCATCCCCAAACCGCGCAAGCGAGCAGTGATGTTTCAATATGTATAAGATACTCTCTGTCGTACTAAGCACTCTTGGATGCGCGCTCCTAATCTCTGCGAGGCACTTCTCTGTCTGAAACGTTCGCTCCATATACCCACTACCGATTGTATAGACGGAAATCTCACGCTCCTCAATCTTCATCACTGCACATTTAGGGAAAACATCACCCGGATCTATCCAGCAGAAACCGTTTTCGTTTAGAAGGAAACGCAGTTCCTCTTCTCCCTTCCATGCCAGTTCCAGTCTTATCTCCAACTTCCCAAGCAACTCACTTCCCCTGTCCACATAACTCTTAACCGGATGCAGATAACGAACCATATACTCTGGATACTGCACTTCTTTTATGCAAGCGAGTTCCTGCTTCCTGCACTCTGCCAGCAAGCTTTCAATATAGGCTGCTTCCTTCTCTGAACACCACAATTTTTTTATTTTTCCCATGATTTCCTCCCCGTTTTCTTCATTTACCTATCTTCTGTCAGCACTCCCCGCTCCATCCGATATACTCGGTCGGCAAGCGCGGCTGCTTCACGCTGGTGCGTGATAAGTATCACCGTCTCATTTCCACCGCTCTGAAAAATCACCTGGTGCAACCGTTCCACCGCTTCCGGATCAAGCGCGGAAGACATCTCATCAAACAGAAAAACACTCCCGTTTTTCAAAAATGCCCGTGCAATGGCAATCCGCTGACGCTGTCCGCCCGAAAGCTGTCCGCCAGTCTCTCCCACGTTTGTCCCGTATCCGTTTTCCATATTCAGAATCTCATCATGGATCTGCGCCCGCTTTGCTGCGGCATATACGTCCCTGTCAGATGCCTCTTTTCTACCCAGCCGTATATTTTCCATCACACTTCCGTCAAACAGGGCATAATCCTGCGGCACATAGGAAACATGATCGCGGATACAGACACCCTCTGTCTCTGACACGGGTTTTCCCCGATAATAAATCTTTCCCGCCTGCGGGCTTAGCATTCCGAGAAAGAGACGGCACAACGTCGATTTCCCGGAACCGGACTCCCCAATAATAGCAATCCGTTCGCCGCGTCCGACCCGCAGATTCACACCAGTAAGTCCAAATTCTCCCCCTGGATACGCATAGCAGACACCAACAAGCTCCAGTTCCGGGATTTCCTGATCCACGGCAGCTGCCTCCTCCTCCCTTTCCGCCGGGATATCTTGCGCTCTCTGTTGCTCATTTATTTTTTTCTCATCCCCCGTACCGTAATCCAACAGTTCAAATACCCGCCGTCCCGAAACCAGCCCCGGCTGAATATACTGGATAAATGAATTGGACTCCTGTGCCGCCTTTGCAATGATTTCCGCCAGGGACGCCGCTAGGACAATCGCAGACAGCTCCACCTCTCTCTCCATTACAAGCAGCAGGACAAGACTAAAGCAGCTGATCTGTATGACGCCTTTTAATAATTCTAACAGAGCATATCCGCATCCAATCCAAAACCCATAGCTGACACGCTGTCTGTAAATTTCCTTACAGGTTTTCCGGTATCGTTCCAGCAGAATGTTCTGCAGGCCGAATACCTTCACCACCTGGATACCAGACAGTGTCTCAAGCAGATGTGTCACCGACCCGTCCGACTGCCTTCTCGCTTCGCTTTCCCTCCCCCGGATTTTCGGATTCAGCAGTACAGAACACCAAACAGACAACGCGCACAGCACAAATGCCGCAGCCGCCAGCTTCCAGTGAATAGACCACAGCATTCCCGTACCAGCCGTTATATAAAAGAGAAACTTTGCAAACCCTGTAATGGAGTAGGATGAAAAAATACCAACCACACGCGAAGCATCCGTGTTCAGCCTGCCAAGATAATCCCCTTCCCGGTAACGGAAAAATGCTTCCCCCGGCATCTTCCCGATCTGCGCAAATAACTGCTTCTGCAGATTTACCACGCCAGAATATGTACTGGTTCTCCTGAGATATTCTCCCGCACAGATCAGCGGCGCACAGGCTGTAAAAACTGCCAGTAACAACAGAATCTCACCCAGAACCTCCTCTGACCGTTCCCCCGTCACAAAGCTGACCAGTCTCTCCAGGACAAACGGAACGGCAAACGCCATGGCAATATCTCCAGCCGCCAATACCCATCCTGCCAGATATCTGCCCCTCTGGTCTCCTAAAAATCCAAACGCCCGTCGGATGATATGAAATGTTTCACGAAATGACAGTTTCTCCATGGATCCCTCCGTCAAAAAAATCTTCAGCCGTCCCCTCTGCCACAATTTTTCCATTTTCCAGTTCATACAGATAATCCGTCCTGCGAAGCGTAGCCTCCCGGTGTGAAATGATAAGCGCTGTTTTTCCCAAAAGAAGCCGTTTCAACGCCTGCCCGAGCGCTGCTTCCGACTCCGCATCCAGCGCGGATGTCGGTTCATCCAAAAGCACTACCGGCGCGTCACGTAGAATGGCCCGTGCAATGGCAAGCCTCTGCCTCTGTCCTCCCGAAAGCTTTCCGCCGCGCACACCGATCCCGGTATCCATCCCATACTCCAGTCCCTCCGTATATGTCCACAGCTGCGCCGCCTGCAGAGCATCGGCAAGCTGTTCATCCGTCGCATCCGGATTTCCCATCAGAAGATTCTCCCGAATCGTACCGTCAAACAAAACCGGCTCCTGCGTCACAAGCGAAATATAAGCGCGAAGTCTGGATCTATCTATACTACATATATCGGTTTTCCCTATCCAGATGCTGCCCACCAGCGGATCATACAGTCTGCATAGCAGCTTGAAAATTGTACTTTTTCCACTCCCGCTCGCGCCATGCAGTCCTACGGTCTGCCCGGGGCTTACCTCAAATGACAGGCCCCGCAAAACCGGCTGATCCGCGTGATAGCCAAACTGCAGCTGCCGGAATGATACCGCAGGGACTTCCCGCCGCTCTGCTTCCTTCCCCAGCTGCAGGATATCAGATGCCTCCTGTTCCTCCGTTTCCAAATCCAAAAATTCATAATAACGCCAGGCCAGGGCATTCCCTTTGCGCAGATTTTCAAAAATCCGATCCAGAATCCCAATCGCCGAGCGGACACTCTCCGACATCGCGGCAAACGAGACGAATGCCCCGACAGTCAGCTCACCGGCGCGTACAAAAAACACGCCGAGAAACAGCAGCAGGAACAGCAGCAGTACACCGGAAAAATAGCGGATCAGCGCAAGCACTGCTCCCAAACGCTCACTCTGCCGATTGCTCTCAACTGACTCATCCATATAACCGCCAAACCGGTTCCGCAAAAAATTCTCCGCCTGGTAAGTGCGCACCGTCTCCATATTCCGGATTCCCTCCGCAGCCACATTCATTGCTGCGCCGGTCATATCCGCCACGGCTTTCTTTTTCCTCTCAATCGGCCTACTCAGTCTCTCTGTAACCCAAATGATCAGCGGAACAACGGTAAAATAAAGCACTGTGATCTTCCAGTTCATACGGAAACAGAATCCCAGCGCTACTACCGCATAAATCACTGCATGCACATGCCAGGTCAGAATTCCGGAAAACACATCCGAAAGTCCTTCTAGGTCACTGTTTAAGCGCGATGACAGATCTCCCATACGCACTCTATTCTCCAGCACTGATAGCTTTATCTTCGTGAGCGTAGAAAATGCATGTGTCCGCAGAGTCAAAAGCATTCCTTCCATCACACCTCTGGCCAGCGTATACTGTATCACGATCAGCACACTGCGTATGGCTAAAAAAAACAGGATCATTTTTATTCGCGAGAATGCCCCCGTAATATCCCGGCCGACTCCCAGATCCAGCGCTCTGCCGAGCAGATCTGCCACAGAAGACGACAGTAGACCGATTACTGTTATCAGAATTACAAGTAAAAACATGCTTCCCCACTGCTTTTTTGTATCAGAAAAAATTCGTCTAAGATATCGCATGACTGTTTTCCTCTCCTGCTCATTCCTGACTACTTATAAATTACATGATAGCACGCTCTGTTTTTTCTCGCAAACAGTTTCTAACTGCTATAATAATTTAAACTTTGTTTTTATAAAAACAGCTGGCAGACTGGTTACTGCAAAACCCGTCTGCCTTTAACATCTATCTATAGTAAATAACCCTAATAATAGTCAACTAATAAATTCTGAACTAAACCTGCTCTCTCAAACCTTCCAAAATTTTTGACGTATCTTGAAGTAACGAAGTCTGAAATGCATATATATTAATTGTATCTCCCATCGCATATATCTCTTTTCTGAGTAAATAGGAATTTAATTCCTTTGCACGACAAATATCTTCCTCATCATTTTTCCCAAATCTATCCATTAATAATTTCCGATTAATATAATGCTGAGAAGCAAATGGCCATGTAAAAATAGCCTGATTTGTCCAATATAATGCATTTTCTATCTCATGGATCTGATAATGAGCTTCCGCAAGTATCACACAGCACCTTTGAAACAGATCATCTGTCAATGAAGGAACTGTATCTTTACCAATAATAATATTGGTTCCATCAGTGGGGCATTTATAAATGATAGAACGCATGATTTCAAACACATCAGAATATCTCTTTTGCATTATTAATGACTGACAATAATATACTTTAGCAAGATTTTGATAAAAATTGTCAACATTTTTCACTTGTTCAAAACACATCTGCGCCTTTTCATAATCCCCTACTGCCATCCACTCTACTCCAAGGTAATTAATCAAACGCAATTTTTGTTCTTTATACTGGGGATCCTCAATCTGTTCCTCAAGGTTTTTTATATATTTATCTCTTTTCCCCTCTGCACGTTCTTTGATCAAAGCATCCAAATGGTGAACTACTACTGGAATAAAACCAAAAGTATACTTTCCCGAAAATGATAACGTGCAATGCACTTCTCCCTTATAAGCCATATTTTCCTTTTTAAAAAGAAGTCCCTTAATAAATGTACACCACTTACCACTGCCATAATAATTATTCACTGGGAAGCGATATATTTCCGCGTTCTGATTAGCTAAATAATTATCCAAATTGCCAAATGCAATATCTACCCTCTCATCTGCATCAATAACAAAAATCCAGGGATTTTTAGCTCTTTTAATATACTCATTTCTCAATTCACTCTCTGTTCCACTGCTTTTTTCAATTACACAACACCCTAAATCTTTACATATCTCGGGCGTATTATCTGTAGATCCATTATCTATTACGATAATTTCTTCTGAAAAATCTTTCACACTCAAAATACAATCTCTAATATTTTTTTCTTCATTTTTGGCCAAAATACATGTTGAAATTTTTGTTTTCATTCCTACTCCCTCTCATTCTTTTATTTTATATATTATCCAAAGCATCTCTGGATCGAACATTTTTAATATCTTAATTGAAATATCATAATTACCAATACGCTTCAGCAATTCATCATATGACACTATTGCATATCGGTATTCGTTTTTCAAGAATGCATCCAGTGCATTAATTTTACTACTTGCCCAAAAAAGTTCTTTGCTTTTTAATCTCTTTTCATTCATTCGATATAGCTGATATGTAGATGAATGTAATATTATCGAGTTAATCTTATAATTAACATTTTCTACAAGTATCATTTTCATCGTTTTTCTCAAAAAATAATCCTCGACACTCAATCTCTCATAATATCGAAAATGAAAATCTACCCATGATATGTACTCACTTCCTTTCCTTCGATTCTGATAACCTGCTGGCATTAATATTATATCATTCTTCATGGCTAACTGAAAAGCCATCTCAAATTCATCAACCACCTCTACCGTTGCGTCGTATTCTCGTATATTCATCCACCATACCAACGCGTTATAACTGTCTGTGCCAACAGGTCCAAGTGTATATGCTACATTTTTTCTATCCATAATCTTTGACGCCCCCTACAACTCCCATATTTTCTTGTTGTACCATTGAGAAGACCTTCGAAAAATCATGTAATTTTTCAAGTATTAATTCCATACTATATACTGACAAAAGATATTTCAAACTATCATAATACAACTCCGGTTTATATTTCTTCATTTTGACTATTAACGTCTGAAATTTTTGTAGAGTAAATTCATACAACTCACTATCGTAGCAATCGCTGCCTTTATAAAAATAATTGACGTACCTATCAAGTCGTATATAATCATGTAATCTATTCTTTTTCAAATATGCTAATAAATCATGCAAATCATTCGGCATTTTCAAATTCACTAGCAAAAATTCTGTTTCAAACATTGAGCGTAACGACTTATAACATGAAATCGGAGATTTATTATTATAATATTTCGATAAATAATACATCACACATTGCAATGAAGAATTAAGCAATTGAAATAACGTATATTCCTTTTTTACCTGCAAATCATAATCACGGCGTATTGGAGTTGAAAAATTTGTACGTCGCACCAAACCAGAATAAAAATTATTACATATAATTTGATTTATTGCAAAAACATAACTAGCTTGTGGAACATCTACACCCACGCAATATATCTGTTCAATTTCAGCTTTCACGCTCTCTATTTTTTCTATATCTTGTGTTGTAACCAAAATATCAACATCTGAAACGTATCTTCCTTCTCTTTCCTCACCAATTGCTCTTGATCCTGTTATATACGCATTTATTGGTGTTTTAACACCTGAAATAACTGTTGAATATTCGTCAATCAAAAGTATATTATTCATTTATGAATCTCCGCTACGATTGTATAATCACATTTTCTGTTAGTATCATCTAAAAAACCTTTACAAAATTCTACTATCATATCCGATATAGGTATGTGATACATTTTAAACTCATTACGAGCATAATTCATATCTTTAAGCATATTGGCGTATTTAAAATTCACATCCCCATATCGTTCATTAATTATCTTATCTAACTGAGAAGTGCATATTGCTGCCATAGGACCATTTGCCTTTAGAGCTTCGATTGCCACGTCCCTATCCTTTTTTTCAAACTCCTCTTCCAATATCGGTACATATTCAGAAAAAAAATACAAATAACATAATCCCCATATGTTATATAACAGCTTAAATTTAGTTGCCACACCGATACTGTTGAACCTATAATATTTTTTAATATAATGATTCATCAATTCGTCATCTTCATGTATTCCCACAAAGCCAATCAATTCACCAGCAACAGCTCCTGCGCTACCTCCCGTTACAGGACATTCAATAAACACACCTCCTACGCTTCTAACCAAACAATCAAGTTTCATAATTGCCTGTACCGACAGTGTAGAATGCTCAATGCAAACACTGCTACTTCTTTTAATTATGTCAATAACATTCGGATGCTTCCAAACAGAAAATGCCGCATCATCATCTGGAAGAAATGATATAATATAATCTAATTTATCAGGAAATTCATCTATATTGTGCAAAATTTGTACAGATTTCGGCATATCATATTTATTCTTCGGATAATATATATATACAATATAATCTGACAACAAATGTTGTATTATATTAGTTCCCATTATTCCAGCACCAACCAATAATACCTTTTTCCTATTCATTTCTTTGCACCCCTGTTATTATAAATTTTTCTTTACTTCTAAATGCCTTTACCTCAAATTTCACTTTTCCAAATAGCTGATGCATTAAATCTCCTTGTACCGATCCTTTGTATACCTTTTTTTCAAATGTCTGTTCAAGCATATTCGATTGAAGTTTGCATATACCTGGATCAATTTCATCAAAAATCGACATATCACGATATAATATAAACGGTATTTGTTGCGGTATCTTTTCTATTTTTATATAATCATTCAACTCTGCTCTTATTAACTCTACCCCCGCCATAGATTCTAACTTATATAACCTATCAGTATAAAGAATTTTTCCCATAACTTTATCAAACCCCAAATAAATGCCTCGAAACAGAGAAAACTCATTATCAACAAATGTTATTATTGGATAGTAATAATAAGATCCTTTGTAAGCAACTTTTGCCTTAACGATTACCTCATTATACCAAACCATACAACTCTCATTTCTACTAGTTTGTCCTTTTGATACAGCAATCTCAAACTCATTTGTTACTTCAAAAACTTTTGGTATATCATCAAGAAGCACCTTATTATTAAAACATAGATGTAATGTTTCCAGCTCAAAATAAAATGGTGAATGAATACTTTTCATGATTTCCCCCGTTTTATATATATTTGTTCTAAAAACTATTTTCCACTCGCTTCAAAACAGGTTAAGCTTATGAACCTCCTGCTAATAAAACTTGTGAATATATTCTATTGGAAAAAAACATTTTCGTAAAGCCACTGCTGTTCTTACCAAAAGGAATAATTTGTAATCTATCCCTCAATAATAATTATTGCAAAACTCCAAACTCAAAAATATTTTTCTCGTCAACTCAATCTATTTATACAAACAGGATTTTCGTTTGTATCTCTTTCTTTTACCCCCATTTTATCAACCTTTGGCATTAACAATCTATCTTTTTTCTTTACACTGATAGATAATTGTTAATAAAACCAATCATCTTATTCAACCATCCATCGTTCCTGTTCACATGATCACATTGTATTTTTCTATAATCCTGTGTCAATCCTTATAATTTATTTAAAAACGTAATTTACTTCTCAGATATAATATTCTTCTTTCACTTTTCTCTGTCCTTAACTTGAAAATTCAAGGATATATCACAATGACCCCCTCCCCCGCTCATTTTTCCATCTCCCGATGGCCTTTCGCACATGCCTGCTTTCTCCATGAATACACCTATCTCCTGTCTTTTTCCTGCTCCAAAAACCTTAATACATACAAATTTGACGTCTGTCCCCCATTCCTCTCCCGAAACCGGCTCTTCTTCTCCACGTACCCGGCATCCACCAGCTCCTTCATCGCCCGCTTCACTGTAGACACACTGATATGCAGTTCCCTCGCAATCGTCGGTATCGCCGGGAAACAGGTCTGCTCCTTATTCGACCTGTCAATCAGATATAGCAATACCTGTAATGCCCTGTTCTTTAACTCCGACTGATACGCAATTTTTTTCATTTCATACTGCTTCATATTCATTTCTCCTTTAACATTAAATTTGTAGTTTTTAACCCCAACACTATCCCACCACTGTCTTCTCCATCAAAAAGACCGGGGCGCTCATGCCCCGGCCATATATTTCCTGACAATCGTCTTAAACATCTTCGCATTCGGACCCCCGTCCATACAATCCGGCTGGTACTCCACAAAAAACACTCTGTGGTAATCGGTCTCCAATGCCTCGACATACGTATTCCACAGTCCCCGATCCACAAAGGGACACAATACATACGCCTCTCTTTTCTCAAACCTCTGCAAAAACTGCATTGTACGACGAATCTCATACGGCTTTGTCCCACATATCAGCAGCAGAATATCCGCCTGAATATCCGCTTCACCCGTCCCGTAATCCTCAATCAGAAACTGATATCCCTGTTCCGGCATCTGTTCCCCATACCACACACCCTCCAGCCAGTATCCTTCTCCTTTCACCTCTTCTTCCATCTCGTATGCATCCTTAAGGCTGGACAGAACCTTTCGCTCATTCCTCTCAATATACGCCACTTCCGCTCCGGCACTCCCAAGCCACGTTGCCAGTCCAAGCGCAATCGTCGTCGTCCCAATCCGCTCCTGCGCCCCCGCTACAGCAATCTGCACGTTTTCGGCCGAAAAACAATACCTCTCCCCTCCCGCTGCAAATCCTGGCATTCCCCGCCTGCTTAAGGACACACGGATCTCGTCCCGGATCTTTTCTATCTCCTCTGCTGTCACAAGGTTCTTCACTCCCGCATCCAGCAGCTTTCGAAACAGTACACTCCCTTCCTGCAGTCCTTCGCAGATCACCGTAATTCTTGCACTGTACATCGTGAGAAATTCTCCAACTGCTTCTGCAAATATTTCGTCCTCATCCACAAAGGCCGCCCGGTCCAGGATCACTTCCCTGCAGTGTGAAAAATTCCGCATGTCATAGATCACAAATTGTTTCAGCATAAATCTTCCCGTCATTTTCTTTACTGGCGGTGCATTTTCTTCCTCCATTAAGAAATCCAGCAGATTTGTACGCTCCTGTGACGATAGATATAAGATCACTCTCTCACCTCCCAATTGCCCAAAACGGGCCGCCTGCTCCCGCTCCTTTTCTTGCTTCCTCCAATATCAGCGACAGTTCCCATTCCTGATCGCTTCGGTTCATGCTCGCCGGATCCGCCACCAGGATATTCCCATCTGCAGTTATCCCCCGCAACACAATAAAATGCCCTCCCGATGTAAAGTGCCCCTGTGCCATCAGCGCTACCACAAGCCTGCCGCCTGAAAGAGCATTCACCACGTCCTGCGCAGACAGATTCTTCTGCACAGACAATCCCCACGCTTCCGCCGCAGCCGGAATCAGTTCATGATAGGAACCATTGCCAGGACAGCAGTACCCATGTTCATATGCCCACTGTGCCATCTCCTGCGGATCTGTATATGCTTCTGTCAGCGTCGATACGACAATACTCATGCTGGTCGGACCACAGCCATGTGTTCCGATCCTGTCCGGTCCATACACGGCATCTGCCCACCGTTCATCAAGCTGGTTAAAATACACAACCTGCATTTCGCCTGCATTTCCCAGTACCACCCCACTGTAATCCTGGCCACTGCCTTCCATATAATCTTTCTCGTGAATCCCAATACTCTGATTATATCCATATGTCTTCTGAAACTGCTCCACTGCACTGTATTCCTCATCGGTAAATCCGCCTGCCCATAATGACAGCGGATTCGTAATCAGATGCAATACCAGTGCAACAAGAAGCAGCAGCGCTACCACAGGGATCAACACTGCTGAGAGGACGCGTCTTTGCGTTTTTTCATCTGCTGCAATCCGTATCACCGCCTGTATCACCAGCTTCGCAATTGCCAGATCTGCCATCTGTCCCTCCTTTCCTGCATCACAGATGCTCTATCTGCCACCCGCTGTTCCCATATACCGGAACTTATATTCCGGTATGTCAAACGATATATGGAGACGTTTTGCTCCTGCCATAAAAAGAGCATGTCCCCGCTTTCCCGCCAGCAGAAGTTCCTGCTCCGCCTCCGTCAGATCATAGAGCTCTGCAGTCTCTTTCAGATTCTTTCCATCTGTTCCCATCAGTATTTTGTAACAAGGAATATCAAGCAGCGCCTGTCCATACTGCCGGATACTCTCACTCAGGAAGTCCACAAGACTGTGTGAGATGATTGCCAGTGCTGCCTCGTATTTTCTCGCCCGCTTCATCACATTCCGCAGATATACCAGCGACTGTGGTACTTTTTGGTCAATCATCAGATATGCTTCGTCACACACCAGCAGCACGCGCTCACTTCTGTCCCGGCTCATCTGCTCCCAGTTATAAGTAAGAATATTAAAGTATTGTGTTCGCTTCACATTGTCCCCTGTCTCCTGAAGGGCATGCGTATCCATCACAGTCAGCTGTGTATCTGCCGAAACGGTCGTGTATCCATTCCACAAAAAACTGTCAGCACCTTCCGCGATATCATATAACAGAAGCGCAAGCTCCCTGTAGATCCTGCCCTCCTGCTCTTCTTCCGCTTTTTTCTGCACAAGTGCATACAAATCAGAAAAAATCGGGAATTCCTGCGGTTTTCGTGCAGAAATGTCTGTATCCCATGTGATGCCAAAATCCCGATACAGCTCTACGAGGCATTTCTTCAGCACAGCGCGCTGCATATCTGTAATCGATGGAATGTAGAGCTGGAAAAAAATTTCCAGATTTTTCATGTGCATTGCCAGTTCATTCATCCCATATCCCTCATCATGATACAGACGCTCCTCCTCCATCTCTGTCTCTTCATCGCGGGGCGATGGTCTGACCTGCAGCGGATTAATCATTCCACGCGACCCTCCCGCAGCGTTAATCCAGTCTCCCTCCAGTGACATACACAAATCCCGATACTCAGACTCTGGATCAATCACGATAATCCGGGTTCCTTTCATATATTCCGCCAGCAGGATATGCTTGATGGCAGTGGATTTGCCGACGCCGGAATTTCCCATCACACAGAAATTACTGTTTGTACGATCTCCCCCGCGTTTCCAGGTGTCGACAATTACCAGCCCGCCACTGGTATCCTTTGCAAAATAATATCCTGCACCATCGTTAAATCCACTGCTGGCAAACGGGAATCCGCCCACGAATGTAGACACCGGTACAATTCTCTGCAAAATACTGTTGATCTTCCCCTGGCATGGAAATGTCGGAGACAGATGCATAAATGCTTCCTTCTGCAGATTCGGTATTACACGCATCCTGCACTTCATAACTCCTGCCACACTCTCTGCGCGGCGGCAGGCCTTTTTAAACTCCTTCTCCTCCTCCGCTACCGGCATAACTGCCACACTCATCAGGCCTACTGTTTCTCCCTCACGGTCAATCTGCCGGATAATTTTCTCCCCATCCTCTGCGGCTTTTTCTGCCCGCTGTCTTGACAGAGGATCTCTCGCCCCATCTGCCAGTCCTCTCTGCTGTACCACATTCCTCGAGATCGCATTGATCAGGCTTCCATTGTCCACTGGCTGAAACCCGATTGACACCAGGGTTTCCGGTATATTGGTCAGTTTTGACAGCCATCCCGCCTCCACCTTCTGCGGATAGCGGATTACCCCGTAGATTTTTCCGATGTTTTCTCCAATCGATACTCTGTTTTTCTCAAACTCCAGCCCCATCGGCGTCACTACATTCAAAAGCGCATGGTTTTCCGGAACCTGTTCTGTTATTTTCACTGTCTGTTTCATCCTGCTCCTCTCTCTTTCAATACCGGGATACTGGCGGCGGTCTCCGCATCCTCCAGGTGTGTATATGCCGGGTTATTTACCAGATTTAACAGTCGAACAATCTCTTGTTCTGAAAGCATATCACAGCATACACCTCCCGCAGCAAATTTCTCCATCAGCAGTGATGCACGCTTTGACAGTTCCCGCTCCGCCCCATCCATAGCTGCTCCGTCCTCCTGTTTTTCCCACAGGGTAAGATAAAACTGGCGTTCCACAATCTCTCCTGACAGCGCAAATCCTCCCATCTGCAGGATCTCCTGTCGCAGAATCTCTCTCCTTCTGTCTTCCGCTCCTCCCAGCATCTCTCCCAGTTCTTCTACCAGCGGTGCAATATCGACCGGGCGGGAGAGTGCCAGGAATTTAAACGGATACTGAATCCCGGACAGTTCCGCCGTCAGAGAGCGGATCATCGCATTTTTCTCCGCCCGGCTGTATAGATCGATGCTGACCGGCTGTATCCGCAGATATACAAATATCATTTCATCCCGGGTATACAGATATCTTCCTCTGATATCTTTTACATTGATAAACTGCTGTGCCGTCTGCAGCGCTACGCCATCCGTAGCCAGCTGTGTTCCTTTCCGGCTCTTTTTCATGACAAAAATCAAAATGCTGCCACCAATCCCGGTGACAGCAAGCATCATAATAGGGAATAAGAGACTTTCCATGTTTTCCTCCAACATATTTAATTGACAGGTCTGATATGCCAGTCCGCAAACAGACTTCCCTGAATCATCACACTGCTGCTGGGATTAATCTGTAACATTCCTGCAGGTGTCCATGCATCCAGTACCTGCGCATATACCGTATACGTTCCATTCGGAAACCATACCGGTGTAAAGTGCGTACGCTGCTGATAAGTGCTGTACGGATTCTTCTGAAATTCAAATACCGCTGAATATCCTTCTGTCGTACATTCCAGCAGTCTGCAGTATTCGCTATAATAAAATTCAGGGAAATACGCGACACAGTTCTGTGCCTGTGTCAAATGACCTGACGGTGCATTGGACCACAACTGTGCCCGCACTTCCATATTCAATCCATATCCTGACTTCATAGTATTCCCGACTGCCGTAGGCGCCTTTCCATCCGGAGATATCTGCGCAGATGCAGACAATCCTGCTGTATACGGATTCCAGCTATACTCATAATAACCCTGATCTTCCCAGTGTCCCCGATCTTCCCAGTGCCCGTGCCCTGATACACAGTCTTCTGTACAGGTCACACCATGCGGTTCGTCTACCCATTGCCAGTCCGCCACCCATACCCAGTTTTCTTTCCAATAGCAGTTCCACACTCCCCAGGTCAGTGACGATACCTCCTGCCCTGACGGCACCGATGGCGGTACAAATCCGTTATACCGGTCATCTGCCTGCGGATCCGGTGGCGGATTCTCATTCAGATCCACCACATACGCATGAATCTCACAATTGCTTAGATATCCCCGGCTGGCCGATATGCTGATGGTTACCGGCCCCGGCTCTGACGGAGTATGCCACCTGACCCATACCAGCTGGCTGCCATTCTCCGGTATGACAACTCCTGTCATTTGATATATTCTGTCGCAGACTGTAAATGTAACCGTCGCACACGCATCATTGTTGATCTCCTGTGATGCTGACAGCGTAACTGCACTGATCACATCTGTATCCGCCCGGTATACCGCATCAAATGTCCCTTCTGTCGCAGGCACTCCTCTGTAACTGACAATTCCAATTCCCAGGATCTGAATCATTTCCTCGGTTGTCCGCGCCGTATTTTTTGATCCTGTCCATGCCGCAAACCCCAGGTCCGCATGTTCTAAGTACAGTGCAAGCGCAAGGTTTTTCATCACTACCGTAGGAAACCTCGCTCCGAGATCCCCATTTACAATCCGGTTATACAGTCCCGCCTCGGTTGTTGTCATTGCATAGTACAGGTTATGATAGATCAGGTAGATTACCGGCTCTATAACCATTTTATAAGTCCCATTTGTCAGAGCAGCCGTGTCCATCCCCACCCTCGCCGCAACCATGGATGCGGCACCCTCTGAGCAGAAATAATTACGTATCTGCTGAATACTGGCCTTAAAATCATTACTGGATATCAGAAGCGGCATCGGTTTTTCCGGTCTGTAGCAGACATATCGCGTCGTCTGTGGTGTCAGCGCTGCCCCGCTCCGATACTGCAGCTTGCTCACCTTTCCAAAATGTATCATGCTCCCGGATACAGAAGTCAGATCTTTGTTTGAGAAATCTACCGGACTTCCCACTGCACTCCCTGTCTCTGCATTTACCACAGTCACCCGCACTCCCTGATATGATTCTCCCGGCCAGTTACAGGACACTGTACCGTGAGAGATTCCGCCCCCTCCTGTATCCAGGTTGCTTCCTCCCTCTGCATATACAGGAATGGAACCGGTCAGAAGGGATACTGCAATCACACATATTAAAATCCGTATTTTCTTCATTTTTCCCCCATTTTCCGTATAAAAGAAGCAGGACAATTCTTTGTCCTGCTCCCTGTTATATCAATCATTCAATTCATGACTCCGACCTGCTGATTCCAGTCTCCATCTGAGCCTGCCGCCTCTGCTGTCGGTGCTCCCGGATCCGGCACATATCCAAATCCCGGCACATAGATCTGTCCATCATCATTTACGGTTCCTCCCACAGGTTCCACTAGCGGCTCCTGTCCCGTAGTTTCCGGGATATACTGTGGCTCCTGATTCGGATCTGTTACCATCGTCTCATCCACAAGCTGCGGTTGTTCCCCGGGTTCTGCCGCCTCTTCTTTCGTTAACGGCCAGATATCTCCCTGTTGCTCAACAGCGTCTTCCGTTCCCGGCTCATCCTCACTTTGTTCTTCCGGTTTCTCCTGCATTTCTTCCTTCGCAGTTACAATTGGCGGGACCGTAATCCGAATCTCTGCCGTCAGCTCCTGTACCCGGCTGATATCCGGCTCCTGCAACAGACTGGCCCTTCTCATATACCAAAACAGACCGCCCGCCATGCAGACTGCCAGTAACGTAAGAATCACGATCGCCAGTTTCTTTCTCACTTCATATTCTTTTTTCATCTTAAGACCTCACTTTCCATAAAAACAACTTTTACGGCAAATGCTGTCCCGTTTTCTATCCAGCTTCATCATACATCAGGATTTTGGAAAAGTCCATACTTTTGTATTCAGAATCTGGGCATATAGGCAGCCTTTGTCCTGATTGTCATAGAGACGGGCGGCAGTGACTCCCAGCCGAAAGATAATGGAATCTCCAGCTTCACTGACACATCCGCCTCAAAATTCATATCTGAGTTCCCTGGAGCAAACGGTACATTGCGAATTACCAGTGCAAGCTCCGAAATCCGGTATTCATATCCTGTTCCCTGTTGTTTGATATGACTGCTTTCATCTGCCTGCAGTCCAAGCAGACGATCCAGCTGCTGATAGATATCTCCATAATCCAGGCATGCTTCCCAGCCATCCCCAGTCATGTAATATCCGCCGCTGTATCCTTCCCGCAGCCCGTCGTACACTTCATTGTAGTTCGAAGTTGCCACGGATATCACCGCTTCCTGAAGCGTATCTCTCACCCCACAGGCAATGACATATAACCGAAAGAACTCTGTCAGTACACCTAACAGCATCAGCAGTGTCAGCATCAGTGATATTGTAAGCGGATATGACATTGCCTTTCTGTCCCGCATCAGTTTGATCAGTTTCTTCATATTATTTATAATAAACCTCACTTTTCCCGCTCGCCCGCGCCTTCAGCTCAATCGGAAAGGATCCGAACACAAAGAAACCGATATCTGTACGCTGTGTCAATGTCACACAAATGTTCCCGTTCAGCTGCACACGGGTTCCATTGTAATAACTGCAGTCCCACTGTATCTGCGGGTCAAGTCCGGTTTCCTGTTTAAGCTGCGCAATTCGCTCTGCCACATTCGTATCTCCCGTTATTTCCGCCTGCCGGACAATCTCATTTGCAAAGTAATCCAGCTGCTGTTTTTTCATGAGCACCGGAAAAATGGTCATCGCTAATGCCACCACCAGCATCAGACACAAAACTCCGATTGCAACATCAATATATCCCTCGCCCTGCCTGTCTGCACATCTGTTCCTTATCCTCTCTCCCATTTTCCACCTCATTTCATTTTAAAACATTCCTGACATGGTTCCCAAAATCTGATACCCCATGACTCCCATATAAATCATCAGCATACAGGCGAGAATCAGAAAAGAATATCTCCTGATCTTCGGTGGGCGTTCCAGTGCAAGCTTTTTCAGTCTCTGTACCTCCAGCTGCTTCATATCATGAGAAAGCATACGAAAAAATGTTACCCCATCATCTCCTCTGATACAGCCAATCAGCCCGCGAACCACATCACTCATCATTGCCCCTGACACTCTTCCCTCCAGCCGCACCAGAGCCGCCTCATAGTTCCCGGTTCTCATATCTGCTGTTGTAATTGCCAGCTCATTTTTTAAGGCCGGGCCTGCATTCTTCTGATATGTCTCAAGCATGGATAAAATGTCTCGGCTGGCCATCAGTTCCTGCGTAATTGTCGCCACAAACCTTGGCAGCTCAAACTCAATCTCTTCCCTCCGCTTCTTCACCAGTTTTTCTGCCCTGCCGCTTTCTGAAAAGAAAATACCAACTCCCAATATCAAAAATACCGGAAATAGTAAAGGCATGATCAGCAGACACGGTATCATGCCGCTAAGTACCAGCCCTGCCTTCACATAGGCCTGTGCCATATAGAGTTCTGGTGCCATGGAAATTTCTGCCGAACGCAGAATCACAGTCAGTTTTCTTCTCTTGTAGTCATCCATTGGAAGCACGGTGGATAATTTTCCGGCCAGCTCCATAATAACTGCATCCGGACTTCGCGCCTGTTTTTTCTGTCTGCGCCCGACGGTCAGAATTGCCCGACTCGTACGGTATGTCGGTATCCGGCAGACTCCTGCCAGAATCAGATAACTTCCTGCTGCAAAAAATACGGCAAAGGACATTAGAATCAGATTCTGCATATACTTTCATCCTCTCTTTCACCTTTTGTATTCAATTGGTCTCGTATGCCTTACTATCGCCGTCATCGACAGGAATACCACCCCTGCACAGATTGCGAGAATCGTTTTTCCAAAACCGGTATACATCAGTGTCTCATACCAGTCATGATTCAGAAAATAGAGCAGCGGAATACTGCCAAGCAGCAGAACCAGCATCGTAATATATTCTTTTACCGGCTCATAGATCAGCAGATCCAGCTCCGATGATACCACTCTCATATCTGACAGTTTTGATACAATCGGCGGCAGTGTATTCTTAAGATTATAATCTTCCTGGCAGGCAATCACCGCATCCACCCACTCGTGAAATACAGCGTGATCCATTCCTTTCTTCAATCCCTCCAGTGCCGTTGCCGTATCTGAACGAATCAGCTTCGACTCCATCAGAAAATTTCGGATCAGCTCGGAGACTGGCGGATTCAGATATGGCAGATTCTCTTCCATCGCCCGGATAATTGTATTTTTATTTCTCAGATAACTGGTCGTAATCATGGAAAGAGCTGTTTCCAGCTCTGCATTTACCTGCTTTTTGTACCTGGATGCTGTAAATATAACATAGTAAAATGGCAGAAGCGAAAATCCCACCGCCAGTACTGGTACCAGCAGAACATTCTTCATTGTCAGCGCAATCATAACCCCAAGTACAAACAGAATCATGGCACATACACAGAGTGTGGCAAACCGTCCGCTCTTACCTGTCAGCCGCAGAATCTCCTTTACCTCTTCGAACAACCGCTTTAATCCCCGTGGTTCCCTCCTCTTTCTGCTCTCCCGGATTCGTCTCTTCATACTGTGATTCCGCGGTTCAAAATATCGCGCCAGTCCTTCCATAAAGTCGAACGGTGAGAGTTCCAACATCAGAAAACTCCCTCCCACAGCCATAAAAAATGCAATTGTTACAAGTAATGTCATTCTCCGCTCCCCCTTTCTTTCTGAATATATGCATCCACTCCACCCTTCCTTTCCGGCTGCAACTGCCTCTGCTGTCTGAGAGACAGTCCGTTTTCGCGCAGCCTTCTCTGCAGTCCATCTGACAGCGATTCCACCTTCTCATAATATCCTCTGAGCCGGACTGACCCATTCTCTTCTGCTTCATCTGTAATGTGATACCGATACAATGTCCGCATCCGGTGTCTGCCATCTGACAACGTCTCGCATTCCGTGATTTCCATAATTCTTCTGGAATTATCTTCAAGCCTCTTGGCAAATGCCACTATCGGAAATGCCTTTGTCGCCAGACTCTGCAGTGTCGCATCATCCATCCCGGGCTGCTCCTGTTTACAGAGCGTGACCATCCGGTAATATGTATCCTCACAGGAGTTGGCATGTATTGTCGTGATCACAGAATGTCCGGTATTTGCGGCATTAATCGCCTGCATGCTCTCCCCTCCCTTCATTTCCGCCACCGCAATACAGTCTGGGTTGATCGTTAATGTCGTCTCCAGCAGCTTTACCATATCAATATTCTGCCTCGGATCATCCGAAAAGCGCGTGACAAGATGCACTACATTATTTAAGATATTTCCCTCTTCATCTGTTGCCGTCAGATCAAATTCCCGGCATCCCTGCTCGATGGTCACTACACGTCTGTGATATGGCACCTCTCCGAGAATCCAGCTCATCAGTGTTGTCTTACCGGATGATGTAGCCCCAGTAATGCACATAGAGACCCCGTGGGTATAGCACATGGCAAGCAGATCCAGCATCTCTCCGGTTGCCGTCCCGTATTCAATCAGCTGCTCTCTTGTCAGTTTTCTCGGATTCACAATCCGGATCGAGGCCGCCAGTCCCTTCTCCCTGTCGATCACTCCGTCTCCCATCACCGTGATACGAATCCGGTTATTCAGATGTCCAACAACAATCGTCTGTGCACTGTCAAATATCATTCCCGATTTGTGGAGAAGCCTGCGGATCACATCCACCGCATGACCTGCACTGTTGAAATGCTCTTTTGCCGGAAGAATCTCACCAGAAGAATAGGTAATCTTTACATCCCTCCACTGATTGATATTGATTTCCTCCACATCCTCCCGATACAGATATTTTGTGAGAAATGAATACCCGGTCATTTCTCCATACAAAAGCTCACAAAGTTCTCCCTGCTCCATCCCCTCTACGCCTGTACCGGTCTGCTCCAGATATTTCCCAATATAAGTCTGTATCAGTTCGCGATTCTCATCAGGATTCTCCCGCAGCACAGAAGAAAAATTTTTTGTAATATACTCCTGTACCTCATCCAGCACTTCCGTGAAAGGACGATATATCATATCCCTGCCAAGCATCTCCATCGTACTTCGTATATCAAATAATTCCTGCAATGTTCTCTCCCTCTAAAATTCTCCTCTGCTCTTCCACGCAATCGGACTGCGCACAACGAGCTTCTTTTTTGAAATTCCCTTTTCTTCTTCGCTCTTCTTCCTCTTCATATCTCCCACACCAAATACCTCTGTCATCAGTTTCTTTACCTCATGAATAAAGGGAGCCGCATCTTTTGAGGTTAGCGGTTCCAACAAAGAAGCCTCATCATACCGCCGTTCCAGCTCTGTCACATATGGAAATACAAAGGATACTCCTCCATACTGCCCTGCAACGGCTTCCCATTCCTGACCGATTCTGAAATTGCCGATTGCACGAAGAAGTTTTCCCCTCACATGCTCCTGAAGCAGGCCGACATGCGACTGATAGTGAGAAATGCCGCGCAGATTCGATGTGCCAATCTGCAGGATCCGGTCTGCTACTTCCATTGACAGAATAGAGAATATATCCGCCTCAATAACCGATGTACAGTCCAGTATCACATAATCTGCCAAATGCCGCAGACACACCAAAAACTCCACCACCCGGTCTCTGGTTATTTTCGGATAGGACATCAGATTTTCTCCCATGCGATATCCGAGCAGACTCACATACTCATTCGATGACACCGGTACACAGGCTCTCAAGATCCGGTTCTGTGATACTGCTGGTGCCGTAAGCAGTTCCCCCAACGAGATCTGATGCTCTGCATTCACAGGAAGAAGAAACGGCACAGACGGTACAAACGGATCGGCACAGACCACAATCACATTTTTCCGGCATTTTGCCAGCTCTGCCGCCAGCCTGACACCAACCGTCGTCTTTCCGCTTCCAGGACTTCCCGTAATGGCAAGCATATTTCCATATTCCATTCTACTGTCCTCCTGTCTCGATTCCGGCGTCGTCTATGATTGGTTTCTCCTCCGTCTCTGCCACTGATTCACCCGGCATCTCCTCCTGCGCTTTTTCTTCTTCCAGCTCCTTCAAAATCAGCTGCTGTTCTTCCAAAAATTTCTGTGCCTGTACGCTGTCTCCGCGATACACCAGTGCTGCATGCAATCCTCCTGTCTGTTCCAGTTCTACAAGCAGCCTGGCCTGCTCCGGAGACGCCAGTACTGTAATCGCAGAAGCCAGTTCCTGTTCTGTGCCATCATTCCCCGCCGCCTGCACATTCTGATCCGTACCACTGCTCGCAGTAACGGCGATAATCTCCACATACTGTAGTTCTGCAGGTGCTATGGTTTCTCTCATTTCTCCTGCACCGGATGCGATCAGCGTAACAATATCTCCCGCCTCAAGCTTCCCGGACAATCCCGCCGCAAATGACCGGATTGTGATTGAGACTGCCCGATTCTCCCCATTCAGTCTGCTCAGATAGGCATTTTTCAGCATCGGGGTATCTGAAAGCTTGCTTCCTAATATGTAGTCACCCTGATATAGATCCGAGTTGGCATATTTTCCAACCACATCCTCCACATTGTGTATCACACCGGATGGCAGATTATAGCCTCCTACTTCAACTGTTGTCAGCATTTTCTCCGTGATCTGATCCCCTTTACGAATATCTGTGCTCACACGCACAATGGATACCTTTGATTTCAATGCATCATTGAACATCGGAGTAAGCCCAAAACAGATCACCAGGGACAGAATAATACAGATCAGTCCAAGCACAATCCGATTCTTCATTAAATTTTTCACGTCAAATTCCCTCCATCATATTTAATTCATATCTTTAACCTCACAGATAAGACAGCATCATGATCAGACACCCAGCCGCCAGATACGGAACCAGCGCAAACCCTTTACTCCGATCCCTGCCCCTGATTGTCTGCGACAATACCGCAAAGAACAATCCCAGTAGCAGTGCAGAATATCCGTCCCGTACTCCCAGCACAAATCCACATGCTCCCATCAGTTTGATATCCCCGCCTCCAATGCTCCCTTCTTTCAGAAGTGCCGCTGCCAAAAACGGCAGCGGCACCAGTAAGAGCCCCAGCAATGCCGGAAGCAGTCGAACTACAGGAAATCCCGCAATCATAATCAATACCGGTATATAATCCGGCACAATATGCGCAGCAATATCATATCCTGCCGCGAAAACCAAGAGACATCCAATCACCATGCAGGCAGAAATCTGCATTTCTACTACTCCCATGCAGTCGGTTCCCCCCATTCGCTCAGCGCCCGGTACGGATAGATCTGCTGACTCCGTGCGAATCTTATCAGATTTCCCACCTGATCAACCACACTCAGATTGTTCTGATCCCTGGTACACATCATTACAGATCCAAAAATTCCCGATAATATCATCACTACTGTCAGCGCCACATTTCCTGTACACAGCCAGATAATTGCTGAAACCGCACCACAGACCAGGGATCCTGCCATACTCTGTAATACTTCTCTTTTTCCAAATCCATTAAACAGCTCATTCTCTGCTCTTACTCCATTCGGGATATATAGTTCCCATCCCTCCATTCTGTATCACCTACCCTTTCATTCTCCCGCACATTACGCTGATACAGCTGATACAGCGTCTCTGTCTGGTTAAATTTACACGATGCCCTGTTTAAGAATAATAAAACAGCACAATATCTTTTATCTGCCAGATACTCTCAGCCATAATATAGAACAGCACTGTATTTTTTGCCCGTTTCCGATACTGTGTCTGCTCTTCCTCCGCCCACTGCAGGCGTACCATGCAGTATACAAAACGGAATACCGCACCGGTCCGAATCAGACCAATAATCGCGATTGATACATCATCCAATGTCACCCTCTCTCATCCTCCTGTCATGTTCCATGCGCCTATCTGATCATGTTTTTTACCATTCCTGCCATTCGAACCGTGTGATAGATATGATTGACCACTCCACCACCGCCACTCACGGGCAGTACAAACTCTCTTAGGAATGACGGGGTTCGAATCGCAAGTATCATGCAGGCCATTCCCCAAAATACATTCATATTAAGACCATCGTTCATCATCATTCCCACTCCCAGTTTGCACAGAACAATCTGAATCACCACTGCAAGAACACTTTGAAAAAATTTGCTGATATACGTACGAAACACTCCCTTATCGTTATCAAGAAGTCCTGTGCAGGCTACCGGCATTCCGATTCGCAAAATCAGAATTTCCAGTCCCCTCATCAGAAACTGGAAATACAACATAAAATAGCAGATTACAAAAATCAGCCCGAAGATCGCTGTCGTGATTCCACGGGAAGATACCGCCTCAATCCATGCCTGCCAGTCATAATCGGTAGCTGTCCCAACCGCAAGCAGTAACTGCTCAATCAGCTCTTCCGTAATCTCTGCCATCCATCCGTACAACACAGGAAAACAGACAGCCACCGCGACTGCTTCCATAAAACGCACCACAAGCCCAACCGGTTCCACATCAGGATCCCCATCTGTCCACATCACATAGCACTCAAACCCCTTTTTCAAAAATTTCAGTACCATCAGCGATATTCCGAATCCAAGCAGAATGTCGGCAAGCATATCTACCATACTTCCACCGGTTCGCGCCACCATATACCGGTCCGCATAAAGCGTCATTGGCACCAGTTCGAGCAGCATCTCATCAATATATGCAACGGCTCCATTTAAGACTGCTACAATCAGAAGTGCCAGTATAACCTCCAGGTTAACCACCTCCCCTCCAAAATCACTGATTACAGATCACCCTGTTCGTTTACTTTCATATCTGCATCGTATGCATTTAAGACTGCTGTATCAATCTGACTTCGCAGCTCCGGTTTGATCGGGAAGCACACATCGCGATATTCGTCTTCCTTATCCTTCATACTTGGCATAAAAACCATCATACCCTTCTCGCATTCCACCACACGAACACCCGTTACCAAAAAAGCATCTGCCAGACAGATTGTGGCAAATGCTCTCAGTCGCCCCGCATTCGGGACATGCTTTGTAATTTTTGCTGTTACTTTCATCTTTTCCTCCAATCCATTTCTTAACCCTGATAGTTAAACAGGTTTGTAACCTTCTGCGTCAGCGTCGGCAGGATGGTATCCTTAAACAGCGTATACAGTCCTGCCAGCAGCAATGCACCGACAACCACACTGATAAGAATTTTTAACGCTGTATCAACAAATCCTTCTCCCTTCTGCTGCGCTAAAATCCTCATAATCTCCCGCTTCATAAATGCTGTTCTGGTGTACGTGGCAACTGCCATTCTGTTCATCGTATCATTCAGTTTTCTCATATCTGTTCTCCTTCATCACTGGTCCGCATTTCCTGCGGTATTGTTTACTGGTAATATCCGATAATAATATTCAGTGTAGCGCTTCCAATTACGGCTCCGATGCACGAAACCACTGCAACCACAATGCGATTATTCCATTTTTTCTGATCCATTTCATCGGCCACACTCCTGCGTATGCAAAAGTAAATGATCAGCAGTCCTGCAATTACAGGCGCCAGCACCATCAGCCAGGTCGTAGCATCCTGAATCAGTCGTTCCGTTCCCATCGCAAGCTTACTCTGGCGAAGACCACCGGCACAGATTTCTCTGATTGCCGGTTTCATTACGCCATTCCAGTCAGCTATCCTCTTCATCATCTGACATCATCCCTCCTCTCGACATAAATTTTTCTGAAAATACAGCTCCCTGTAATGGTGACTGCTGTTTCTGACGCGCTTCTTTCATCTGTAGATCCCTTGTGTAATAAACCCAAATATTCCACAATCGTATTTCTTCTCCGGGATCACTGATAACAGGACGTCTGTTTTCCCGTTCCTGCCGCACCCTGCGATTATGTTCCTTATCTCCCAGCCCGAGCATCTGATTAAAATACCAGTTTCCAAGATCCGGCGATATCATCATCGCCGGATGAGACCGCGAAATTACAATCTGATACGGCCTGGATACTCTTCGGATTTCATCCGGTGTCAGCAGATCTCTGCCCATCAGACTGACACTGCTGCTCGAAGAAGGATTTACATATCTCCCATGCTGGCTTGTAAGCTGATAACCGGAACACGTATACTTCCCCAGCTTTTCGCAGATTTCCGAGAGAGTTTCCTTATCATCCGCCTGCAGATAAACCCATGTCTGACAATTAGATTTTACAATCGCTGCCGTTTCCCTGTTGTATTTCTCTGTAAGCTGCTCGAAACTCTGCAGAAAAAAATGAAACCTCATTCCCCTGCCCCCCGCTACAGTTAGCTTGTTTGCCAAATCGTTGATTTTTGAAAAATTTCCAAATTCCTCTAACATGAAATTTACGCGTCTGCCAAGTCTCCCTCCCCGCATATCAGACTGATGAACCAACAGTTCATACAACTGGGATACCATCAGACTTGCAATCGGGTAATACGTTGTCTTTTCATCCGGTAAGATAAAAAATAGCGCCTGCTTCTTCTGCCCAATCTCCGCAATATTACAGTCACTGGTATGTGTAATAGAATAAATTGCCCTGGATGTGAACAGGCGCAATGTTGTCAGTGCTGATGTATAAAAGCTGCCTTTTGTCCGGCTGGGAGCGACATCTGAGATTGACAGAAGTGCTCTTGCCGGATGTCCCTGCGGCAGCTTTTTTATATATTCCTGCAAAGGCGTCTTATTTCCAATCGCTTTACACATCTCTGCAACAAACCAGTATACATTTGTAAGGTTCTGATATTCCGGACGCCTGGCATTATCCACAACCACACAGAGTACTGCCGCTGCGATAATGGACTTTTCACCATTCTCCCACAGTTTTTCATTACTCACACCATCGCCCACAAGAATATTAGTAATATCCCAGGCGTACATCTCCGCCTTATCCGTCTCACCGCAGTTTACCGCATCAATTACAGGCTGTAACAGATTATACCGGCTGCTTTTTGCCGGGGTTCTGAAATCCAGGCAGACCACATCATATCCAAGCTTTGCTAAAAATACCGCTGTATACTGATACAACTCTGCCTTCGGGTCACTGATCACAAGACTCTCCTCCGCTAATGCCATCAGACATATCGACTGTAACACCAATGTCCTCGTCTTACCGGAACGCGTCGCTCCGATTGTCAGTGTATGCGTATCATCCGCAATATAATGTATCTTCTCCTTTCTTCCGTTTTTTGTCATTCCGACCACAATCCCTCCTTTCTTTGGTGCCCTGTGATCGTTCTTCTGCATCACTTTTCTTTCCCTGTTCTTTTTTTTCGCATCCTCTTCTATTGGAACGGTATCGCAGAAAGTCTCCTTCTCTCTGCACATTTCTGTAATACCGATATCCACATCCTGTCTGTTCCTCATAAAATCCAAATCATCATATCCCGTTACAACCAGTTCCCTGATCTGCGCATATCCCGGGTCAATCTCACAGTACTGAAACATTTGGTCTTTCTCTTTTTCACGCATCCAGCGCGATGACCCATGCTGAAATTGTCCCACCGGCACCGGCGTTGCAATCTCATCTGTCACCTTCATCAGATCTGACTGGTAACCTCCTCTGTTCTGAACACAAAGCAAAACGATACAGATCAGCAGAAATCCTTCAAAAGACAAAAACAGCAATCCCTGCTCTTTTCCGCTCATAAATCCGGCAAAACACTCCTGTACAGAAACCAGCTCAAACACTGTACTCTGTCTCGTCAGTAATCTATGCAGGGACGCTGTAAAAAACAGATTAAACAGCGTCCCTGCCACAATCAGTATGCTTCCACCCAGTATCTTTTCTTTTTTCTTGCTCATCTAATATTCATATCCTTTGTCCTGTTTCTTTAAAATCAACTCTTTTTTTGCTTCCTTCGATAATTCTCCTATAGTCATCTGTCTGTCCGGCATTTCTTCCTGGTTCCATGCCGCCTGCGCCAGCATGTCCATAGCTTCCAAAATCATACGGGATGCGATATATTCCCTTTTCCTGCTAAGATAATCCTCTCTATGCATCTCTTTTTCCAACCGGATAATCGTTCTGACTCCTGACAGAATACGGTTCGCCAGCATCTTATCCGCCTCTTTTTCAAATGCTTTCCTCTGTTCTGTTAGCCATGTCTCATCGGAAGCATAGAGCTCTGTCATATGACATCTCGCTTCCACATATGCCTGGTATACGCTCCGTAATTCCGGAATCTTCTTTAAAAAACATACCAACTCATCTGTCTTCAGCTTCGCCTCCGCTGGCAGAAGCTGATAAGCAATTCTGCCCTGCCTCGGCATGGATGCTCTTAATACAAACAGACGATCTGCCAGTTCCATCAATAATCTGCGATCCGGCATTTCATCTCCATGAACTGCCCGTTCTGCATATTTCCACACCTTTTTCAGTCCGTTCAACTTTCGGATGCGCATCTCTTCCTCAAATTGTTCCACCATAGTATCGGTAATCTGCCGCAGTTCTTTTGCTGCCATACTTTTTTGTCGGGCAAAAGCAAGAATCTGTGCTGCAAAGGTATCTCTGATCAACTGTCGCCGGATCGCATTCGGAATCTGCGGCGGCGTAAAAGGATTTCGCACTTTGACAGATGTATCCCAAAATATAACATGCATATGCGGATGTGCCCTTTCTCCATGTACTGCTGCCGCCCATTGCAGCGTTTCACGTCTGATTCCATTTTTTTCCGCGATGGTCATAATATGGTTTTCTATATATCTCTGCCAGCTTTTCTGCTCCGTCAGCCGCAGTTCTTTTGCTGTCTCCCCCGAAAAAGATATCACACTGCGGTACATAACGATTCGTTTTTGTGAATTTGTGTAAACAAGCTTTGCAACCTCTCTCCAGTCCGCAAATTCTGTAATGTCTCCTGGTTGCAGCTTTCCAAAAAGTCCGTGTTCACATTCCGCATTCTTTATCACCCCGGGCCTTGTCGCAATATAACGCACATGGGCATAATTCGCTTTGGGTGTATCTTTTCGGTTCGGATGCCGATGACGCTGTTTATAAATCAGTACTGACATATTCCCCTTTCCTACTGTTCCATATCAATTTCACCGTCGGCTTCCGCTGACCATTCCGCACGACTGTGTACTCCACCACTTCCTTCCAACTGCTGTACCAGTTCCTTTGTATGGGCTCTATTCGTAGCCATAAACAATCTCTGCTCCTTATAGTCATAGCAATAGACTTCATCAGACAGCACTTCTCCCGGTTCCAGGCACTCCCGGTTTACATCCATCACCATCTGCTGCAACTCTTCCGCACTCATATCTCCATTGTCTTTGATCAGCAGAACTTCATGCACACTACTCGGTAAAATATAAATATTCGCCTCTGTTTTCTGTGATATATCTTTAAGTATCTGAGGATAGAACATCACCGTAGCTCCATACAGATTCGCATTATTTGTGAGCACATACTGTTCAAATGGACGCAACTTCCCGAAACATTCACTCTCATCTACTCCATCTTCAAACATACCCAGAGACGTCATTACTTCCTGCATACTTTTCAGTTCTGGCGGAAATAAAGAACCAGTATTCCTGTATGCAGTTGTAAGTACCTGATTTCTGTCGACACCCCATTTCTCTATCATACGATCCTGTACCAAAAAAGAACCATATTGCTTATCTGAAATTACTCCATACAGAACCCTGACTGCAAGCGTAATATCCGTTCCCGGTACATCCTCATGGCAGACCCCTTTCAAATACTCCAGATTACTGTCCTTATTCATTGCCACCATATACAGACTCTTTTTTACAGAATCATAACTATTGTATATTGCATGCACTATCTCATGCTGTACTTTTTCACTTTCTACATATGTATGCGCTATCTGTCTCATAACAGTCTTCATATCCGCTCCATCTGTGTACATGCGATAAAAACTGTCAAGTTGTATTCTTGGTATTACATTACTGCCTCTTATCCCAATACATAACGCAGATGTCTTCTGGTCATTTATCTTCACAAATTCCTCCAATGAAACCGTTACGTCCATTTCGCTATATGGCAGATACATTATAATATTTTTTTTAACTTCCTCTTTGAACTCCTGATATGTCACGCTTTTTCCTCCTTAGATTTTTTCCGCAAGATCCAAAAGATTCGCTGTGTCCTGCAGGAAACTGTTAATCTGAAAATCTTTTTTCTGCATATAATCCACTCCGAGCCTGACCGCGTCTGCAACCATCTCATCAAACCGGTCCTCACTTCCCTCGTTTACAAAATTCATCAGTACTTTAATCAGCAGAAAAAATACCGCTCCGTTTATTTTTCCAATTTTCATCAACATTTTTGCCAGCCGGTCTATTCCATGATTCACAATAGAGGCTATCTCACCGGCATTGTAAACGGCTGTCAATTCCTGCCGTATCATACCTGCAATAAAGTCGATATCTTCCCTGTTTCCATCAATTGCAAGTCCTTTCTCAACATAACCTCTCACCAGCTCTGATGTGGTTGTGTCCGTTTTCGCTGCAAGTTTATCGAGTGTTTCCAGCATTTCTACCGTAAAATTTATAGAACGCTTCTGTGTTCGCTTTATGACCGATCCCCCCTTTTCTGATTCCGTTACAGGGTTCCATAAAGAATCTCCAAATACGAACAGAACCCCGTTGCAGGCTTTGCCTGCAAGCTGTTTTACGGCGCGGCGGAACCCGCCTATTCCTGCCTTAACCGCCGGATATCTCCAGGCGGCAGGATAGTCGTGCCTGCGGCACGCCCGACCGCAAAGCGGTCGTTTCCCTAATGGTGAAAAAGAATCCCCTACATCTCCTGACCGTATCCTCTGTCCCCCTGTTCCTGTACATATTTCTGCTGTTCCGCCTGTTCGTAAAGCACCGTCAGCATTCTGTTAAAATCTTTCTGTACCGGCGTCTGAATACATACCCGGTATCCCTGTGCTGAAAAATATTCACTTGCCTGCCGTGCCCGGATCTGACCATGATTATGAGGTGTTCCATCTGCAAGTTTTCCATCGATATCATTGTCATAACAAAACACAATCTCTTTCACATGTGGATGCTCTGTCAGAAACCGCTTTAGCGCTTTATCCGACAGACAGCCTTCCGAGAT
The DNA here is from genome assembly GCA_910587865.1 of uncultured Roseburia sp. Taxonomy (GTDB): domain Bacteria; phylum Bacillota; class Clostridia; order Lachnospirales; family Lachnospiraceae; genus Roseburia. Next base: position 47,021 of record CAJUNX010000003.1, read on the forward strand.
TCGATAGTCTTTACTCCAGTCAAGCCCCTTTAACTTATAAAGTGTCGCATGGCTCATCGCATCAATCGGCGCTTCAAACTCATACACCCGGCTGCCGGTTCCTTCCATCAGAAAGCCATATGTTTTATCCGAGTTCTCCACATCCTGCCGGAAGCTGCTCTGTGCACTGGTTCCCCGTAACGCACAGTATCTTGCGATTCCCTGACCGTCAAAACCAACAAACGCACAGTTTTTTCTCACCTGTCCATTCACTTCCTGCCGGGCCTGATAAATCTTCCCCTGCTTCATCATCACCTGCACGATCTCCGGATCAATCTTTCTGGTTTTGGTCAGATAGGCAAATACGCGATGGTCGTCTGTATCCCTCGGCGGAAGTTTCATTTTTCCCCGCTGCGTTTTTGCATCAGTACGAATCACAGCAGAATTCTGTTCATATGCTCTGCTTCCGAGTATATATTCCATCGCTTCTTTTTTCCCCATTCCAAGATAGTGCATGGCAAATTCCACGATATTTCCGCCCTTTTCCTCTGTAAAGCTATAAAAGCCACGGCCATGTCTGAACAGGAATAAACCTCCGCTGTTTTTCACATGTACCGTGGCTCTGTCACTTTTTTCTATCTCGAATCCATTCTGCCTGGCAAAATCAATAATATTCGTGTCATAAATCTGCCGCATCTGTTCCTCTGTAAACGGCAGTCTTTTTTCACCCTGTCCTTCAGTTCTGTTCATACACAGATTTCCTCCTCTCCCTGCTCATCTGCTAATCTTTCACATTGCATCCCTGCTCCGTTTTCCATCTCATCTCCTTCCACTTCCACAAATTCCAGTTTCAAATTAAGCGATGCCTGCTCCTTTAGCAGTTCCAAAAGCTTCTCCTCCTCCCTGAATGGCTTCTCTATCTGCCGCTCTGCCGCTTCTGACTGCCCATATAATTCTTCCAGTTTTCTTTTTTCCTCCTGAATATATGCCGGAAGTCTCTCTGCCAGTTTTTCGATTCTTATAATATTTCCGGTTGCGGCTTCTCCTGCCGTTGTCTGGTAACACCCCTGCGCTTTCAGGCATAGCTCTGAGCCCTGGAACCCGCTTCGTTTTAATATAATCTCAAAGCCTGCATAAAAACCCACAGACAGGCAGTCTCCCACCTCCTTTCCCAAATTCACCATCAGTATTTTCAGGTATTCACCCGCCTGTGCACGTTCATCAAACATCCTGCGATTCAGAACAATGGAAAAATCTGATGGTTTCTCCTTCTGATATTGCTCCATATCCGCCTGTGCACATGCAATCCGTTCTTCACATTCCCGGATCGCTGTCGGATAATACCCGCTAACTTTTAGCTGCAGCTCCGTATGTTCATTTTTCCATGCGGATTTCAGCGTCTGCAGACGGTATATCTCATTATCCACCTCCATCTTTCTTCTGATGGAAGGATCCGAGACAGCAAGCGCCTTAAACTCTGCGTACTGCAGTACCACCTCATCGATGTCCTCACAGCTTCTAGCTGCACTTCGCCCTGTCATAATCTGACTGATATAACGCTGTTTCTGTTCCAGTATCTGCCACAGATACGCATCAAATGTCTGTTCTGTAATATAATTATAGATAGAAACCTCATCATTCTCATTTCCCTGTCTTAATATCCGGCCATTCCTTTGTGTCAGATCCGCTGGTCTCCACGGCGCATCAAGATTATGCAAAGCAATCATCTTATCCTGTACATTGAGTCCCGTTCCCATTTTCTCTGTACTTCCCATCAGGATCCGCACTTTTCCACATCTGATATTTTCTAACAGTTCCGCTTTTCTGCTATCCGAATTTGCATCATGAATAAATGCAATCTCTTCTGCCCTCACTCCCAGCCGGACCAGTTCTTCCTTCATCGCCTGGTAGAAATTAAAACTCCCATCTGTTTTCGGTGTCCCCTTATCACAGAAAATAAGCTGCGTGGAACTCCGCTCTGCTGTGACATGGTATATCTCTGCCACATTCCTGGCACAGACATTCAGCTTTGTATCCGGATCGTTTTCCAGCCTCCCATCCAAAATCCGCGGATCCACCGAGATGAGTCTCGCCTCATTCGTAAGCTTCAGAAAATTATCCTGACTGCTGTCCACTTCCCTGTTACGGATCGCTTCCGCCCGTTCCACCATTGCATCCATCATGGATTTCTGCTCCGGCGTGATCGACGTCTTAATTACCTGCATCTTTCCCGTCTTCAGTTTTGGCACTGGCAGTTCCAGCATATCAGCCGTCTTAATATCCGCCACCAGCGACAGCATAGACATCAGCTCCGGCAGATTATGAAACTTTGCAAACCTCGATTTCATCTGATATCCCGAACCCTCCGGTTTGATTTCAAGTGATGCCTCTACTTTTCCAAATGTACTTGCCCAGGAATCAAACAACAGCAGTCCCCGTTCCTCCATTTCAGATGGCTGCAGTGTCTTCTGCATTACATACAGTTCCGACATGGAGTTGGATACCGGCGTTCCCGTCAGATAAATTACACCATGCTCATTTGTAATCTCATTGATATACTGGCATTTCATGTGCATGTCCATTGCCCTCTGACTGCTCTGTCCGCCAACTCCGGCTACCCGCTGCATCTTCGTATAACTATAATTGTTTTTGTAAGCATGCGCCTCATCTACAATCAGGTTATCCACACCGAGCTCTTCGAATGTAATCGTGTCGTCTTTTTTCTCCGCATTGTAGAGCCTGTCGTAACGGTTCTGCAGATTTTTCCGAAAGATCATCAACTGTTTTAAAGACCAGCTCCTGCCGTCCTTCGCATGCATTTCATCGATCTGTTCCGTAATCTGTTCCAGTTCCTTTTTCATGGCCAGCAGCTGTTTCTCCCTTGACAATGCAATCAGTTCAAATGAACTGTGTCCCATGATCACACAGTCGTAATCTCCTGTCGCCACGCGGCTGACAAATCTCCTTCTCTTCGATTTTTCAAAATCTTTCGCTGTCGCTACCAGAATATTTGCATCCGGATACAAACGCAGGAACTCTGCCGACCACTGGGAGAGCGTGTGATTTGGAACCACGATCAGCGGCTTATGGCAGATCCCCAGTCGCTTTCTCTCATAGGCAATCGCACAGGCCGTCATCGTTTTCCCCGCACCCACCTCATGCGCAATCAGCAGATTTCCACTATCATAGATTCCCTTTGCCACGGTATCCCGCTGATGCTTTCTAAGTATAATTTCCCGACTCATATCCGGCAGTATCAGATCATCACCCTGAAATACCCGTGGCCGGATATTATTAAACCGGTCATTATAGAGCGCCGTCAGTTCAGCTCCTCTCTCCGCATCGGAAAACAGCCAGCTCTCAAATTCAAACTTTATCTGTGCCTGTTTCTCGCGTGCCAGCAGTGTCTCGCGCCTGTTCAGTACATATCTCACTTTTTCTTCACCGGTCTGCGGATCATTGTATTCCTGCCTGTCACGCACTTCCACCTGTTTTAAATTCAGCGACAGTTCCAAAATCTCATACGCATTGACACGGGTTGTTCCGTATGTCCGGTTTACTATGATGGATGTACGTTCCGCTCCCTTGTCTGATATGTAATAACTTCCCGTACACTCCGAGAATTCCAGCTGAATACGTCTCCGGTTGTATCCTGCCGTTGCAAATTTTTCATACATAAAGTCCCGATAGTACTTTACAGGTATCCATGTGGATCCCAGTACAAAGCTGATCTCCTCCGGTTTTAATGGTTCGGGCTGTACTTTCTGTAATGCCTTCACATTCCGTGAAAAAAGCAGCGGATATTCCTCCGCTGCCAAAACTGCCTGTGCCAGTTTATCTTTCACATGACCACTCAGATATTCTTCTGCCAGTACCCATCCCTCTCCCGGATCCTGATTCCACAATGCCGGATCCTGATAAACCCGTTCTCCCAGTTCCTGCAGAATTTCTTCCTGACTGCATCTGTCACCTCTTTTCCGGTAAATGATCTGCATGTACTTAAGATCAAATCTTCCCCTTACATTCATTGTAATTCGTAACGCATCCTCCACTGTCCCTGCCACATTTGGAATCGTTTCGTGTTTTACCGTTGCCTTGAAAAACACTGCTGTCTTCCGATACTCGCCCTTTATCCGCTTCCCATTCTCATTTTTAACCTCTTCCTCAACCGAGCGAAGTAACGGAGCATCACAATCATCCGCAAAAGCAGACACATTCACAGAAGCATTCAGGTACCCATACTTTGCAACATAAGAATCATACTCCTGATTCAGTTTCTGCAGAAGTCTCTGAAATCCCTGATCCGGCTCTCCTGATGCTCCTTCCACCTCAGAATCTCCATTCCCATAAAGCTGAAAATCTATCAGCTGCCGCAATGCCTTCCGTATCCGCAACATACCTGTAACCCGCTCTGCTTTCTTCCCTGTCAGCTTCTGCCGGTACATCCACGAATCCTCCCGATAATAAAGCTTCGCGTTCACTTCTGCATAACTGTAGTTCTTTACGTCCGGCATTGCAGGTATCCATTCTCTGTCTTCCGTCACATCCGCATCTGCATTTTCCGGTTCCTCGTAAACTCCATTCAGGTATTCCACCGCTTCCTGTAACAGTTCAGACAGTTCTCTGCCAGGGAAAGCCCGGCAGGTCACAAAATCCTTACTTCCATACATCCCGGTCTCCTGAACCATTGTTCCCAGAACCATTTCGGGATGATCAATAAAATAGCTGTTATACGGTATACCATTCTGATCTCTCTCAACCGACAGCCATCCGGTATTCTCCTCATCAGGTACAATCTCCCGCTGTCTTTTTTTCAGAAACAGGATATCTGTCGTCACCTCTGTTCCAGCCACTTTCCGAAACGCATTATCCGGCAGACGGATGGCACCTGTCAGTTCCGCTCTCTGCGCAATGTATTTCCGCACGGACTGATTTTCCTTATCCATTGTAAATTTACTGGTAATCACTGCAATGAGTCCTCCGGGTCTCACTTTATCCAGACTTTTTGCAATGAAGTATTCGTGTATCTTAAATGAAAAACGATCATATCTCCTGTCGCTGACTTTGATATTGTGAAATGGCACATTCCCTATCACCAGATCAAAAAAATTGTCCGGGTACTCCGTCTCCTCAAATCCCTTTATCTGAATGTCAGCAGCGGGATAAAGCATCTGTGCGATCCTGCCAGCAAGCGGATCCAGTTCGACCCCGTAAAGCTTCGACTGATTCATGCTCTCCGGCAATACCGAGAAAAAATTGCCTGTTCCCATCGCCGGATCCAAAATATTTCCTTTTCTGAACCCGAATTTCTCCAGCGCGCGATAAATCTCCCGAATCAGCGCCTGATCTGTATAATACGATGTCAGGGTTGACTCCGCTGCTGCCTGCATCTCCGATTCCGTCAGCAGCTCTTTTACCTCTTCATATTCTTTGATCCAGTGACTTTTCCCTCTGTCCGGTGCCAGCGCTTCTGCAAGGCCTCCCCAGCCAGCAAAACGGGCAAGGATGATCTGTTCCCCGCCCTTCGCTCCACGCTCTTCCTTCTCCAGCTGTTTTAGTAACCGGATCGCTTCCACATTATTCCGAAACCTGGTCTTTGCACCACCTTCATACAGATGATGCTCCTGACGAAACCGATAATTACCGTTTCCTATCTCAACCGGTATACGATCCTGAAGAGTATGATCTCCTCTGCCTGATGAATCAGCATCTCCATGTGTGCTGCCCTGTCCAAAGCATCCTCTCTCTCCGGCATCGGTTCTTTCTCCAGCATCTGCTGTATCAGCTTCTCTTTTTTCCTTTCCGCCTCCCGATCCACCTGAGCGAGAATCTCGTTGATCTTCCCCTGTGCGATCAGCTCTGCCAGCCGTATCGGATGGTTCTCCTGCATGTACTTCTTCCACTGTCTCCCAAACCTGCCGGTCACTCTCTGATCGCATTCCGGATTCTCTGATATTCGGATATCCGGATACATCATTCCATCCTGTCCTGTCTGATATTCCATTTTCACCAGCCCGTCTTTCATATCCCCTGCTCCTTTCTTCCCTGATTTCCACCATCTGCTGACGGATTTCTGTTAATACTGTCCTGGCAACCTCACATGCGGAACCGCCCAGCCTCATAAATAGTTCCAAACTCCCGAAATGGCTGATATTTTGAAAAATTTCTGATTCCCCAAAAATATCTGTCCCAAGCCCGCATTTTCTGAAGATGATGTAGGCCGCACTCTCTGTCACCAGTTTCTCAAACTCTGCCCGCACCGCCATTTCAGGCAGCCCGTACAGCATACCACCTGATTCCTGATCGTTCACAGACAACGGGTGATCAGACAGATATGCCTCTGCCTGTTGCCCCGCCAGCTGACAGAGACAATTTTCCATGTTTTGCCCATCTGTACCACATTCCTGCTGAAAATACCGCAGAATCCCGGGCCAGTACTGCCTGTCCAAATACCACATGGCATCAAGCGCCCGGCGGTAACTCTCATCATCTCCAACCGTATCCGCAAGTTCAAAATAATAAACCAGCGATGCATTCGGACCAGTCATATCCACAACACCGATCCCCTTTGCACCGGCTCTCAGATGCCGTCCGGTCTGTTTCTCCCACGCCTGCTTCGTTGCAAGCAGACCGGCGTCCGGCCTCTGTATGTATATCAGCACATTTTTGTCAAAAGACATCTTATAGTATTTTGAAACGCTCGACAAAAGCCCCATCCACTCTGTCCGGTTCCCTGTCAGTATCTGCACTGACTGTCTGTACAGATCTCCAAGAAATGTGCCTTTACCCAATCAGATTCCCCATATCCCCGCTTTCTTTGGCGAAGTACTGTTCAAGCGCCTTTATAATGGTATCCTCAATCTCTTTCTGACTCTGCTCCCTGCGAAAAAATCTCTGAATAACAGTCTTCCCGATCCGGATGGGCTTCCGGTCACTGTTTTTTGGTACTCCTGCCTTTTCTCCTGCAATAATCTGTCTGATCCGTCCCTCATTCAGCGTCCCGCTTTTGGCATACTTATGCAGAAGAGCCGCTTTTCGTGTATCTACATGCATTCCCTGAACACAGATCAGCTCCGCAATTACAGCCTGCATGTCCGCTTTCATAAAAGAGAGGTCATAAGCAGCCTCAAATCCAAGTTTCTTTTCATCCATACATGTGAGAAGCGGTTCAATCAGTGTGGCAATTCTGATATATCTTGAAACCCGGTCCCTGCTCAAACCGTACTCTTCACCCACTGTACTCCCCGCATCTGACTTCTTCGGGTTTTCCACTAAAGTCCCGTTTTCCCCGGTTTCATGCGGGTTTACGAGCTCTTCAATCTCTTTTATCAGATCACTTCTCCTGCCCTGACTCTTAATCGCATCATAATGCTGCTTCAGACAGTATGCCTTCTCAGAGTGACTCAGATCATCAAACGATCTCTGTCTTAAATTTGTCTCTGTTACGATCAGCACTGCTTCCTCATCCGTCAGATTCTCTCTGATCACTACTGGTCCCTTTGTCAGTCCTGCTATTTTTGCAGCATTGACACGATTATGCCCGCTCAGGATCGTGTACCTGCCATCGTGTCTCCAAAGAACCAATGGCTCCAGGATTCCATATTCCCGGATACTGTCTACCATATCCTTAAGTCTCTGACCCGTATAGAGACGGAACTTATGATCAGGGAACGACTCCATGCAGTCAAACTCCAGCTCCATCAGCCCGCCATCCACTGTCTTCGGCACAGCATCTGCTTTTTCTTCCTTTGTCCTGAAATCAAACAGATCATCCATACCATCCAGGCTGGAGCTAAGCAATGTGCTGCGTGGCGGTATCTTCGGTACGCGTACCGGCATGTCCCATCATCTCCTTTACAAGATTTTCATACGCCTTTGCCGCCGGATTATCCGGCTCATACTCACAGATTGTCATGCCATATTCCACTGCCTCCGGCACGCGGACAGACCTCGGTATGCTGTTTGTGAAGATCCGCACCTTTTCCCCGAGAACCTGATGCAGCTGTGCCTTTACATGCCTGGATACCCTGGTTCGTTCGCTGTCCATTGTGACCAGAATACCTTCGATCTCCAGGTTCGCATTGGCATGATTTCTGATTCTGTGAAAGGCCCGGAGAAATTCCGCCATACCTTCAACCGCCAGTGTTTCCGACTGTACCGGTATAATCAGGCTGTCACAGCATATCATGACATTGATCATGGCGGTTCCCATCTTCGGCATCCCATCTATCAGAATATAATCATAGGAATCCTTTATGGTATCCACAAACTCCTTCAGCTTGTACTCTGCAAAATCGGCGTCGCACATCAGCTTGTCAAAATTATCCAGCCTGTTATTGGCCGGAATCAGATCCACGCCCGTATCTGTCTGTATCACATAAGACTCCGCTGGCGGCAACGCCTCATTCATCACGATGCATTTTAAAAGATCATAGATCGTGACCGCCAGCTGTTCCGGCGCTTCCACCCCGCACAGCCTAGTCGTGTGCCGCTGTCCGTCAAAATCAATCAGAGCAACCCGGTATCCTCTTTTTGACAGCAGATACGATAGTGTGGTGGCTGTCGTTGTCTTGCCGACACCGCCCTTCCTGTTTACAATTCCTATCACTTTGCCCATATTTCTTTTCTCTCCTCTGAACTCTGTATTATTCTGCGGGCGGCAGCCAGCTATCCTGACGCGCCGACCGTCACCCGCCGTACCATGTATTCATGGTGAATGGATAAAAAACGGGGTTGCATCTGCCTCCTTCCTGTTCAAAAATTAAAACGGAGCAAAATCCATGCATCTACATTACGAGATGCCAGTTTCGCCCCGTTTTGACTATAACGAACCAGGCCAGCGCAACCCTTACACTAGCATGATCCGGCTATTCCATTCTATAGATCTTCAATTCACAGCGCTGTCCATTTACTACTCCATACGAATAGCACAAAATAGGACTAAATCATAAAACCGCTTCATCACCACAGCCGTTCTTCTGACTTAGTCCTATTATAACCTCAGCATCAAATGTAATCGCAACCTTTTTCTCCAGCGGTTCACTCCCCGACATCACGCCGATACTCTCCTCGCGCTGTATATATGTTCCCAGCAGTACCAGCGCGGCCAGCGCCAGTATCACCGGAATATTGCATTTGAATAACCCACGCTTCCTGTTCCCAAACAGACTATTTTCCATCTGTCACTTCCGGTCCCCACATACGTCCTCTCTTAAGTATATGCGGGTTTACAGGAAAAATAGCATGATTCGCAACTATTTTTTCCCATATACGGGCGCTCCGCTCATGCGCTGCGGGGTGTGCTCATTCATACCGGCATGCCTGTTCATCCCGCAGAGCACGGCCGAACTTTTACAGAAATTCCTGTCCGCCTTCCCCATACAGATCATCATAATAATCGTAATAATCATCGTAATCATCATCGTAATCATCATCACCATAATCATCATACCAGTCCGGATATCTGTCAGGGTCAGGGTCATCGTAATCATCGTACGAATCATACGCATCATAATCGTACAGATAATCCCGGTAGAATTCCTCATAGCTCCTTCCGGTATCCTCAATCCCCATAAGAATACAGGTAAAAAGAATCACGGATAAAAGCATGGAGAGAACCGCCATCACCATCCCGGCGACGGCAAATCCCTTCTCTTCGTTCTTCACGACCTGGATGCTCCCGAACACAATCGCAATGATCCCTGTGACCCAGTTAATGCAGGAACAGAACATCAGCAGGGAGACCATTCCCATTACCAGGGAGACCATTCCGAAAGCCGTTTCAGTTCCTCTCTTTTGTTCTGTCATACGCTTCTCCATTCCGCACCGGATGCTCTCTGATGTATGCCTCCATAATTTCCGCCGCACAGCCTGCCAGTTCCGGACAGGGGCGCTTTTTATAATAATCCGGCGTCCTCTCCTCCGGCAGCGGCGCCTCGCGCTTCACCGTAAGCCCCAACAGCTCACGGCAGACAATCGAACCGTGCTGCTCCTCAAACCTCCCTGCGAGCTCCTGAATCCGGGCATAGTGCTCCGCCTTATCCTCACGTGACTTCGGATCGTCATATCCGTACAGGGCACCTGCGACCAGAAACATTCCGCTTACCGTACCGCACACCTCCCGCAGACGTCCCATGCCGCCCCCGAAAGACGAACTGAGCGCAGCGGCTTTCTTTCTGTCCATCCCGTGCAGATCCTCAAATGCCAGAAAAACCGCCTGTGTGCAGTTATAGCCTTCTTTAAATAATTGCATTGCCCGCTCTTTTCTCGTCATCACCTTCACACTCCCATTTAAAATCCACTACAATTACTATATAACTTTTGTTGCTTTTTCACAATGCTTTTCACACTTTATCATGCTATAATTTCCGCATACGGAACGAACGTCTTCAGATGAAACAGGCATCAACGAAGAAGAAAGGGATAAACTATGCGTACATCCAATCTGACCCTGCTGACGGATCTCTATGAGCTGACCATGATGCAGGGATATTTCAAAAACCAAAACAGCGATATTGTCGTCTTTGACGCCTTTTACCGCAACAATCCGTGCGACGGCGGATATTCCGTGTGCGCCGGCCTTGCCCAGGTGATCGAATACATAGAAAATCTCCGTTTTGACGACGAAGATATCCGCTACCTGAAAAGTCTTGGCATTTTTGACGATGACTTTCTCTCCTACCTGCACCGGTTCCGTTTTTCGGGCGACATCTATGCCGTTCCCGAGGGGAGTCTGATTTTCCCGAGAGAGCCGTTAGTCAAGGTCATCGCTCCGATCATGGAGGCCCAGCTGATTGAGACGGCCATTTTAAACATCGTCAATCATCAGTCCCTGATCGCCACAAAGGCTGCCAGAGTCTGCTACGCCGCCCAGGGTGACGGCGTGATGGAATTCGGGCTTCGCCGCGCCCAGGGACCGGATTCCGGCGTTTACGGCGCAAGAGCTGCCGTGATCGGCGGCTGCCGCGGTACCTCAAACGTGCTTGCCGGCCAGATGTTTGACGTCCCCGTGCTCGGCACTCACGCACACAGCTGGATCATGAGCTTCCCGGACGAATACACGGCATTCCGGAAATATGCGGACCTCTACCCTTCGGCCTGCATCCTGCTCGTCGATACCTATGACACCTTAAAATCCGGCATTCCGAACGCGATCCGCGTCTTTACGGAAATGCGGGAAGCCGGTATCCCTCTCACCTATTACGGGATCCGGATCGACAGCGGCGATCTCGCCTACCTGTCAAAAAAAATCCGCCGGATGTTAGACGACGCCGGATTCCCCGACGCCGTCATCTCGGCTTCAAATGATCTGGACGAATATCTGATCGAGAGCTTAAAGCGGCAGGGCGCTGCCATCACCTCCTGGGGCGTCGGCACGAACCTGATCACCGCAAAAGATAATCCGGCCTTCGGCGGCGTTTACAAGCTTTCCGCGATCCAGAATGCGGACGGGAGTTTCCGGCCGAAAATCAAGCTTTCCGAAAATACGGAAAAAGTCACCAACCCGGGCAACAAGACATTTTACCGCATTTACGACAAAGCGACAGGCAAAATCCGCGCGGATCTGATCTGCCTGCATGACGAAACATTTGACGAATCCGAAGATCTGAAGCTGTTTGACCCGAACGCTCCCTGGAAAAAGACCAGGCTGCCCGGCGGCAGCTACACGATGCGCCAGATGCTGCTTCCCGTGATCAAAGGCGGCCGCACGGTCTACCAGTCCCCGTCCGTGCTCGAGATCCAGAAGATCTGCACGCAGGAGAAAGACACGATCTGGGACGAGACCAGGCGTTTTGTGAATCCGCAGGAAATCTATGTGGATCTCTCACAGAAGCTTTACGATATGAAGACGGAGATTTTGCATCAGATGCACATAGATGCGTGACAATGCCCTGCTTTGCCAGCCATCCCTGTTAAAAAAAAGCGGATGCCGTATGGATCGTCAGACGGCATCCGCTCCTTTTTTCTCAGTTGAACCCGACCACCTTCTGTGACAGCTTATACGCCGCCACCGAAATTTTCCGTCCTCCCTTTCCGGGCAGATTCATCGCACTGCCCATGATCCCCATCCGCAGACGGTGGAACAGACGGATGTCTTTTTCCTTGATGTATCTCCACAGCTCCCGCTTCTTCTCCAGATTCTCCTCCGTTCCGGAACGGATCAGCATAATGGTGGAAATCACCGTGATAATCTCCAGATAATTAAACATATACCGGCGCAGCCTGCGGTTTTGAATTTTCCAGAGATCAAATTCATCCACCATCAGCTTATTGACGCGGATCTGCTGATCGATCCGCGAAATCATCACCTTCTCGTTGACTGACTGATCGTCACGTCCGATAAAATACCGGTAAAATTCCACGTTCATATAATAGATGTTGCGTACCGACGGAAGCGGTTTGTACACATATATATTGTCCACGTAAAATGTGTGCTTCGGCAGCAGAAGCCCGCATTCCCGCAAAAGCATGGTGCGGTAGATCACCGAATGCATCAGGATATACTGTCCCTTGGGGAAACGGCGCACATCCTTCCAGGTAAACAGTTCATCCTTCGGCAGCGCCGAGTAACGCATCACCTTTTTGTGCTTTGCCCCTTCCTTCTCATAGACATAATTGGACACCATCATATCCAGCGTCTCCTGGCCGCCGGAGATCTCCTTCAGCTTCGCAAGGATCTTTTCATATGCCTCAGCGTCCACCCAGTCATCACTGTCAACTACCTTAAAATAAAGCCCGGTCGCATTGCGGATTCCAGCATTTACCGCCTCCCCGTGCCCGCCGTTCTCCTGATGAATCGCGCGCACGATGCCCGGATATTCTCTCTCATACCGGTCCGCAATCTCCGCGGTCCGATCCTTTGATCCGTCGTCCACGATGAGGATCTCCACGTCATCCCCTCCCGGGAGCAGCGACTCGATACATTTCTCCATATAGCTTTCCGAATTATAACACGGAATCGCAAAGGTTAACAACTTCATCTCTTCTCTCCTGTCTCACATCTGTTCTGTCAGCTCAAACGCTTTTTTTACCATCGCATCGATGTTATAATACCGGTATTCCGCCAGCCTTCCAAGCAGATGAAACCGTTCCAGACCTTTGACCAGTCCGCGATATCGCTCATACAATGCCTCGTTTTCATCATTTAAAATAGCGTAATACGGGATCTCTCCCTCCGCTCCGCTGTAGGCAAACGGATATTCTTTTACAATCGTAGTTCCGTCCGCATCCTGCTGACCGGTCAGAAATTTAAACTCGGTAATCCTCGTAAAATCCTCACTCACCGTGTAATTCACCACACTGCGTCCCTGGTAGGACTCTGTGTCATAATGCTCAAACCTGAAATCCAGCGAGCGGTACGGCAGTCTGCCAAACCTGCAGTCAAACAGCTCGTCCAAAGCTCCCGTGTAGATCACGTCCCCCTCAAACGGCTGTCCCTCAAACCAGATGCCGTCCTCCCGGAACGCAAGACTCTCCCTGCAGTCCACGCCGCAGCGCACCGTGATCCGCTCATGCGCGAGCATCCGCTCGAACATCGCCGTGAAGCCATCCTTCGGCACTCCCTGATATTTGTCCTGAAAATAGCGGTTGTCACGGGAAATCAGCACCGGCACACGCCCGGTCACCTCAGGACTGATCTCCTCCGGCTTCTGTCCCCACTGCTTCATTGTATATTGAAGAAAAATATTTTCATACACATACTGCGCGATCTCGCGGATATCCGGATCCCCGCTCTCCCGCAGCTTCATGATCGGAACCCGGCTTCCCTCTCCGTATGTGTCTGCCAGCTTCTTTCCGAGCTGCCCGGCCTTCTCCCCGTATACCATCTCTAACGTATTTAAGTTAAAGGGAACCGGGATCAGTCCGTCCGCAACCTTTGCAGCGACCTCATGCCCGAACAGATGCCATTCCGTAAAACGGGAAAGATATGCAAAGACATCCTCCATCCCTGTATGAAAAATATGCGGCCCGTAATTGTGAATCAGAATCCCGTGTTCATCCCGCTCGTCATAGCAGTTCCCGCCGATATGATTCCGCCGCTCCAGCACCAGCACCTGTTTTCCTTTTTCCTCGGCAAGCTTTCTCGCCGCCACGGCGCCGGCAATCCCCGCGCCGATTATGATACAGTCGTACATGATTCATCCTCCATTCTCTCTCCCGTACAATCCCACTCAATTATACACAGTTTCCCGGTTTCCGCCAATTTATTTTTTTCTTAAAGATTTCTGAAGTCCCCGAAATGACCGCTTTCAAACATTTTGTTCACATTTTATTTACAGAATTCTAAAAAAACCTGCATACGCTGGTCACAATTGGGGGGTATATTATATTCAGAGTTAAGACAGCAGGATAACTTTTTCATAGAACTTTTTTCATTCCTGACAGTCAGCTGTCAGGTTACCTGGTTTATTTTTATAAACCAGGTTCCTCCCAACAGATAGTGATTCATTTCACTTTCAATACACACAATCTTTTTCATATGAAAAGCCGGTGCGCAAGCACCGGCTCCCTCTTTTTTTCTGAAAATTTATGGTGAAATTCACTGGCGATTTTGTTCTTCTGTATCTTTCCTGATTCTGGTTCGGCTCCTGTTGCCATAAACAGGGCAGTATATCCAATATATCTTAGTATCCATCGCTATTTTTTTACTACAGGTATCCATACTTCATATTGTGCATTTTGCGGGTCTGGATTTAGGTAAACCTCGACATCGGGCGCATTGCCATATTCGTATCCCGATGTCGGCAGCCATTCTGTTACGATACGTCGTTCTAATTCCTGAACAGACTGATTTGTACCCTCTCCAGAAAATATTGCCCATGTAGCTGCTGGCACGATATATTCTTCAAGTTCATTCTTTTCCTGTGAAGTTGATACTGCAATATAATACTTCCACGGTTCCGTATCATTACAAATGCTGACGCCAAGTACTCCCATAGGCGGCGTATCCATCATACTGATTAATCTTTGCAATGTTCCGTTCATGGATATTTCCTGCCACTTTGGAGGTATCACTGTAAAATTTTTTTCAATATCCTTATGAAGCGGTACCGATACGCCTGCAATACGGAATGCATCTTTTGTTTCAATTCGATAATTCATTTCTTCCACTCCTTTAACTGTAATTTTAAATAAAATAGGCGGGAAGGATTTTACGGATACACCCTCATTTTTAACGGCAGATGGGGCGACTCCATGGACGGATTGAAATGCTCTGTTAAATGCAGTAGGGGAATTATATCCATATTTTCCTGCCACATCAATGATTTTCATACTTTTACCCTGTAAATCTACAGCGGCAAGTGACATTTTTCTCCTGCGGATATATTCAGATAAAGAAATTCCTGCCATATAGGTAAACATTCTCTGGAAATGATAAGAAGAACAACAGGCCGTCTTCCCAAGCTGTTCATAATCCATTTCATCCGTCAAATGTTCCTCAATATAACCGATTGCATCATTTAATCTTTCAATCCATTCCATAACAAAAATCCTCCTGACAGTTTTTAGTATATATTACGATTCCGTTTTTTTCCTCTCAATCTCTGCACAAAAAAGAGAGGTAATGGGTTTGTGTATAGTATAGCCACCTGAACGAACTGTATCAAGTGCAGAATCATGAACTTTAATCAAAGTTCTCCGAAAAGAAAAGGGGCTGATCAAATGTACCCTGACGGTGTAAGTGGTGTTCCCCGGCTTTCGCTTGAAACTGCGGGGCTGCTGCCCGTTTTGGGTTTCTGCCATATTCTCTGCTCCTTTACATAAAAACAGAGCACATAGACTGATTTCTATACGCTCTGACGCTGCGTTACTTATTCTGTTGTGATTGTGGTAATGGTTAAATTATGGACAGAAATTTATATATCGCATTCCACAAAATGTGTATCATATAAATTCCAGTATTTTTGATATATCCTGTCTTCCTGTCCGTCAAAGTTTAATTGAAACATTCTAAATGTAACCGGTATATTTTTAGGTTGCCACTGTTCCTCATAAGAGTAACAGTATCTCATGCCCAGATTCCGCATGACACTACCGCTTCTCGGATTGTTTCTATCGTGCGTAGCTGTGATATATGGAACACCGTCTTTCTTCAGCTGTCTGATAAGAACCTTACCTGCTTCTGTAACAATCCCTTTATGCCAAAATTCTTTCCGAAGTGCATACCCAAAATCATAACTGTCATCTGTTTCTGTTTTTACATATCCGATCGGATCGTTGTCTTTCCGGCAAATCGCAAAACTATACTTCTTATCTGAAAATCGTTTCTGAAAAAATTCTTTCGTTTCTTCCATGTTTTTTACAGGAAACCACGGCAAAAAAATATTTACTTCTTCATCTTTTAATAGCCGGTATAGTGCCTCCATATCGCTGTTCTCATATTTTCTAAGTATAAGCCTGTCTGTTTCCAATTTTAAAGCTGCCATTGTATTTCCTCCATCATTCAGCAGTCTGTATCACTGATACAATAGCACAATCGCAATTATATTGATACCAGGGTCAAAAGGTCATGTGTTTCACGCCTGCGTGAAACAGCATGACTTTGTGACCCGCCAAACATGTGAAAGCAGCTATTTTCCACAGGAAAATGAGCGGATTTCGAATGTTTTTCGGATTTCGGGAATGTGAAACACGCTGAAATCCGAAGGCGTCGTGGGGTCAGATGCTTTTGACCCCCAGCATCATTATATTTAAGCTAAATTCACCGCTTTTCTGAGAGACGGTCAAATCATGCCCCGCGGAAACAAACACATTCTGTGCGCACAGGGGCCTCGCGGAAACGAACACATTCTGTGCGCACAGCATTCCGCAGCCCGCCTCTCATCCGCAAAATCAGATTTCTTCTTTCCCGGGGGAAAACCTCTCATTCCCCAGCCGTATATTCATATGTCTGGCATATGCCGCAAACGCCTTCGGAATCGCATAGCGCTCCCCCGCATCCTTCGCGTCCACAAAGATCAGACTACCGGCTTCTTCCGGCACATCTCCTCTTTTCCCGGCATCATCCGCCTCCGGACCGGCACTTCCGGCTTCCCTCGGCATATCTCCTCTTTTCCCGGCATCATCCGCCTCCGGACCGGCAAAATCCTCCTCCTGCACCAGGATCGCATATCCTTTCATGTGCCACTCGACATGGGAAAAAATATGCTTTGCCTCCCCGAGTTCCTTTAAGCGGATCGGCAAAAAGGAAAGCTCTTTTACATAGGCGAGCGTCTCCTCGCTTCCGAGACTGCCCTCCACATTCGGCAGCTCATAAAGTCCCGCCAGAAGTCCGGTATCCGGCCGTTTCCGAATCGCGACCTTCCCGCCGTCCCGGATGATAAACACCGTGCGCTCCTCGATCCGCCGCTCCTTCGCCCTGCGCTTCACCGGCAGTTCCCCGATGCGGTCCTGACGCCTGGCCAGACAGACTTCCCTCCACGGGCATTCCCCGCACAGGGGAGCTCCGTTCGGCAGGCAGACCGTTGCCCCAAGCTCCATCAGCGCCTGATTCAGCGTGCCCGGCACATTTTCCCCCTTTAGGCTTTTTCTTAAGTCCTTTGGAAGTGAGAGTCCCTGCATCACGTCCAAAAGACGTTTCTCGACCTCCCCGCGGAAGGACGGTTTCATAATATCCGTATCATCCGCCGTCACACGCGTGATAATCCGAAGCACATTCCCGTCCACCGCGGCAGCCGGCAGTCCGTAGGCAATCGAAGCGACGGCTCCCGCCGTGTAAGGCCCGATCCCCTTTAACTTTAACAGCTCCCCGTAGTCGGCCGGCAGCTTCCCACCGTATTCCTCCATGACCTGTACGGCAGCCTTCTGCATATTCCGCGCACGATTGTAGTAGCCAAGGCCCTCCCAAAGCTTCATCAGCATATCTTCCGGGCAGACGGCCAGCGCCTCCACATCGGGCAGCGCTTTCATAAACCGCTCAAAATACGGCTTCACCGCTTCCACCCTGGTCTGCTGCAGCATAATCTCCGAGACCCACACCCGGTAAGGCGTCGGTGCACTGCGCCACGGCAGTGTGCGTGCATTCTCCCCAAACCATAACAGCAGTGGTTCCACCAGCGGTTCCATTTTTACATCCTGCAGCATATCAGCCTCCATCCGCATCGTCTTTACTTTCTGTATCGGCTTACGGTGTGATTTCCGCAAGTCCCGCGAGGCATGATCCCGTCTCTTTCCGCTCTGATCCGACTCAGAGGCCCTCCTGCCGTTTTCCTCCGCGGCTTTTCACTTTTTCTCAGAAACCTCCGCCCTGATCCGACTCAGAGGCTTTCCCGCCGCGTCTGCCTTACATGCTTTCCCGCCGTTTTTGCAGCTCACTCATAGATCTGCCGCAGCTTCTCGTACAGGCCCGAGAGCTTCCCGTATATATTCCGAAACACCTCCGTGTACAATCTCTCATAAATCCGGTGCTGCTTCATATCCGGGTAAAAGACATCCTGCTCCCGCACCATATGCGCTACGGCCTCCTCATAATCCGCATACACGCCAAGTCCGACAAATGTCGCAATCGCGCATCCAAGCCCGCACACCTCATGCGTCTGTACGCGGACGGCAGGCAGGCCGAACATATCCGCCGTGATCTGACAGATCTCCGCGCTTCTGGAACCCCCGCCGCCCAGGCAGATCCGCTCGAAGTTATGCCCTGCGCGTTTCTCCATGAGCCGCATACCGTCCATCAGCGCAAAATTGATTCCCTCAATAATCGCCCGGTAAATATGTATCCTCGTGTGCCGGTCAGAAAACCCGATTACGGCGCCTCTCGCGGACGGCATCGTGACATTCGGGGTAAAATACGGCTGGAACAAAAGTCCCTCGCACCCGGCCGGAATCTCCGAAAGCCTCTGATTTAACAGCTCCTCCGCGGAAACCCCGAGACGTGCTGCCTCATTTACCTCCTTCTCCGCAAACTCCTTTTTAAACCAGGAGATCAGCCAGTAACCGCGGAAAATCTCAATCTCCGGCGTGAACCTGCCCCTGATGATCGATGCGTAGGCCGGGATAAACCGCTCCGGCTCCACATATCGATCGACAGTAAAGGTCACCATGGCCGTCGTCCCAAATCCGATCGCCGCCTTCTCACGCGTCGTGGCCCCCATCCCCAGAATCTCACACGCCTTGTCAGAACCGGTGGCAATCAGGGAAAGTCCCTCCGGCAGACCGGTTTCCCTTGCGGCGCGCGCCGTGATTTTTCCCAGCGTCTCCCCCGGCTCCACAACCTCGCAGAGTTTTTCCCGTTCCACCGGGAACACCGGATACGTCAGCGCTCCCTGCTTCTGCCATCCGCGCTCCCTGCTGTCAAACGGGATATGCCCCACCAGACTTGCCGCCGAATCCGCCATTCTTCCGCACAGTTTAAAAATCAGGTATCCGCTCAGCAGCAGATATTTGTCCGTCTTTTCCCATATCTCCGGTTCGTTCTGCCGGATCCAGTTGCAGTGCGATTTCTGATACTGAACCTTCACCGCCTGCTCCGCTCCCACCGCTCTTAAGGTCAGTCGGACAATCTGGGAAAGCTTCGGTTCCCCGGACGCCATGCGCTTATCAAGCCACAGGATCGCCGGGCGCAGCGGCTTCCCTTCCTTATCCACGCACACAACGGTATCGCGGATCGTGGTCACAGACACTGCCCCGATCTTTTGAAACAGCTCCAAAGAGCGCTCCTTTATCTCTGTGGAAACCCTGCAGATACACTTGTAGTAAAAATCCGCATCCTGCTCCGCCCAGTCCGGCCGCGGAGAGACATACGGCTCCTCATACTTCACCTGGCTCATATCAAGAATCTCACCACGCTGGCTGATCAGCAGCGCCCGGGCGCTCTGCGTCCCCACATCATATACCAGTACGACCTTCTCCTGCATCCTGCTCCTCCTCTCACAACCGCATCCCACCTATTTCTTCACCGGATCGCTTCATCCCCCATTGCGCTGCCGCACCGGACATCTGCGATGCTTCCCACCTTTTTCTTCACCGGATCACTTCATACCCCCATTGCGCTGCCGCACCGGACATCTGCGATATTTTACTGAATATCCTCCCGCAGAAACCGCTTCTCCTCCTCGGTAAGGTCAAGCCCTAAGGTTCCGCCCGGATTCATATTATAATCCGGATCAAAATAATCCTTCAGCGCCCGGAAAACCCCGTATTCCTTTCTGCCGGTCTGCCCCTCCAGCCAGGGCGCAAACATTTTTCCGATCCCGTGATGATGACTCATGGCCGCCCCCGATTTCTGAATCGCATCCAGGATCGTCGCGTGATATTTCTTAAATTCCTCCGCATCCGACATCCGCGTGATAAAAATAAAATAGAGATTTGCGCCCTGCGGGTAGCAGTGCGACATGTGCGTCGTCACGATCGTATTCGGCAGGGCATGGCAGACCTTCCGCACCTCCCTGTGGACCCGCGCCATATTCGACCAGTTCACCGTGCATTCGAGCGTATCCGTCATGATTCCGAAATCCAGCATGGTATCCCGCAGATAAGGGTCATTAAACCGCCCCTTCTCCCAGCTCTTTGTCACGAAAGAGGTCAGGCTCATGCCGCCGTATTTTCTCGCGATACGGCAGATATTGCGCGCGACGTTTCTCGAAAATCCTTTTTCACCGTCCGTAAAGCCCAGAAACAGGCAGCGCTTCATATCTTCATAGCCGCGCATCGAGAGCAGGTTCCACAGCGGCGTCTCGTCCACGTTATAAAGCCGCAGCATCAGGTTGGTTTCCTCCGGATCCGACAGGCGGAACACCGAGGCGCAGCCCGCCTCACACTGCATCATCTCACGGGCCGCCGCGCGTGCGATTTTCCAGTTTTTAAAAATAAACGAGAACCGTTTTCTGTTTTGCGGCATGTAGCGGAATACCTTTAAGGTCACCTCCGTCAGCACACCGAACGTTCCCTCGCTTCCCATCATAATCTGGTTTAAATCCGGTCCCGTAGCCTGTCTCGGA
The DNA here is from genome assembly GCA_910587865.1 of uncultured Roseburia sp. Classification (GTDB taxonomy): domain Bacteria; phylum Bacillota; class Clostridia; order Lachnospirales; family Lachnospiraceae; genus Roseburia. The sequence continues at coordinate 67,939 of CAJUNX010000003.1, forward strand.
TAATGGCTCGTTTTTATCCTCCCGATCGGAGTCGCATATTTCTGTGAAAGCACAATATCCGTAATACATCCATAGTACGTACTGTTCTGTCCGGCTCCGCGGGTCACCACCCAGCCGCCCACGCTGCTGTACTCAAAAGACTGCGGAAAATGCCCGCAGGTGTATCTGCGCTTCGCGCCAAACCGTTCCGGCGCCTCGTTTAAGGCCGCCTCGAGCGCCGGGCCCGAGATCCCGCTCTGAACCGTGATCGTCTGGTCGGTTTCGTTAAAAGAAAGCACCCGTCCGAAACGTCTGCGCATATCAAGCGACACCCCGCCCTTCACCGGCTCCACGCCGCGGGTCACGCTGCTGCCCCCGCCATAGACATAAAGCGGAATGTGATGTTTCGTGCAGTATGCCACAATCCTTTCGATCTCCTTCGTCTCCCCCGGCCAGATCACGACATCCGGCAGATTCTCGATCTTTCTCTGCCGCAGCCTGGCCGCATCATATCCGGTCTTGCCGTAGGCCACCGCCAGCCGCGGATAATCCTCCGTGGTCAGATTCTCTTTACCGACGATCTTCTCGAAAGCCGCAAGATGCTCCTCTGCAAGCCTGCACGGCGCGTCAAGCTTTACCTTTCCCATTCCGATATCCCCGGCATACTGCCGGAAATCGTCATCGGTCATCTGAAATTTTTCCTTCATCATATGATAAAGAGATTCCTTCGGATACTTCACAAAATCCGGATCTCCCCAGCGGAAAATCGAGCGGTAGCTGTCCCCCGGCGCCGCCTCTTTTACCCACTTCGGCTCAAATCCTTTATATGGCTTTGTACTCATTTTTTCTCCTTTCCTTTCGGGACATTCCGTCCGCCCCGCACCTGTCGCCGTCTCCCCCGCATCTTCCGCGGCATGCCGCAAGCAGATTCGACGTCCTGGTTAATCATCCCGTCTCCTCTCACCTGCTGCGACATGCCGCAAGCAGATTCGACGTCCTGGTTAATCGTCCTGTCTCCTCTCACCTGCCGCGGCATGTCGCAGACTCCCCGCCGCCTGTCACGGCTTCTTTGAACTCATCATATCCCCTGTCACGATCACGTCAGCGCCAAGTCCCAGCACATTCGCAATCACCACGTCTCCCCGCCTCATGCGCGTCTTTATCTCCATCCTGCTGATCTCGTGCATCACGTCAAAGATCCGCTCCTTCGGGATCTCCGCGGACACGCGTACCGGCGCCACCGGCAGTTCCGGGAATACGGTCCGCATCGTACCGGAAATCGTGCGCATCGGGTGCGTAAGCTCCGAGACGGCGAAATCCACGCCCCTGCTGCAGCGGTTGCCGCTCACACGGATCTCACCGTCTGTCTGTTCTGCCATAAGCGCACAGCCGTTCGGGCAGGTGATACAGGTCAGTTTCCTCATACCCGGTCTCCTCCTTTCACGATTGAAAGCCTCACACCCGACTGCTCCGTCAGACCAAAACCGGATGTATCTAATGTCAGCCGCTCCATCTCGGGCGGTTTTAAATTCCGATAGTTCTTCCGAAACACTTCACGGCCGTCCACCGAGATGAGAAGCGTCCCCTCCGTAAGGCTCTCACGGCTCCGGAAATACAGGGTCAGCCCGCCGCATCCGCCGGAGAGATCCAGCCGCTGTGGCACCAGATACAGCATGGAGTCGTCTGTTTTTAACGAAATCAGCCGTCTGTCGGCACGCGTATAGGCGGCCGCAGCCGCTCCTGCAATCTCCCCGCTCTCCGACACATAATCCACCAGATCATTGACATGCATCGCATTGCCGCAGGAAAAGACGCCCTCCGTCATCGTCATAAACCGGTTGTCGCACACCGGCCCTTTTGTCTTCGGATCAAGCGGGACACCGAGCTCCTCCGCGATCTCATTCTCCGGGATTAATCCCACCGACAGGATCAGCGTATCGCAGCTGATGCGCTCCTTTGTCCCCGGGATGGGGCGCATCTCCTCATCCACACGCATCGTCTCCACGCCGGTCAGCCGCTCCGTCCCGAAGACGCGTGTCACCGTGCGGGAGAGATAAAGCGGGATATCATAGTCTTCCAGACACTGGATCAGATTCCTGGTCAGTCCCGACGGCTCCGGCTTTACCTCATAGACGCCGAGCACCTTTGCCCCCTCTAACGTCAGCCGTCTCGCCATAATCAGGCCGATATCGCCGCTGCCTAAGATCACGCAGCGCTTCGCCGGCATCTGCCCCATCAGATTGACAAAATGCTGCGCACAGCCCGCCGTGAAAATCCCGGCAGGTCTCGTCCCGTGAATCGCCACCTGCTTTGCCGTCCGCTCCCTGCAGCCGGTCGCGAGAATCAGCGTTTTCGTCCGGTATTCCTGCACGCCCTGCCGGTTTACCGCGCGCACCAGAAACCCGTCTTTCTTTTTTAAAATGGCCGTCACAAAGGTCTGCACCTCATATGCGATCGAACGGCTGTGAAATTCATCCTCAAACCGCCCGGCATACTCCGGTCCGGAAAGCTTCTCCCCGAACCGCAAAAGACCGAACCCGTCGTGGATACACTGTTTTAAAATACCGCCCAGCCGCGCTTCTCGCTCAAGCAGAAGGACATCCGCCCCGTTCTTTTTCGCCGAAATGGCCGCGGCAAGCCCTCCCGGGCCTCCGCCGATGACAAGTACGTCATAAACCGTCATATGCCGCCCCCTTCCTGCCATAGCTGATCACTGCATCAGGTCCGGATTTTTTTACCTCTTCCGCCGGCACACCCACGTATTCGCTGATGATCTGCGTCACCAGCGGCAGGCAGAAGCCGCCCTGGCAGCGCCCCATCCCCGGGCGCACCCGCTTTTTGACGCCGTCTGTGGTAAACACCGGCACCGGGGATTTTAACGCGTCCAGAATCTCTCCCCTGCTGATCTCCTCGCACCGGCAGACAATGACGCCGTAATCCGGATTCTCTTTAATCAGTCGGTCGCGCTCGCGCCTCGGGAGATTCCGAACCTGCGGAATCCCTCTGCGGACCGGCTGGAACGATTCATTCTTTCTCACCCTTCCCTCTCCGCCGAGCATCCGCACCGCGAGAGCCGCCACGTCCACGGCCACCGCCGGAGCCGTCGTCAGCCCCGGCGACTGGATGCCCGCACAGTGAATCAGATTCCTTGTCCTCCTGCCGCGCTCAATGACAAAATCCTCCTCGAACGTCGCCGCGCGCACGCCGGTAAAATACGTGATAATATCGCGCTCCGAAAGTCCGTCCGACGTCTGCTTTTGTTTGGCAAACACCTCGTCGATATCCGCCTGCGCCGTCGCAAAATTTTCCTTTTCATATGTCTCCGCCGCGTTCGGCCCCACGAGCAGATTGTGATGTACCGTGTGCAGGATGCCTCCGCCCTTGGTGTGCGCCGTATTGCCGGAGAGCAGTTTGATCGACGCAATGCTTTTTACCAGGCTTCCCGCTTTTTTATCCAGAATCGAGTTCGTTCCCCGTCTCGGATGGATCGAATAAAAGCGGTCGCCTGCCATGGCCGAGATATCCTCCGCAAACACGCCCGCCGCATTGATGACAAGCTTCGGATGCACCGTACCCCGGTTCGTTTTTACGGAGCGGATGCGCCCTTCGCGAACCTCCATCCCCAGCACGGCCGTATTCAGGGAAATCTGCGCTCCGTTTGCCGCCGCATTTTCCCCGTAAGCGATCGTCAGCCCGTACGGGCACACACAGCCCGCGCTCGGATTGTACAGCGCGAAGGCAAAGCCCGGTCGAAGCGCCGGCTCCCTGCGATAGAGCTCCTTCGCGGAAATGATCTGCGTATCCGTCACCCCGCACACCGTTCTCCTCTGCCAGGCGTACATCCGGATCAGCGGCAGCGTCATCTTATCCGCAAAACACACATACTGCCCGCACCGCCGGAAGGGGACGTCAAGCTCCCGGCAGATCCCGTCAAACATCGCGTTGCCCTTCCTGACATACTGCTGCTTTACCGTTCCTCTGCCCAGATCCACCCCGGGATGCACCTCGCCGTCATTGCGGCCCGATGCCTGAAGCGCAAGATCCGCCTCCTTCTCCACCAAAAGCACATCCAGCTTCCAGCGCGTCAGCTCCCTGGCGATGCTGCATCCGGAAACCCCGCCGCCGATCACCAGCACGTCCGGCCGTCTCCCTTCCAGCGTCTCATCCGTAAATCCCGGCGTCCGCATCGGCGCTCTCACACCGCCGGAAAACACCACGTCATTGACCACATGCACGCCCGGCTGTTTTATGACGCACATACTGCAGGCTTCTATGATATCCTCCCAGCGCTTAAGGCTTCCCGATACCCGGATGATCCTTCCCTCCACGCTCACCTGCACCGCGTCCCCGAACCGCACCCGCAGCTTTTTCTGGAGCTTTCGTTCCAGCTGTTTCTGTTTCATCCCTCTCACTTCCCTCTCTCTTATCCTGTCCCCCGGCCGGGCTTTCCACGGATCTCACTTTCCCTTCTCCTTTGATCCATCCTCTCACCCGGACGGGTTCTCCACGGATCTCACTTTCCCTTCTCCTTCGATCCATCCTCTCACCCGGACGGGCTTTCCACGGATCTCACTCTCTCTTCTCCTTCGATCCATCCTCTCACCCGGACGGGTTCTCCACAGATTCCGTCCGCGGGACACTTTCCTTCGGACGGAGTCGGTTGTGCGACCGACTTATACTTTCATCATAGCAGGCGCATTCTTCCACGTCAATATTTTTCTGATTTTTTAGGAATTTTCTCGACAAAACAGGCAAAAAAACGTATACTGTACCTATATTTTCTGAATTTCCGGAGGGAAATCGATGGCTGCACCGAGAAAAGACAATGTGAAAGAACTGATTCTTTATGCTGCGGAAGAGCTTCTTCTGACCAAAAAGCTCTCCGATATCTCCCTGGCCGAGATCGCCGCCTGTGCCGGCATCTCCAAGGGAACGCTGTATTATCATTATAAAAATAAAAATGAAATTTTGTTCGACATCACCGACAAATACTTAAACGAACAGTACCGCGACCTGATCGCCTGGACGGAGGACGCTGCAAAAGACACCTCTCTGCACCGTCTGATTCACTATGTCCTCGAACGCGATGTATCTACTGCCGGTATGCGCCTGCATCTGTTTTACGATGCCATGATGGGCGACGAGCAGATCCGCCAGAAGCTCCTTGCGCGCTACGAGGAATTTGCTCACATTCTGGCGGAAAAAATCGCCGAACGGACAAACGATCCGGCGCCGGACTATCTGGCCTGGCTGCTTCTGGTGCTCTCGGACGGCCTGTTCCTCCACCAGACACTCGGCAATCCGCTGCTTGACATTCCGGCGTTCATCCGTCAGTCGGAAACGTATCTGACTTCACGCGTCCCTCAGGTGTGAAAACAGAGCAAAATCTATTGACAAACTCTTCCAAAAGCAGTACTCTGATTCTATAAGATTTGTTAATTTTTTATCAAACGACAGAGCAGGCAGACCACCGTTTCATGTCTGCCTGTTCTGCCGAATTTATTTGAGGAGGGTGCTTTATCATGAGCGAATTTAACAACTTAACACTGGAAATCGCCGATCAGATCGCGGTTCTTTCCATCGCAAGACCGGCTGCCTTAAACGCGTTAAACAGCGAGACACTGGACGAGCTTAATGTCGCTTTAACCGAGATTGAAGCTATGGATGACGTGAAGGTTGTCATCTTAACCGGCGGCCCGGACAAGAAGGGCAATGCGTTTAAGTCCTTCGTAGCAGGCGCAGACATCGCCGAGATGGTGAACTTCACCGCTGCGGAGGCGAGAGCGTTCGGTATGAAGGCGAGCGTTCCGTTCTTTAAGCTCCAGAATATGCGCCAGGTGACCATCGCTGCCGTAAACGGCTTCGCGCTCGGCGGCGGATGCGAGATTTCCATGTCCTGCGATATCCGCATCGCATCGGACAACGCCATCTTCGGACAGCCGGAGTGCGGCCTCGGCATTATCCCGGGATTCGGCGGCACACAGAGACTTGCCCGCTTAGTCGGTATGGGACGTGCAAAAGAGATGATCTTCACCTGTGACAATATCAACGCAGAGGAAGCTTACCGCATCGGCCTTGTGAATAAGGTTGTTCCGGCGGAGGAGCTGATGCCGACCGCAAAAGCTATGGCGGCGAAGATTATTTCCAAGGGCAGCTACGCGGTGTCCATCGCGAAGGCAGCCATCAACAACGGATACGATATGGACATTAAGAACGCGGTGGAGATGGAGGCAAACCTGTTCGGCGTTACCTGCTCGACCAACGACAAAAAAGAAGGCATGACCGCATTCCTTGAGAAGAGAAAAGCGGATCTGACGGATTTCTAAGCATTATATCACAGACCTTAAGGGTCATGCAGCGGTCATACTTCCGCCGCATGGCCTTTTTCATCCCATCGGGACAGTTTCGCGAAGCGTGCTGTCCTTATCTTTTGCTTTCCCCGGGCAACTGTGGTATACTGGTAGACAAATAACAGCACGAATCGACAAAAGAAAGGCAGGTTCTAATCATGTTCGACAAAATGATCGGTTTTATCGGCGCCGGCAATATGGGAAGCGCCATGATCGGCGGTATCCTTGACGCCTCCCTGGCGAACACCAGCCAGATCATTGCCAGCGCCCGCTCTCAGGAAACACTTGATGCAGTCCGCACCAGATTCTCCATCGAGATGACACGCTCCAACGAGACTGTCGCGGAACGCAGCGACATTCTTATTCTTGCCGTCAAACCGGAGGGGCTTTCAGATGTCATCCCTCAGATTGTCCCGCACCTGAAAAACAGCTGTGTCATCGTATCCGTCGCAGCCGGAAAAACGATTGCTTCCATTGAGGATATGTTCGGAAAAAGCATCCGGCTGGTGCGCGCGATGCCGAATACGCCCGCTCTGGTCGGAGAAGCGATGAGTGCGCTCTGTCCGAATTCCCTGATCTCGGAACGGGATCTGGCCCAGGTACAGCAGGTGTTTAACTGCTTCGGAAAATCCGAGGTGGTTCCCGAACACATGATGGATACCGTTATCGGCGTTTCCGGATCCTCCCCGGCTTATGTGTATCTCCTGATTGAGGCAATGGCCGATGCCGCTGTCGCGGAAGGTATGCCCCGCGCGCAGGCGTATAAATTCGCCGCGCAGTCTGTATATGGAGCGGCAAAAATGGTATTAAAGACGAAAGAACATCCCGGCGCACTAAAAGACGCCGTCTGCTCTCCGGGCGGCACGACCATCGAGGCCGTCGCAGCCCTCGAGCGCGGCCGATTTCGCGATACCGTCATCACGGCACAGCGGGCCTGCACGCAGAAATCCCGCGAGATGAGCCGCAGAAAGTAGCGGGCGTGCTGTCTTTTGGCGTCTCTTCCTATGCCGGCAGTCCGCTGTCTCCCCGGCACTCTTTTGAGCCCGGCACTCTTTTGCACGCTAAAAGATGTCGTCTGCTCTTTGGGCGGCCGCACCGGGAACGGATTTCTTGCACAGGATTTTAAAATAGGTTATAATAGAGCAGACAACATTTTATCACAGGAGGAAAACATCATGTGGGCTTATGAAAGCGTATTTTACCAGATCTATCCGCTTGGTTTTTGCGGCGCACCTTTTGAGAACGACGGAGTCGCGGAACACCGCATTTTAAAGGTGACGGAATGGATTCCGCATATAAAAAAGCTTGGCGCAAACGCCATCTATTTTTCCCCGGTATTCGAATCCGATACCCACGGCTACAACACCAGGGACTACCGGAAGATCGACACCCGGCTCGGCACCAACGAAGACTTTGCCATGATCTGCGGCGAGCTGCACAAAGAAGGGATCCGCGTCGTGTTAGACGGTGTGTTCAACCATGTCGGACGCGGCTTCTGGGCATTTGAAGACGTGTTAAAGAACCGCGAAAGCTCCCCGTATAAAGACTGGTTTTTCCTGAATTTCGGCGGAAATTCCGGCTATAACGACGGTCTTTGGTACGAGGGCTGGGAGGGCAATTACGACCTGGTGAAGATCAACCTGCGCAACGAAGAGGTGGTGCAGCACATCTTTTCCTGTATCAAAGGCTGGGTGGAGGAATTTGACATCGACGGGCTGCGGCTCGATGTGGCCTACTGCCTGGATCATGATTTCGTGCGCAGATTAAGAAGCTGGTGCGACAGCTTAAAGGAAGACTTTTTCCTCGTCGGAGAGACGCTGCACGGCGATTACAACCAGCTGATGAACGATGCGATGCTGCATTCCGTGACGAACTACGAATGCTACAAGGGACTCCACTCAAGCTTCAACTCCATGAATATGTTTGAGATCAATCACTCCCTGCTGCGGCAGTTCGGCCCGGAAAACTGGACGCTTTACAAGGGAAAGCACCTTCTCTCCTTTGTCGATAACCACGATGTGACACGGGTGGCAAGTATTCTCGGCAACGAAAAGCATCTGCCTTTGATCTACGCGCTCTCCTTTGGCATGCCGGGTATCCCATGCGTCTACTACGGAAGCGAGTGGGGTACAAAAGCGAACAAGTCCGAGGGCGACCCGGCGCTGCGCGCCAGCTTTGACGCGCCGGAATGGAATGAGCTCACGGACTTTATCAGTAAGCTCGCCGCGGCAAAGAAAGATTCGCCGGCCTTAAATTACGGCGGTTTCCGCTCCGTAGTCCTGACAAACAAACAGTGCATCTTTGAGCGGAAATGCGACACCGAGCGGGTGCTTGTGGCCATCAATGCGGATGCGGAGGATTATACGGCGCACTTTGACGCCGGATGCGGCATGGCCGTTGATTTAATCAGCGGCGAGACGCACGATTTCGGCGGAGGAAGCACACTGCCGGCCTATTCGGCATATTTCTGGAAGATGGAAAAATAAAACGTCACATAGGATGACAGGCTGACACGCACACAAACACGACGGGCAGGGAACTTTCATTCCCTGCCCGATTTTGTTTGTTATCCACACGGCCTCATCCCAGACGGCTTCATCCGGCACACTGCCGGGACTTCCACGGATCGCCGTTCCTCCTGACCCAGGCTCTCACAGATCGCCATCCCTCCCGGGAGAAGCGCTCCTGAGCCTTCCTCCTTCCCGGACAGGATCTCGCGGAGTTTCCGTCTCACCCGACCTTGCTGCCGAGCGTGACCTGAATCTTCTGCTCAAGATATTCGCCCTCTGACGCGCGCTGTATCGTCACCTCCACGGTCTCACCCGCCTTGTAATACTGCAGCTGCTGTGTCAGCTCTTCCATCGAATGTACCGCTCTTCCGTCAAACTCCGTTAAAATATCGCCTTTCTTCAGGCCGGCCTGCTCCGCCGCGGTCTGCGCCATCACCTGTGCGATAAAGATACCGTTCGGCATGCCGTATGCCTCCGCCACTTCGTCGGTCACATCCACACCGCGGATCCCAAGATACGCGCTCTCCGCCTCATCTACCTTATCTTTGGTAATCAGATCCTCAATGATCGGCATCGCCGTATTGATCGGGATCGCATAACCGATTCCTTCTACCTTGGTGTCCGAATATTTGACCGAATTGATTCCTATCACCTCTCCGGCCGCGTTTAACAGCGCACCCCCGCTGTTTCCGGGATTAATCGCCGCTTCCGTCTGAATCAGCTCCGCCGTATAGCTCGTGTTGCTCTCGGAATCCGACACCGACACCTCGCGGCCTAACGCGCTGATGCAGCCGGTCGTCACGGACTGCCCGTACCCGAGCGCATTTCCGATCGCAATCGAACCGTTTCCGACCCTCAGCTCGTCGGAATTGCCGAGCGTCGCAACCTTAATCTGTGCCTTCGTCTCCTCATCGATCGTCTCAAGAGGCACCCGGATAACCGCCAGATCCGCGCCGGGCGCCGTTCCCTTGACCTCCGCGCCGACCGTCGCGTCGTTCGCAAAGGTCACGGTAAGGCTCTTTGAACCGCTCACCACATGATTATTGGTCACGATATACAGATAGCTGTCATCCTGGCTCACAATGATTCCCGATCCCGCGCTGGTGCTCTCATACTGCTGGCTGCCCCAGAAGCTACGGTACTCAGACTCGCTTACATTCGTAATCGACACGATAGACGGCATTGTCGCTTCCACGATGTCCGAGACATCCGTCCCAACATATGTGTCGGATACCGATGTCGGCCGGATCTTTCCGTCCACATCCGACTGCGTGAGCACGCTGCCCGGATCCTGGCTGACCGTTGCCTCCTGCTGCTCTCCCGACAGCTGACGGGACACATAGTGCACTCCTTCAAAAACACTGCCGGAGACCAGCCCGAACACCAGCGCCAGCGCAGCGCATTTTACGAGCTTTATCCCAAAGCCGCCCGGCTTTCGCTCTTTCTTTACACGCTCTTTTTTCTTCTTTTTTGCCGGCCCGGCATCTGCGGTCTGATAAAACTGCTGTCCGGCACTGTTCTGATACATATTGTTCCCCATTCCCGGATTCACACCCGATGCGCCGGCTTTCGCGCCTGTTCCGGCCGTATTCATACCGCCGGCCTGCGATGCTCCAGATGCATTCATACCACTGCCCTGCGGCATTCCCGACGCATTCATGCCGTTGCCCTGTGGTGCTCCCGACGCATTCATTCCGCCGCAGCCTCCTGCCGCTGTTCCGTTCGGATACGAGCCGCCGTTTCCCTGATTCGTTCCGTCATTTGCTCCGTTTCCGTTATTATATGAATAAAAAGGACCGGAAGACTGATTGCCGTTGTAATAATTATTTTCCATCACGCATTCCCCTTTCATCGCAACGCCTGTGTTTTGTTTCTATGCTTATGAGTCTACCTGCAATATGTGATAAAATTGTGACGAAACTATCAAAAAATTATGATTTTTTACATCCACGCCAGAAAATCCTGTATCTGCACGGCAAAATTGAAAACGCCGAGCGCAATCACCGTCCCATATGCCGCATTCCGCCGCCTTTTATCCAAAATCCCGCAGCAGAGCGTGAGAATCACATACAAAAAAAGCAGATCCGTCAGATAATACACCCGCGCTCCCGATGCGTACATGGTCGGTGAAAAGTACATGATCGCCTCGCTCGCAATCCCTGCCAGATAGGCGAGCGCCACCACGATCCGCCGTCCCGACACGCGCCATAAAAACATCAGGGTAAAAAGGAGCGCCGCGATCCACCAGCCGATCGCAAACAGCCGTTTTGCATCCATCGCCGCCAGCGAGGGAACCATCTCGATCCGGCTCGCAATCCCGATATACTGCATTCCGAGATCCGAAAAAAACGTGATGCCCGCATAAGAGAGCAGGGCCGCCACGGCAAATACTATGGCTGTCCCCAGAAAGATGAGATCCGACCGGCGCAGCCTCCCCGGCCCGGTTCCGTCTGCCTGCCCGGCAGTGTCTGTCCGGCATAAAATACCGCGCCCGTTCACCGGCAGCGTCCCTGCCCGCCGTCCGTACACCAGCAGGATCCCTCCCACGATCCATATCGCGCAGAGAAACGGCATATTTTCATTTGCAAACGAAGATATCATCCAGTGCAGAGTGATAAACAGATGCTGACCGAAGGGCATCGCCTCATACTCTGGCATCCAGTGCGTGATCTCGGATGCCACGCGAAGCTCGTTCCCCGGCGCTAAAAACAATGCCGCAAACGCCGCGAGCGTGATCAGCGTCTGTATGGCAGGCAGCAGTGCGATCCTGCGCCGCTTTCCCCACACATACAGCACCGCAATCACCTCAAAAGCAAGAAGTACCGCTCCCATCTGCTCCACGGACATCGCCGCAATCACCGCACAGGGAATCGAGCAGAAAAACATTTTATTCCGCCCGAAACATGTCCGTATGAAGCCGCCTTCTGGCTGTCCGGCGGATTCCTGCTCCACAGACACGAGTTCCGCAAACGGCATCAGCGCCCAGATCCCGCAGGTGAACGACCACGTATAAAATATGGATCCGTTGACCCACACTGCGGCATAGCCGAGCGTCATATAATTCATGAGAACATATCCCGACACGGCTGTCGCCGCCGCCAGCAGACCGGGTGTGCGATCATCCGCTGCGCCCCCTCCGCATGTCCGGTTCGCCAGCCGCAGAATCCCCATCGGCAGCAGCACAAGCATCAGCGCATTGACCGCGCGCCAGAACGGCAGGCCGAGCCGAAACGTCAGCCAGACCATCGCCTCGCCGCCCATTCTGCCCACCCAGGTCTGATAGCGCCAGCCCAGATATTCAAAAAAACCCATCTCATGCGCATAGCGATAAAAAAAGGCATCATCCCCGTCGGAGTATCCTCTCTGACTCAGCACAAGAAAGGCCCCGACGAACATCAATGCCCAGAAAATCCGAAATTTTGTCTGCTCCTTCATTCTTCATCCTCTTCCTTCAGCAGCACCGACTCAATGATATACTTCGGGCGCCCCTTTGCCTCCATATACGTCTTGCCGATATACTCCCCGATGATCCCGATCGCAAACAGCTGCAATCCTCCCAGCACCCAGACAGAGATAATCATGCTCGTCCAGCCGCGAACGACATTTCCCGAAAAATAATCCACAAACGCCTTGATCAGCATCGCCAGGCTGACCACACAGACCAGAAGACCTCCCGAGGTGATCATCCGGATCGGACGGACGGAAAGAGACGTCACCCCCTCAAGCGCAAACGCCAGCATTTTTCTCAGCGGATATTTGCTCACCCCGGCAAAACGCTCCCCGCGCTCGTACGTCACGGTCGTACTCCGAAACCCGATCATGGGCACCATACCGCGCAGAAACAGATTGACCTCGTCAAACGAGAGCAGCGCTTCTGCGGCACGTCTGCTCAAAAGACGGTAATCCGCGTGATTGTACACGATCTCAGCCCCCAGAAGCTTCATCAGGCGGTAAAAAAACTGCGCCGTATTTCTCTTAAAAAAAGAATCCTTCCTGCGGGAAGAGCGGACACCGTAAACCACATCATTTCCTTCGAGAAACGCGGCGATCATCCGGTCCGCCGCGTCGATATCATCCTGCAGATCGGCGTCCATCGACACAATCATATCCGCATGTTCTACAGCTGTCGCAATCCCGGCCAGAAGCGCATTCTGATGTCCGCGGTTCCGCGACAGATTCACGCCCGCATACACCGCATCCGCCGCGCACAGACTCTGAATCAGCGCCCAGGTCCCATCCCTCGAACCGTCGTTGACGAACAGGATCCTGCTTCCCGCATCGATCTGCCCGGCCTCCCTCAGCCGTCCGATCTTGTTTTTCAGGCGTTCTGCCGTCTCCGGCAGCACCTCCTGCTCATTATAACAGGGGACTACGATATATAAAACCTTGCCCATTCTTACCTCCATGGGGAATCACATCTGCACGGACCGGCTTTTACGTCCGATCCTCATCTTCCCAGCGCCGCCTCCAGTAATCCGGACTCATCGTACACCGCACAATCCACTTACGGCCCAGCCTCCGATAGCGCTTCCCCAGAAAATAGCCCGCGTACTTTCCCGCGCACTGCCAGACCAGCGATGCGATCAGCCAGGGCTTCCCGATCCTGCACAGATGCCTCATCGTACTGACCACCAGCTTTACGCCCTCCGATTCGGAACGGATCCCCGCAAAAATCTCCGGGTGATCCGCCTGCGACACCGCCAGGTCAAAATTTCGGTGAAACTGCTGCGCCGCCGTATAATTGTGGGAATGAATCACCTTTGCCTCCGCCGCATACTCCACCGCAAAACCGGCATTGACCGCCTTCGCGGCAAAAAACATATCCTCATTAAAAATCACCGGGGACTCAAATCCGCCCAGTGCAAAAAAAAGATCCCGCCGGTATGCCGCGCAGACATCCGAACAGAAATACGTCTTGATCCCGAGCCGCCCGAGATCCGCCCGGCTCTTCCTATATCCGTTTTCGGGATAATTAAACTGCCTGGTATAGGATTCCACAATATTGCATGCTGCATTCGGGAGCTGGCGCGCATATGCCGCCGCCACGGATCCCTCAGGAAAATCTGCCGCCCCGCCTTTTGGATCTTTCCCCGCCAACGGAACCGCCGGATTCTCAGTGCGGTTCGAAACCGTCATTCCTCCTTCCGGCTTCTCCCCCGCGAACGGTCTCACGAGTTGCTCAATGAGATGCGCATCCGCCGGCACCGCGTCCTGCGTCATAAAGACGAGCACATCCGCGTCGGAATGCTTTGCCCCGAGCATCCGCGTGCCTCCGTGATCAAACGCTTCCTTCTTCACGTGAAAAAGCGCCACCTCACAGGGCATCCTGTCAAGACACTCCGCAATCGGATAGTTCCGCTTCGCTTCCTCCCACAGCGCCTCCTCCGTATTCAGAAGAATCAGCGCATGAACAAGAAAGGTCTGCTCCCACAGACCCTGCAGGAGCAGACAAAAGGTATCATCCGGCCGATACACCGGAATGATGATATCTACATTCATCAGAAACCATCTCCCTGGACAAAACCGGTATCGTTAATGATCTTCTCACTGTTATTCTTCACCGTATCCGTCGGCTCATAATCCGTGTCGTTATACAGGAAAATGTGAAGCTGTATGACATTTGACTTCAGATCGCACGGCACGACGACATCGCCCTTCGAGCCGAGCATCTTGTTATTCTTCTCAAACGGGAAACCTGTGGTATCGCCCAGCTTGTAGTTAAACACCTGCGCCGCCAGAGAGAGCAGCTCCGCATTCGAAAAGCTGGTCTTGACATCCCCGAACACCTCGTCAATCAGGCTGTTGATCGTCTTAAGATCCGAGCGCTGCGCCTTGTACACCATGGCCGCAAGCACCGTCCTCTGCCGCTCCGCACGCTTGTAGTCGTCTCCGGTCGTGTAACGGATACGCGCAAACGAGCACGCCTGCACACCGTCCATATTATAAGTCCCGGCCCCCGGCAGATACTCGGAATATTCGGATTCCTTTCTCTTGGTCAGCTTATTGATCTCGTCCATATAACCTTCCATGAGAATCGCTTCCTCGTCGGTAACCGTCACCTCAACGCCGCCGAGCAGATCAACACATTCTACAATCGCATTAAAATCAACCGTCACATAATCCGTGATATTTAAGTCCAGATTCGTATTGAGCATGGAAATCGCCTGCTCCGGACCTCCGCTTGCATACGCCGCGTTACACTTCTTATATGTATCGTTTCCGATATTCAGATAAGAATCACGGTATACCGATACCAGCTTCACGTCATGTGTGTTGTTGTCAATGCTTGCGATCATGATCACGTCGCTGTTGCCTCGCGAGAGGTTTCCGTTGGACCGGTTGTCCAGTCCGAACAGCGCGATCGTGGTGTAATCCTCCATGATCTCCTGAGATTCCTGAGAGATCCCCTCATTCACCGAAATCGACTCCGGCCGGAACGAAGTATCCTTCTCAATCTGTGAAAATTTGACGACCACATACAGCACCGCCGCAAGAATCAGCAGCACCAGGATCTCGACCAGAACCAGAATAATCTTCCTGCGCTTTTTGCGCCTGCGTATCGCCGCGCGCTGCTTTTTTGTCAGATTGCTTCCTCTTTCTTCCTTACTCATGAACTTTCTCCTAATATGCATTTTTATTGATAAACCCTTTGAAAACGGTCAGAAACAGGATTTTGATATCCAGTCCCAGCGTCCAGTTTTCAATGTAATACAGATCATGCTCAATTCTTTTGCGTATAGAGGTATCTCCCCGGTAGCCGTTCACCTGCGCCCAGCCGGTCATGCCCGGCCGCACCTGATGCTTGATCATATATCTTGGAATCTCTTCCCGGAACTTCTCCACATACTGCGGCCGTTCCGGTCTCGGCCCCACCAGGCTCATGTCGCCTTTTAATACATTAAACAGCTGCGGGAACTCGTCCAGACTGATCTTTCGGAGCACCTTTCCCACCGACGTCACCCGCGGGTCATCCCGCTTCGTCCAGCCCTTCTGCTCCTCCGTCTTCGTCTGCACCTGCATGGTCCGGAACTTGTACATCCAGAACGGCTTATTGTGCATGCCGACGCGCTCCTGCCGGAAGATAAGCGGCCCCTTTGACGTCGCCTTCACCAGCACCGCAGTAAGAAGCATCACCGGCGAAAAAATAACGATACATAAGACCGACCCCACAATATCCATACACCGCTTGACCATCTTGTTAAACATATTCGTCAGCGGAACCGACCGGATGTTGATCACCGGCAGCCCCAGCAGATCCTCCGTGTATGGCTTCGTAGGAATAATATTCCCATAATCGGGAATAAATTTCGTGTGTACGCCGGACTTTTCACAGTCCGCTACGATCTTTTCCAGTTTAAAGTATTCTTCGAGTCCCAGCGTAATCGCAATCTCATCCAGACTGTTCTGCGGAAGAATATATTCCAGATTCCCGATGCTTCCGATTACCTTCACTCCCCGGTAGCTTGTCCCCCGTGCGATATTATCATCCAGAATCCCCCGGATGTTGTAGCCCCACTGCGGATTCTGCCGGATCCGGTCAATGTACTGCTCCGCCGCTCTCGAATAGCCCACCAGAAGAATGTGCTTGAGATTGTAGCCGTTCTTTCGGATCGTCCGCAGAAAACGCCGGATCAGAAGCCGGACCGCCTCTTCCGTCACGATGTTCGCTATATAAAAATAGAAAAACATCTCCCTGGAAAAATTCTGGTACTGCTCATCAAACGACACAACGGTAAAAAGTCCGGCAAACAGCAGCATCAGTCCGACCGTATTCGCCATCACGATATTGGAAAGCTCGAGCCGTCTCCCCTGCACACGCTTGGGCGTATACAGATTAAACGCATAGTACAAAAGGATGTAGACCGGGACAATGACAACGAGCGCTCCCATGTAAAACTCAAACGGCAGAACACCCAGCTCATGATCCAGAATACCGCTGGAAAACTTCAGCCACCACGCAAACATATAAGCTGCCGCCACGACAATCGCATCGATCAGGACATGCAGCCTGTTAAAATGCCGCTGATTATTCTTTATCATAATGTTTTCCTTTTACAAACTTCCAACTGCCATATAGGAATAATCATACAATAATTTACACAAAAGCACAACTTTTTTTTCGCCCAAATCCGTAACATTTTCTTAATAATTTCTTTATTTTGCATTGAATCGCATGTTTTCCGCTTCTATTTGCGGGAAAACACGCTACCGCTCCAGGAGCAGACGGAACATTCCAGTCCACATGCCCCATTCAATTCTGATATAATTTTTGATATTCTTCGCCTGAAATTGTACTTTCCGGCATTTCCTGCAGGTAATGATACCGTCGCGGATCCCGCGCAGGTACTCCCCTGCCAGTCCTTTTTTCACGAAAAACGTGGTCTTGACCAGGATGCCGGCCGCCACCGGCACGAGGTGAAGGATCAGCTGCAGCAGCGGCATATTTTTATAGATCACATACATGGAATTGCGTGCCGCGAGATATACTTTTTTCTCATTATAGCGGGAACCCGTGGACGCGCTGCCAATATGATACACGCGCGCCGCCGGGATATACCGGTTGACGTATCCGTGAATTCTCGCCCGGTAACCGATGTCCACATCCTCGAGATAGGCAAAATGCAGCTCGTCAAAGCCGCCGAGCTCCTTCACCTGCCGCGTCCGGTAGATCGCCGCTCCGGCACAGCACGAAAAGACCCCGCACTCTTTTTCGAAGCGGGCGACGGGCTTTCCTTTTCCCCTGGCAGCCGCCCATCCGGGCACGGTATATAAGTCTCCCGCGTTGTCCGCCAGCCTGCGGTCATGATAATCGATCATCAGCGCGCCGCACGAAAAGATGCGGTCCGACCGGCGGATCCCGGCGAGCAGCTCCTCCACAAACCGCGGCTCTGCTTCCGTGTCGTTGTTCAGAAGAATCACATACGGCGTCTCTGTCCGCCGGATTCCCGCATTGACCGCGCCGTCGAATCCGGTATTTTCCCCCAGTGTCAGGACCTCCAGGTCAAGAACCTCTGACCGCACCGAAGCGCTCCCGTCCGTGGATCCGTTGTCCACCACCAGAACACGGAATGCCGGACAGGTCTGCTGTTCCAGGGTTGCTATGCAGTTTTCCAACAGCTGTTTCCCGTTATAATTGGGAATGATCACCGTTACCTCCGGCTGGCTGCCCATTTGTACCTCCTGTCAGTGCTGACTGTTATCCCGCAGCGAATAATTCGGATAAACCGCCGAAAAATTCGGATTGTAATACGGATCGCCGTTTTTTAAAATGCCGATCCAGTGACTGCGCATATATTCGATCTCACGCTGAAAACGCGCCACCTTCTCAGGTGAATCCTCGCTCCCGCGCGATTTTGACTCATAGTGATACGCCTCCGCCGCCGGCTGATAGACCACCAGATATCCCAGCGAGCGGACTTTCAGACAAAAATCCACATCGTTGAACGCAACGGCGAGTTCTTCCGTAAATCCGCCGACACGCTCGTAAACGCTTCGTTTTACCATCATGCACGCCGCCGTCACCGCACTGTAATCCATCGCGATCGACGCCTTGTGCAGATAGCCGCTGCGCTCCCGCTTTTCTCCGGCAAACATATTCTGTCCGATGCCGCGGGCATTTCCGCCGATGCCCACGACAATCCCGGCATGCTGAATCGTATCGTCCGGATAATAGAGCTTCGCGCCGACCACACCGACCTCCCTGCGCAGACAGGTGCCGAGCATCACCTCCAGCCAGTCCGCCGAGATGATCCCGATATCATTGTTTAAAAGCAGAAGATATTCCCCTTTTGCGAAAGAAACGCCGAAATTGTTAAGCTTCGAATAGTGGAATCCCTCTTTCCACACCGCAACGCAGATGCGCTGTCCCCCGGGGAGCGTTCCCTCCATCCTGGCGATACTACAAACATCTTTGTCGGAAGCATCCGGCTGCGCCTTCTCTCCCGCGGTTTTGGCCGGCTGTTTGTTCCGCCCTGCTGTTTCTCCTGGCTGTGCCTTCTCTCCCGCGGTTTTGGCCGGCTCCACTTTCTGCCCTGCGGTTTCTGCCGCATCCTCCGCAATGATCTGCGGCGCGAGCTCCTGATAATATGCAAACGTCTCCGGCCTGCTATTATTTTCTACCAAAATCACTTCGTAATTCGCGTAAGTGGATTTTTCTATCGTCGCCAGGCATTGTTTTAACGTTTCCACCTCGTCCTTCGTCGGAATCACGATCGAAATGAGCGGTTTTTCACTGCATGCGTAACGCACTGTGTAAAATCCCATATCCTTTCTGCACGTCACCTCTCCGGCTGTGCCCAGCCGCGCAAGGTGCGCCTCAATCGCCCGCTTTCCGGCATCCACGGCGTACTGTTTGCTGAACGGATTTTCCGAAGTCGAATCCTTATGGCAGCGCCAGTGGTAGAGGATCCGCGGGACATGCCCCACGGCGGACGCCTGCTCTGCACAGCGCAGGACAAAATCATAATCCTGCGCGCCGTCATACTCGGATCGCAGTCCGCCCACCCGATCAAAAAGATCCCGGGTCACAAGCACAAAATGCGTGATATAGTTGTTCGACCGCAGCAGATCGATATTGAAATCCGGTTTCAAATGCGGCTGGAAATGCGTGGCGCCGTCCATGTCCACCTTGTCCTCGTCCGTATAGATCATTTCATATCCGGCCGCTCCCGGCGTCAGGCCCGGCTTTGCTCCGCGTCCGGCTCCCGTTTCAGATGCATCGTACAGCCCGTCCGCCGTCTCCACGGACATTTCTCCCGGCTCCCCGCACGGCGCATTCCCGCGTCCGGCTCCCGCTTCCGGCGCGTCGTACAGCCCGCCCGCCGTCTCTACCGGCGTATGGCGCACCGGCCCGCGCCGCATCAGGCTGACCGCTTCATACAGCGCATCCGGCGCCAGCAGATCGTCGTGATCCATAAACGCAATCCACGCTCCCGTCGCCATCCGCGCCGCCATGTTCGTATTTTCCGCGATCCCCCTGTTTTCCGGCAGCTTTCCGTAACAAATCCGCGCATCCGCACCGGCACATTCCCGCACGATCCGTTCGATGTCCCGTGTCTCCACGGAGTCCTCCCCGGACGCGTCCGCAAGGCACAGCTGCCACTTTTCATAACTCTGTGCCTGCACCGACGCGATCATCTCCCGCAGAAACGTCTCCTTCGTGCGGTAAAGGGGCACAACGATGCTGATCACAGGCGCATCCTTCCACCCTGCGGACGTCTTTTTCTGCCGGTTCAGCGTCTCCTTTGTGGCCGCGTGTCTCTCGTACCATGGCTCATACGGCACATGCTCCGCTTCCATCTTCTCCTGAAGACGGATGACGAATTCCCGGAAGCCGTAATGCTTCATATAACGTATTCCCTTGATGATCTTCTGAACCGTAATCTGCATACTCAACGCTTTCTCTTCTGATGGATATAAAGCCATCCATCCGAATAATCTTTCCTTTCCTCTTCTGACATGGCCGTAAATGTGGAAAAATCCACCTTTGCCAGCACCATCTGCTTTTCATTGCACTTATAGCATTCCACATCCCGGCGTCTTGATACCACACGCATCCAGCCGCACGACGGACAGATATATACCTTCATCATATGGATTTTTTGCCTCTTCCCTTCCACATTTCCGGCATGTTCTTCTCACGTTATCTTCGCAGAGAAAAATCCGAATTATCCAGCGTCAGATTCCTGTTATAGCAGGGGTCGCCCGCCTCGATCACCTCGCGCCAGCGGTCCAGCAGAATCTTTGTCTCCCCGTTAAAACGCTCCACCTTTTCCGGTGAATCCTCGTATCCCCGGGAGCGCGATTCATAATGAAACAGTTCCGCGTACGGATCATATACGACCAGCTTTCCGTATTCCCGCACTTTCAGGCAGTAGTCGACATCATTAAACGCAACCGCAAGCTCCCCGGTCAGACCGCCCACCGCCTCAAACACACTGCGTTTTGTCATCATACAGGCCGCCGTTACCGCGGAATAATTCTGCGCGCAGAGAATTCGTCCGAAATACCCGGTATCACTGCGCGATTTTCCGATAAACGCGTGTCCGGCAGTCCCGCCGAATCCGAGAATGACACCAGCGTGCTGGATCGTCCCGTCCTCATACAGAAGCTTTGCGCCGACCGCACCGACATCCTCCCGCATACAGTACCCCAGAAGCTCCCGGATACAGCCGCCGTCGATCATCTCCGTGTCGTTGTTCAGTAGCAGAAAATATGCTCCCTTTGCCGCCGCCGCACCAAAATTACTAATCTTTGAGAAATTAAACCCGCCCTCATAGTGTACAACGCGCAGATTATCGTGTTCGGCTTCCAGCGTCCTGTAATATTCGAAGGTTTCCGGTTCCGTACTGTTATTCTCCACAATCACGCATTCAAAATTCCGGTACTCCGATGTGTTATAGATGGAATCCAGACATTTTTTCAGATCCGCCGCATGATCTTTATTCGGAATGATAACGGAGACCAAAGGCTCTTCCTCCCACTCGTAAACCGTGCGGTACATCCCGTAAAACGACGCATGTTCCACACGCGCCGGAATGCCCCTGCGCTTATAATGCGCCTCAATGGCACGTCTCCCGGCCTCAAACGCGTACCGCTTGCTCTCCGGGTTCGCCGCTGTGGAATCCGTGTGTGAACGCCAGTGGTAGAGGATCTTTGGCACATGCGCAATCCGCTTCGCGCACTCGCTGCACCGCAGGATAAAGTCATAATCCTGCGCGCCCTCATATTCCGCCCGAAAACTCCCCGCACGCTCTGCCACGTCCCGCCGCACCGCAAATAAATGACAGATATAGTTCATACTGCAGAGCAGATCGGGATTAAAATCAGGCTTAAAATGCGGTTCGAAAAAGGTCTTCCCATCCATGCTGACCTTATCCTCGTCCGAATAAAGCATGTCCGTCTCCGGCTCGCGGTTTATCGCATCCGCCAGCTCATAGAGCGCATCCGGCGCCAGCAGATCGTCATGATCCGCCAGCACGAGAAAGTCTCCCTTTGCCATCTCCATCGCCGCGTTCGTATTTCCCGAAATCCCCAGGTTCTGCGGCAGAGTACGAAAACAGATCCGCTCGTCCGACTTCACGAATTCTTCCAGGATACCGGTGAGCGCGGTGCGCCGTCCCGCGGCGGCTTCCTGCGGCTGTCCTGCATTCTCCACAGCTCTCCCGGCGGCTTCCTGCGGCTGTCCCGCATTCTCCACAGCTCTCCCGGCGGTTTCCTGCGGCTGTCCCCCATTCTCCACAGCTCTCCCGGTGGACTTTCCCGGCAGTACCGCGGAACCGTCGCTTTCGCTCCCGTCCGCAAGACACAGCTGCCAGTTCTCATACGTCTGCGCCTGCACGGATGCCACCAGCTCCCGCAGATACCCGGGAGGCGTCTGATACAGCGGCACAACGATGGAAAACATAGGCTCGTTCGGCAGATGTTCTCTGCCCTGACGCTCTAATTCCTCCGCGGATGTCTGATACTTTTCCCGCCACCGCTCATAGGTATTCCCCTCTTTTTTACGTATCTTTTCCTTAATTTTATACCAGGTGGCTGACAGGCCGTTCCGCTTGAGATAGCGGAACGCATCGCCTGCTTTTCCCATCGCATACTGCCACTTTGTTCCCTCATCCCATTTCTGCAGACGGATGCTTCCGACGCGGTCCCCGATCCTAAACTCGAGAAAAAGCATCCCCTCCCGGCTGCCGAATACCTGGGCGCGCACCAGAAAACCCGGCTGATCCTTCTCGTCCGTCTCCAGGAAAACCGACAGCAGATCACGTCTGTGATAGCGCGTCAGCTCCTGCGGAAACGGCATCCCGGCCCCGCTGACTAACATCGGCGTGACCGGACACTCCGCCATCGCCCAGCCGGTCACGGTCACTTCCATTCCTTCCCGGTGACAGTTCTCGATGTAATAACAGATCTCCTGCTCCAGCCTGCCCAGCTTTTTTGCGGAAACCTTACACGTATTGGTCACGTTTCCCTGATGCGCGGCTGTGATGACCAGCTGTCTGTGCCGTTTCCAGTCTTCCGGCAGCGTAATGATCCCCACGACCTCCTCACTGATCTCATTGACGCACCGGATATATTTCTGCCGGACCTCCGCGCCTTTATTGATCTGAAGCGCAAGCGGCAGATCCTCGCCGTCCAGATGCGCCGATAACGTGTGATCTCTGGTACTGCCGTCAAAAAACCAGCCCACAAACACCAGCTTTTTTTTATCTGTGAGGTGAAACCGAAGCTTCTCCACAAAAAAACGATGTGTATTCATCCTCTGCCTCCTGCCTGTCAGTCACGATAATAAATATCACGCGTGTATACTTTTTCTTTTACCCGTTCAAGCATGGCATCCATACGGTTTGCAATAATCACATCGCTTCGCCCGCAGAACTCGTCAAACGCGCGAATCACCTCCATACGGTCAAACACATCCTCTTTTAACGCCGGATCAAAGATCACCAGCTCCACGCCCTTCGCCCGCAGGCGCTCCATCACGCCCAGGATGGAACTCTGTCTGTAGTTGTCTGAATTTGCCTTCATCGCAAGCCGGTAAACACCCACCGTCTTCGGCGCACGCTCTAAGATCTGCTCCGCGATAAAATCCTTCCTGGTGGCGTTCGCCTCCACGATCGCTCCCATGATATTATTCGGCACATCGTTATAATTCGCCAAAAGCTGCCTGGTATCCTTCGGCAGACAGTATCCGCCGTAGCCAAAGGACGGATTGTTGTAATGTGTCCCGATCCGCGGGTCCAGCCCGATCCCCTCGATGATCTGCTTTGCGTCAAGCCCCTTCATCTCCGCAAAAGTATCCAGCTCGTTGAAAAAGGATACCCGCAGCGCGAGGTACGTGTTCGCGAAAAGCTTGACCGCCTCCGCCTCCGTCAGATTCGTAAACAGGGTCGGGATGTCCTCTCTGATCGCCCCCTCCGCGAGCAGACCGGCAAACGTCTCCGCCGCCCGCCTCATCTTCTCATTGCCCGCCGGGCAGCCGACAATGATCCGGGACGGATACAGGTTGTCCTTCAGCGCCTGCCCTTCCCGAAGGAATTCCGGTGAAAACAGGATCTGATCCGTGCCGTATTTTCTGCACACAGACTCCGTATACCCCACCGGTATCGTCGATTTGATCACCATGACGGCCCGCGGATTCAGTCGCAGCACCATCTCGATGACAGCCTCCACCGAGGAGGTATCAAAATAATTTTTCCTGGGGTCATAATTCGTCGGCGTGGAGATAATCACAAACTCCGCATCCCGGTACGCCGTCTCTGCGTCGAGGGTGGCCGTAAGGTTCAGGCCGCCCTTTGCCAGATATTCCTCGATCTCCGCGTCCACGAGCGGAGATTTCCCTTCATTGATCATCGCGACCTTCTCCGCAATCAGATCAACCGCATATACTTCGTGGTGCTGCGCCAGCAGTATGGCATTTGACAAACCGACATATCCCGTTCCGGCAATTGCAATCTTCATATATTTTACCTCATTTCCGTACTGTTCCCTATGGAGCATTTTAACTTTGTATTTTCCTGATATCTTTTCTATACTACCATTTTATGGGCGCTGATACAACAGTCGGATGAAATTATTTTTGCAGATTATGATGTGAATTGTCGGGGAAACATGTAACGGAGACTGTATAATAAAATCTATTACAGAGAAAACTGGTGGACTGGCACAGGAAATCGGATGCTTTGAAAAAAGAAAAGAACTACCCCGATTTCATATGAAGATCGGGGTAATTGACAGGTATTAAGCCTGTATTTTGGAGAGAAGCGCTTCCTGTAATGCCTGCGAGAAGTTAATTCCCATAGAAATGGCACGATCGTTCAGCCATGACGGTATGGTTAAAGTCTTTTTTACTGCTTTTGTGTCCTTATACTGGTTAATATCGCACGATACAAGGGAGGAAAATCCGTCATCCGCGTGAATGGAAGAAATATCGGAGGGAGAAGCGATATTATCTCCATGTTCTAACAATGACAAAAGATATCCGCCAAGCGCTTCCTGTGCCATTTCCATAGCTTCCGGAATAGTGGAACCGTAGGTATTGCATCCTTTCAGATCGGGAAATTCCACCCAGTAGGATTCATCTTCCTTGTGGAAGATGGCGGGATATACAAAAAACATAACAAAACCTCCTTTTTACATTTTTGAAGAGCGGAGCTATTTCAGCCCCACATCTTTCAAAATCTGATGCAGCAGACCGGTTGGAACATCTGTTCCATGCACGGGAATCGAAACGGTCATACCCTCTTTTCTGAAAATATGATGGCTTCCGTTGATTCTGTCAAGCTGCCAGCCATTTTTCTTTAAGAGTTTAACAAGATCCCTGTCTTTCATGTTCCAGATCCTTACAAAAACAGAATAACACGTACTATACGTATCATCAAGAGAGACTTCTAACCAAATAAGCGCTATTTAAGTGTTTCAAAACTGTCACCTATGGAAGCACCTCAGAAAGTCCGAGCCATCCCTTTACCGTTTCCACGGCATACCCAACCGCCTGGGCTATCTTCTCTGTATCAAGTCCCATTTCGTACAGTCTCCCGGCCGCTTCCCTGGCTTTCTTCAATTCACCGTCCTGCTCTGATTCTTTTCTCATTTCCTGAATCGCCTGACACACATCAACTGCCTCCTCACCTTCCTCATATTTTATTCCCGAATTTGTAATCGCCTCAATCACATCTGCCGCCCTGCGCTCCACTTCCCGGAACCGTTTTTCATTTACTTTTAGTATCCGGCTTAAATTCTCCCGGTCCTTTGAATACTTGATGAAAAACATCACCTCCCGAAGGCTGGACTGAAACTTCATGATCTCCTCATCCAGCATCTGCGCCGGGGCAATCAGCCGTACACGGTAATTGTCCATGCAGGCAAGCACATCCGTGTCTGACACATTCATCATGTCAAACAGGCTTAACGGACCGTCCCATTCTTCCGGGCCAAAGAATATTGTCACTGTGACAGATGGTATCAGTCTGTCGTCCGCCCAAAAGCCGCTTAAGAATTCACCGGCGCGAGGGGATTTCTTACCTCCTTCAGCAGACGAGTGTCCCTGTGCTTTTTTCAAATGATGCATGGCATCCTTTTTCATGTTTTTCCGGTGTGACTTTGCCGCCTCTTCCACCTGGCCTGCGTATTCCAGCGCATCATAGAGATTGTTTTTCACCGCCATAGCATAATGAATCTCCGACTGGTTCTCCACGCCATAAAGAACGTACTCCATTTTTCCGTCTGTCATCGCGGCATACAGCTTCTGCACATCACGGAACCGCTGGACCGGAACCGCTGCCCCATCCGTGCCATATGGCAGCGCAATTTTAGTGGAATCACGCTCCGTAAGCTGCTCTGGCAGGATCACCTGCCGCCCGCCGTAAATATAATAATTGAAAATATCGGCAAATACGCCGGCATCCTTCACATAATCTTTTGTGATTGTATCTGTTTTCAATGACTACCTCTGCCTTTCTGCGTAAATATATGGCAGGCATTCATTTGGATGAAACTCCTTGTTCCCGCCTTATTATACGCAAAAAAATGATTTTTTTCAAGCATATGCGCTCCGCTTCCCCTGCCCTTCTGTTGACCTTCTCTCCTGACAGGAGTATCATACATACAGAAATCTGATTTTTTTGAAGGGAAAGGACAAGCTTATGATGCAAAAACGTTTACTGCCGGCGTGCCTTCTTCTGGCCGCCGCCGCGCTGCTCGGCTGCCTGGCTTTCTGGGCGGACCGGGAGGCGAAAAAGGATTCCACCGGCTATCTGCCGGATCTCTCCTCTGAATATCTGGTCACACAGTACGCGGATGAGAGCGGCAGACAGGGGACTTTTTATACCATTTCAAATGAAAACTGTCTGATCGTCGTGGACGGGGGATGGGCGGAAAATGAGGCTGCCGTGCGCAGGGTGATCGCCTCTCACGGCAATGTCGTGGATGCCTGGATCATCTCTCACCCGCATCAGGATCACGCGGGCGCGTTCAACGCCATCTGCGCAGCCCCGGAGGGCATCGTGATCCGGCAGATCTATGACAATGGTTTTGACTATGAATTTATCCGATCCGTCGGGGAACCCTATGATGATATCAATGTCATGGAAACGTATTATGCGCTGACGCAGAACGCGAACAATGTCACGCACCTGGCGCGCGGCGATGTGCTCACGGTCTGCGGGCTGACGCTCACGGTCTACAATGCCTTTGACCAGACCGTTCTCGATACAGTCGGTGACGAGAAAGATTATCAGAACAATGCCTCCCTGCTGTTTGAGCTGTCGGGAGAGCAAACCGGTATGCTGTTCTGTTCGGATATCAAATACGATATGGACGCCTGGATATCGGAGCACTATGGGGATCAGATCACGTGCGATTATGTGCAGACCGGCCATCACGGAAACTGGTCGTTTTCGGATGCCTTTTATGAAAAGACAGGCGCGTCGGTGTATTTTTTAGATGCGCCGGCGGAGATCACGGAGGGTGATTTTCCCGCAAGGCAGTTAAAAGAATCTCTCCTCGGTCAAAATAAAACGGTGCTTGACTTCAGCACCGCCCCAAATACGATCACTCTGAGATAATACAGCCTGTTTTACAGACATGCTTTCTTTGTGAAACCTGTCCTCTGACGTTGATAGCGGATGCGGCCTGCCCCGCATCCGCTGCTGCAGAAATTGTCCCATCTACGTATGAATACGTTGACTGCTCCATGAGCCTGACAACTTACAAGTGCATTGTAACAGGCGCATACCGCGCAATTTGTCGAATTTTGCAGATTATATTCCAAAACCCGACATTGTTCTCTGGTCTTCTCTCTTCACAGCTCTCTCATCTCACCATACAGTCACCGGGGCGGTACTCATTCACACCCTCATCTATGTTCTGACATCAGTAGAAATAGTAGCTCCCACTTGAAGTAATATCCACTGTGCCGCGGTTCTGCACAAGGACGCAGTAATTGCCCGAGCTGCTGATCGCAAAATCATGTGAAAGATTTTTAGTTCCTTCCACATAGCGCACGTTATTCCACTTGTCCATAATCCCAATCCAATACACAGTGTCATTAGGTATCGTTGATGCTGAAATATTTATCGTCTGCCCGCTCTTCACATAAAAGTCGCGGGAGATGTAGCGCGTGCCCGGCTTCACCGTCCAGTTAAATGTCGCCATCTCGTTTGCGTCGAGAAGCGGCATGATATCCTCCTCGTACTCGACCGTGCCGTACACGAGACTGTCATACGTGTCATCCTGCTCCGCCGGCAGATAGATCTCCTCCGGCGCACTGCAGCTGTCGCCGCCCGCCGGTTCTTCGTCCGTCGTCTCCACCAGTTCGTAAACATAATCATGTACTTCCGCAATCTGAATACCGGCTGCATAAGTCGTCGAAACGCTGAGTGCTGCAAACGCGAATGCTGCCAGCGCTGCGGCTCCTTTTGCCACCGGCTTTCTCTTCTTGTAGCTCATCATATAATCGATTCTCCTTTCCAGTCTCAAAGGGCTCTCGTACAGCGATGAATATACGAATTCCCCGCTGTACCGGTCAGACACCTTCTCCATAATATTTACTATGATCTCAAAATAACGCCGTTCGTCCATCTCGTCGCGAAGCGCAATGACTGCACGCCTGTCACAGCAGATCTCACTCCACTCGGTCAGAAGCTCCGGAAGTTTCCCGGGCATGATCCCTGTCCCGAGCACAATCCCGGCAAATCTGCCGAGAAGGTGAAAGAGCCGGTCGCGCTGTCTGTAATGAATCAGCTCATGATGAAAGATCACCGACAGCTCTTCTTTTGTAAAATTCGCATTTGGCAGCAGGATGACACCGGTGAACACACCGCCGGTCGCCGGACTGGCGAGACAGGAACTCCGAAAAAGCCGGACGGATCTGCAGATCTTTAACTTTCTTTTCACGCGCAGGAATTCTCTGGCCACTTCCGGATCATCCTCCGGCGTGCTCGTATCCCACAGTCTTGCTTTCTCCCATATGCTGCGCAGAAGGAATAGAAAGAGATTGCGGAGCATAAACACAAACCACGCCACACAGATGATCATGCCGAACTTCCACTCTATGCCTGTGAGCATGAAATCCCATCCCCACATTCCTTCTCTGTTTATGTATCCGTCACGCACCGTCAGTCTCATCATAAAATAAACAACTGGCACCAGATACAGGAGACATACCATCCGCAGTATCAGGTACACGAGCTCCGGGTACCTTCCTTTACAGATTTTCCGAATCATCCACCATATCCCAAGTGCCAGCGTTCCTGTGAGCATCATGCTGATCAGTGTATAAAACGTCTGACTAATCAGACGCATTTAACTTTTTCCTGAGCTTGTCAAGATCCTCCTTTGACAGGAAGTCGTCGCAGATGCAGTTTACCATCTCACTCATATCTCCCTTTGTGAAAAATCTGGCATTCTCTTCCATCGTTGCTTTCCAGTAGTCTGACTTTTGTACCAGTGGCTGATAATAGCAATATCTGCCCTTGCGGTAAAGAGACAGAAAACCTTTTTTCACCAGTCTGGTCAGGAAAGTGGAAACTGTCTGCGGCTTCCAGCACTTGTTATTCTCTGAGTTTACACCCCCCATGATCTCCTGTAGTGCCAAATCTTCCGAAGAATCCCATATGACTTTCATTACAAGTCGTTCACATGCTGAGATATTCGTCACGTCCATACTTCATTCTCCTTTCTACTCCCGCAGCGCACTCCACGTTCATATCACATTTCCGGCTACTGCGCATTACCGTTCTCTACTCCGGCACTGCGTATTGTCCTATTTACAACATAGCCCTGCACTCAGTTTTGCAAAAGAAGAACAGGCTACCCTGCTATTATAACGCAGTTCTCTATGTAAATCCACCCCTATTTTATGAAAGTATAAAACTATTTTTATCCAGGAATGAGCGGTCCCCTGCCCCTTCATCAAAGATACAATTGTGATTTTTCCGCGATACGGTTATAATAGGAAAAACAGATATTTGCAGAAAGGAATTTCTCAATGAAAACATTTAACATAAATGCTGACTGCAATCCTGAATTTCATTATATGGTAGATCTTACCGACCGGCTGAAAGCAATCCGGGCCATGGTAGACCGCGGTGAATATTTTACCATCAACCGCGCCAGGCAGTACGGAAAAACCACAATCTTACAGGCACTCGAGCGCTTTCTGGCGGATGATTACACGGTTG
Source organism: uncultured Roseburia sp. (assembly GCA_910587865.1). Lineage (GTDB taxonomy): Bacteria > Bacillota > Clostridia > Lachnospirales > Lachnospiraceae > Roseburia. The sequence continues at coordinate 97,957 of CAJUNX010000003.1, forward strand.
TAAACATGGATTTCCAGCTGTTTGGTTCCGCAGACTTTGAAACGGAATCTTCTTTTGTAAATGCATTTGCCGAAGAGCTTCTCGACATTATGTCCGGATCCGAAGATTTTCCAGACGAGACAGCCCGTATGCTCCATTCTCTTTTATCCGGTTCTGCGGCGGACCGCCGTCTGTCCAGGCTGTTCCGGTGTCTGAGTCAGTGGTGCGGATTGTCTGACAGGAAGATCGTTCTTATGATCGATGAGGTCGACAGTGCGGCAAATAATCAGGTGTTTCTGGACTGTCTTGCACAGCTTCGCGGATATTATATCCAAAGGCATAAAAAGCCGGCATTTCACTCGGTCATCCTTGCAGGTGTTTATGATGTCAAAAACATGAAGCGGAAATTTGTCTCCGAAGATACACATAAAGTCAACAGTCCGTGGAATATTGCCGCCGATTTCCTGGTCGATATGGATTTTTCTGCAGATGATATCGCCGGAATGCTGACCGAATACGAAAATGATCATCTCACAAACATGGATATTCGCGCTGTCGCCGGCCTTCTTTACGACTATACCGCCGGTTATCCGTTTCTCGTCTCCAAATTATGCAAATTGATGGACGAGCGTCCCGGTGCTCTTTCCGCCCAGGCGAATGTCTGGACAAGAGAGGGTGTCCTTACGGCGGTTCGCATCCTGCTCCTTGAAAAGAATACACTGTTTGAATCTCTGATCCGTAACCTGCAGAGCTATCCTGAGTTGAAATCGATTTTATACGCTCTGTTGTTTCTGGGGCAGACGATCGCATATAATCCGGATGACAGTATCATTGACATTGCCCTGATGTTTGGTTTTGTCAAAATTGAAAACGAATCGATCGTAATTGCCAATCGGATTTTTGAGACGAGAATCTATAATTATTTTCTGACGGCCACTGAAATGCAGAATATGGATATTTACAAAGCCAGTCTTAAGAGCAGAAATCAATTTACCGAGGGCGGCCAATTAAATATGCGTCTGGTTCTTGAGAAATTCGTGATTCATTTTGATGAACTTTACGGTGACCGGGATCAGACATTTTTGGAAGAAGACGGACGCAGATTCTTTCTTCTCTATCTCAAACCGATTATTAACGGAACCGGCAACTATTATATTGAGGCTCAGACACGCAATATGGAGCGTACCGATGTTATTGTCGATTATCATGGAGAACAATTTATCATAGAATTAAAAATATGGCGCGGAAATGCCTATCACACAAGAGGCGAAGCGCAGCTGACCGCATATCTCGACTACTATCACCTGAAGAAAGGATATATGCTCAGTTTTAATTTCAACCAGAAGAAACAGATCGGCGTACATGATATCATCCTGGGCAGCCGGATACTGACAGAGGCAGTGGTATAACACCACTGCCTCTGTTCCATAATTATTTTACAATCTCATCCGCACCGGCATCTCCGATGCTCACCTCAATCAGGCGCAGATCGGATCCGATCGCCTGCAGCGAATGCTCTTTTCCGGCCGCGATACTGACCGTCGATCCGGCGAGCAGATCCACCCCGGTTCCCTCGATCCTCAGCTTGCCCATGCCGGAGAGCACGGTGATCGTCTCGGTATGCCGTTCGTGGATATGGCACGGCATCTCACGGCCCGCGATGACTTTGATCCGTCTCGTGACGCTCTTGATCCCGTCATCGTCGTCATTGTCAATCGTCTTGATCGTCCCCCAGCGGCGCTCCTCATACCGGGAGGTATCCTCAAGACCGGCCAGGCAGTCCTTGATATAGGAGCTCTGGTGCTTGTCCGCCACCAGGATCCCGTCATGAGAGGCCGCGATGACCATATCTTTTGCCCCCATCACCACCATAGGAATGCCAAGCACATTGATCGCGTGGCTGTTCTCGCAGGTGCCGTCCCAGGTCACGTCCCCGATACTGTTTTCCGGCATCTCTTCCGTCAGCGTATTCCAGGTTCCGAGATCCTTCCACATATCGTCATAGCGGATGGCGACGATCGGTTTCCAGTGTTCTAAGACCTCATAGTCAAAACTCTTTTTCGGGAGCTTTTCATATTCCGCCACCATCGTGTCGTAATCGCAGCGCACGCCGTAAGGCGCAAGCCACCGGGACGCCATCGACAGCCGGAAACAGAATACGCCGCAGTTCCACAAAGCGCCCTCCGCCACCAGCTCCCCGGCGGCTGCCTCATCCGGCTTCTCGCGGAAACCGGCCACCTCAAGCAGATCGCCCGCTGCCGCTGCTGTCTTCCCTCCAGACGCTACGCCGCCCGCTGCCACGGATGCCGCTGCGCCGCCGCTGTTCCCCTGCCTTTTCGGCACGATATACCCGTACTTTGTCGACGGGTAGGTGGGAACCCCGCCGAGCAGTCCGATCGTCTGTTCTGCGGTGCGGATGTATTCTCCCAGCCTCGTGATGCACTGAAAAAATGCTCCGGTCGTATAGGGATCCACCGGCAGAAACGCCACCACATCGTCCGGCGATGCTCCTTTTTTTGACAGAAGGTACGCGCAGGAGAGCATGACTGCCGGAAACGTATCCCGGCGCATCGGCTCCACCGCCACCTCCGTCGCATTATCCAGCTGGCTCTCGATCAGCTCCACCTGGGCACTGCTGGCACACACGATCGTGTTTTCAGCGAGCCCTGCCGTCTTCAGCTGCCCGTAGACGCGCTGGAGCATCGAGCATTTTTCCTCCGTCCCGCCGGCCGATCCGTCGTGATTCATCAGTTTGATATATTGTTTGGAGCAGAGATCGTTTGACAGCGGCCACAGCCGTCTGCCCGATCCCCCTGACAATAATACGATATACATAGTTCCTCCTCATAAGCTCTGCCGCACGCACGGCAGACTTCTCCTCCCGGTGTACCGTCATCCGTGTGCCGAACGTGAACGCTTCCGACAAGCTCCGTCTGATCCTGCATATTCCAGATACCGTCACCCGTGTGCCGAACGTGAACGTATCACCACTCTATCGCTCCGCGCGCATCGGATTGTTCAGAAAATCTTCATATGCAAGCCGGATGCCGTCCTCAAGCTCTGTCCTGTATCTCCAGCCGAGACTCTCAAGCTTGCTCACGTCGAGCAGCTTCCGCGGCGTCCCGTCCGGTTTGGACGGATCCCAAAGAATTTCCCCGTGAAAACCGATCACCTTTGCCACCAGCTCCGTGAGTTCTTTTATCGTCAGCTCTTTGCCCGTGCCGAGGTTTACGGTCTCATTTCCGCTGTAGGTATTCATCAGATAGACACAGGCGTCCGCCAGATCGTCCACATATAAAAACTCACGCAGCGGCGTTCCGGTTCCCCAGCAGGTCACGGAATCGGCGCCGGACTCCTTCGCCTCGTGGAAACGCCGGATCAGCGCCGGCAGCACATGGCTGTGTTCCGGGTGATAATTGTCATTCGGTCCGTAAAGGTTGGTCGGCATGACGGAGATATAATCGGTTCCGTACTGCCGATTTAAATATTCGCAGTATTTTAAGCCGCTGATCTTTGCCAGCGCATATGCCTCATTCGTCTCCTCGAGCGCGCTCGTCAGAAGGCAGCTCTCCGGCATCGGCTGCGGCGCCATGCGCGGATAGATACAGGAGGAGCCGAGAAACATCAGCTTTTTGCACCCGTTTTTCCACGCCTCATGGATCACGTTCATCTCCAGCACCATATTGTCGTACATGAAATCGGCAAGCGCGCCGCTGTTGGCCATGATGCCGCCGACCTTTGCCGCCGCAAGAAAGACATAATCCGGCTTCTCTTCTGCAAAAAACGCTTCCACCGCATCCTGGCGGCAGAGGTTCAGCTCCTTATGCGTCCGCGTGATGATATTGTGATATCCTTCCTTTTCCAGCTGTCTGATAATCGCAGAACCCACCATGCCGCGATGGCCGGCTACATAGATTTTTGCATCTTTTTCCATCATTTTTGAATTCTCCCTGTTTTTACATATTCCAGGCCCCGGTTCCTGCCGCTTCGCCGGGTCCTTTGCCGTTACCGGCTAACGCTTCGCCCCGTCCTTCGCCGCTTCACCGGGTCCTTTGCCGTTACCGGCTAACGCTTCGCCCCGTCGTATCCCGGACGCTCAGCCCTCCCGGCGCACCAGTTCCATATCGTGCCGCACCATCAGCTTCACCAGCTCCTCAAAGCTTGTCTTTGTCGGATTCCACCCCAGCTCCTGCTTCGCCTTCGCGGGATCCCCCCACAGATTCACGACATCCGTCGGCCGGTAAAATTCCGGCGATACCTCGATCACCACCTCGCCGGTCGCCTGATTCACACCGACCTCGTCCATTCCCTCGCCGCGGAACGTAAGCTCGATGCCCGCCTCGCGGAACGCGTGCTCGCAGAATTCGCGCACGGAATGCTGCTCGCCGGTCGCGATCACAAAATCCTCCGGCCGATCATGCTGTAAAATCAGCCACATGCACTCCACATAATCTTTCGCATAGCCCCAGTCGCGCAGTGACGAAAGATTGCCGAGATACAGCTTTTCCTGCTTTCCCTGGGCGATTCTCGCCGCCGCTAGAGAGATCTTGCGCGTCACGAAGGTCTCGCCGCGCCGCTCGGATTCGTGGTTGAATAAAATACCGGAGCAGCAGAACATGCCGTACGCCTCGCGGTACTCCTTCACGATCCAGAAACCGTACTGTTTTGCCACCGCATAAGGGCTGTACGGATGGAACGGCGTCGTCTCGCGCTGCGGCACCTCCTCCACCTTTCCGTAGAGCTCCGATGTCGATGCCTGATAGATCCGGCAGGTCTTCTCAAGCCCGCAGACACGCACCGCCTCAAGCACGCGCAGCACGCCGGTCGCCACCACGTCCGCCGTGTATTCCGGCACGTCAAAGCTCACCTGCACGTGGGACTGCGCCGCCAGGTTGTAGATCTCGTCCGGGCGCACCGCGCCGATGATCTTCACCAGGCTCATGGAATCCGCCAGATCCCCGTAGTGAATGTGAAAATCCGGGTTTCCGTTCAGATGGTCGATCCTCTCCCGCTTTTCCGTGGAGGACCGGCGCACCATCCCGTGCACCTCATACCCCTTCTCCAGTAAAAACTCGGCAAGATAGCTTCCGTCCTGCCCTGTCACACCTGTAATCAATGCCTTTTTGCTCATTCTGATCCCTCTGCCTTTCCTGACCTGCTGCGGGCCGGCCTGACGCCATTCTGTCTCCGGCTTCCCGGCCTGCTGCCCGGTTATTGTGATTCTATAATTATTTTGCTTCTCCGCATTGGATGCCGATGTTTAGGATAATCCAATTTTCTTCCGGATACAATTGAATATCTTGCCAAAAAATAGTATGATATTGCTATCGATATTTTTCCTCCCACGAAAGGATCTTTTTATGGAAAACCTTCTGTTTGAAAAATACAAAACGTCCGAAGTCACGAACACGAGACGCGTCATCCATACGCCTTCCGCTTTTGTCCGGGAAAATTTTTTCCATCTGCAGGAGGCCGGCTGTCTGCGCAGCTTAAAGCCGCATCAGAGCACGCGGCGCGGCTTACAGTCGTACCTTTTCCTGATCGTGCTCTCCGGAAGCGGCAGTATCTCATACCGAAATCCGCTGCAGTCCCGCCGAGGCTCCTCCGCAAAGCCGGACAACACCGCTCCCCGGACTTCCTCTGCCGCAGCGCGTGCCGTCACCACGGTATCCGCGGGCGCGGGAGACTGTTTTTTTCTCGACTGCATGGGCGAATACACACACATCAGCAGCGCGGACGATCCCTGGGAGCTTCTCTGGATCCATTTTTCCGGTCCGCAGGCAGGCGCCTACTACTCCTGTTTCCTCGAACAGCACGACTGGCATTTCCGCTCCGCCCATCTCCCGGAGCTCTCGTCCGCTGTCTGGAACATCATCCGCTCCCATGAGGAGCCGTCGGACGACACCGGTCTTCTGACCGCGCAGCAGATTGTGAATATTTTAACGATCATCTGCACCGAAACCGACGCGCGCGAGGCCGGCTCTTCCCCGCTGTTTGACAAGTTAAAGGCCGTCCAGCAGCATCTTGACGCGCATTACACGGAGCCGATCTCCTTAGACCGCCTCGCCGGAGAATTTTATATCAGCAAGTATTATCTTGCCCGGGAATTCAAAAAGGCATTCGGAATCACGATTATTCAGTATCTTCTGACAAAAAAAATCACCAATGCCAAAGAGCTGCTCCGCTACAGCAATTCCTCCATCGAGGATATCGCGCGGCTCTGCGGCATTGATGATCCGAGTTATTTTAATAAAGTGTTTAAGAAAATGGAAGGCTGCACGGCCTCAGAGTACCGGAGACGGTGGTAGGGGCGCATTTTTTTCACAGCAAAACCCCCGGTCAGATCCCGTTCTCCTCCGGCGCATCCTCCGCCAGCAGCTCCTCCCCGTAGACCAGCTTCTCCGCATACAGATCCGACCGCTTCAGCAGCTCGGCATCTAAATACGCGCCGCCGTATTCCTCATAGAGCGTCGGAAGCCCGGAGAACAGGTTGACGCCAAGTCCGAGTCTGTCGCCGGCAATCTGCACGCCGAGCGCTGCCAGCGTCGTCGGATACAGATCAAGCGTCGTATACCCGCGCTCCGTCTCCGGATCCACGCAACCCTCCGCCGGATTGATAATACTCACATACGTGCGCCGGTCAAACTGATTCCCGTACAGCATTTTATCCGTATACTCGGTGTCCATCGTCAGATGATCACCCGATATGACAATCGTAGTATTTTCATAAAAATCCTGCTGCGCAATCCAGTCAATAAAATATGCGACCTGCATGCTGGAGCAGGCAATCACATTACTATACTGCATTTCGTATCTGTTTTCACACAGGCCGCACCAGTATCCGCCCGAAAAATGGGTATCCACGGTAAGCAGTGTCAGATGAAACGGCTCGTCCTCCTTTGCCAGCTCTGCGAGCTTATCCTTCGCAAATTCAAACAGGTACTCATCCTCATACCCCCACCAGACATAGTAATCCTCCGGAATCTGTCCGTCGTTTCGCGCCGCATAGTAGTCGCGGATCTCATAGCCGCCGTGTTCTCCAAAATACTGACGCCTTGTGCCGAATCCCGCGTCGGATCCGATCAGAAGCACCTGCCGGTATCCCTCCTGCTCCAAGATATCTCCCAGGGTCCACGCACCCGGAAGCAGATGTTCCGCCCCCACGCCGGATTCGCCGTTGACCGTTTCATTGCTGATCATGGACGTATTGATCGGCACCCCTGCCGTCTGAGCGACCATCCCTCCTGTTGTAAATGTCGTCCCGGATACGGCATGCGCTCCGTTTAACCGGTCCGGCGCGGAAAAATCGATATTCTCCTGCGCGAGTCTGGTCAGCTCCGGTATATAATTCTCCGGCATCGCGCCCCCGTTCGCTTTATCCGCAAACGTCATCTCCATGGATTCCAGGTAAAGATAGATCAGATTGCGTTTCTGCTCCGGAAACACCAGTTCCACATCCTTTGCATCCACAAAATGTTCCTCATAAAACAGCGATTTGTCCGTAATATACGCATAATAAGAGGCAACGTCAAAAAAATCAAATGCCGTCCATACGGCAGTCCCAATCAGAAGCACCCCCAGTCCGGCCATCCATACGGCATACGCTCTCATGCGCCCTGTCCGTCTTACCCGGGACGCTCCCAGCGCTGCGATCACGGAAACAAAAAACACGATCCCGGCAATCGCCGCAAACAGTCCGTAAAATGAAGACAGGTTCGTCCCCGTCAGCGCTGTATTCATCAAGAAAAACAGCTCCTCCAGCCGCACATTTCCGAATCTCTCCATGACAAAATGTACTGCATATACAAGCGACGCTCCCAGGCACAGCAGAAATCCTGCCGCCCATGCCGGCCACAGGCTCTGCTTTGCCCTTCTTACACCGGATTTTTTCTCTGCCGGCCAGAAGAACAGAACGAATGCCAGATACATGGCCAAAAGCACGCCGGACATCAGGCCGTTTTCACTCTGATACGTGAGATAATTTCCCCTCCAGACATTCATAATCCGCTGATTGAAACCGGAATTCAGGTACAGCACCGGATCCTCCGACGTCGGAAAATAAAACCCTGTTCGCCCGTCATACCCGCAGTTTTCCATCTGTTCCACATATCCGGCAAACTCTTTTCCGTCCATCGACGCCACAAACTCCCCGGCCTGTCTGACCTCCACCCTGTAGATTGAGAACACATTGTCATTCATAAACGGATCCAAACGCAGCTTCATATCCGCCAATGAAAGCTCCGGCAGTTCAAATGTCACAGACTGGTCCATCTCCCACACGTTCTGCATCAGGGACTGCTCCTCGGAAAATTCCTCATCCTCCTTCGCATAAAAAAGCTGTGACGTCCCTCCGTCCCGGTTCTCATGGAATTCGCCATATATGATTTTTATTTCCCACCTGCTGTCCGGCACCTGATACAGTCCGTACCAGACGCCGCACAGCAAAACCGCTGCAAACAGACAGACACAGGCCGCCCGCACCATCGTTTTCTTTCGCCCCACACTCATATCCTCCCTAACCTCTTTTTCAGTGTCCCCCGAAAACTGCCCGGCATTCCCGCTGCATTGTCACACCTCCAGCAGCTCTAACAGCTCCTCTCTGCTCATTTTCGTCTCACCTGACATATTCCCGCTGATCACCTGCTCCGCCAGATCCCGCTTGGTCTCCTGCAGCTGTTTTATCTTCTCCTCGACGGTTCCCTTCGCAATAAGCTTATAGACGGTCACCTGCCTGATCTGCCCGATCCGGTGCGCACGGTCCGTCGCCTGGTTCTGTGCCGCGACATTCCACCACGGATCGTAGTGGATCACGATATCCGCGCCGGTGAGGTTCAAACCGACTCCGCCAGCCTTTAAGGAAATCAGAAAAACGGGAATGTCCCCCTCGTTGAACGCCTTCACCAGTGTAAGACGTTCTTCCTTCTTTGTTCCGCCGGTAATGGTATAACAGCTGATCTGTTCCTCATTCAGCCTGTCATGTATGAGTTCCAGCATGGACGTAAATTGTGAAAACAAAAGGATACGGTGCCCTCCGTCCGCAGCGCTCTTTATCAATTCTACACACGTCTCCAGCTTGGCCGAGCCTTTCTTATAATCCTCAAAGCACAAAGACGGGTCGCAGCAGATCTGCCGCAGCCTTGTAAGCTCCGCTAAAATCCGCATCTTGTTTTTCTGAAACTCCGCATCGTCCTGGCGCGCCAGGCTCTCCCGCATATGCAATACCTGTCCGTCATAAAGTTTCTGCTGCTCTTCTCCCAGCCGGACATAATAATCTTCCTCCATCTTCTCCGGCAGATCACGCAGCACATCACTTTTTAACCGGCGCAGAATAAAGGGGCACGCCATCTTCTGCAGACGCTGCATCGCCGCCTCGTCCCCGTTTTTCACAATCGGCGTCTCGATCTCTTTGCGAAATACATCATATCCGTACAGAAATCCGGGCATCAGATAGTCAAAAATACTCCAAAGCTCGCTTAATCGATTCTCAATCGGCGTTCCTGTAAGCGCATAGCGCGTCCTGCTGCGGATCACCTTCACCGCCTTTGCAGCCGCGGTTGTATGATTTTTGATATACTGCGCCTCATCAATCACCTCGTATAAAAACTCCTGGTCTTCATAAAGAGCAATATCACGCTTTAACAGATCATACGAGGTCACCACCACATCCGCAGCCCCGCACTGCGCGATCTTTTTCTGCCGTTCCTCCTGGTTCCCGGTGATCAGCATCACCGACAGTCCTGGTGCAAACCGGGCGAATTCTCCCTCCCAGTTATAGACAAGCGACGCCGGAGAAACCACAAGCGACGTGCCTTTCTGTCCCTCTTCCTTTGCCGCGAGGAGCACGGCGATCACCTGCAGGGTCTTCCCCAGTCCCATATCGTCTGCAAGAATCCCCCCGAACTGCCAGCTCTCGATGGTCCTGAGCCATTTATACCCGTTTTTCTGATAATTCCGCATGATCCGCGAGAGGCTTTCCGGCTCCTCAAAATCCGCATCCTTTACCGTCTTAAAGCCCTTTACGATCTCCCGGAAATGGGCGTCTCTGCTGCTGTAAACACTCTCATGTTCCTCCAGCAGCTTATCCAGATACAGCGTGCGGTACATGGGCAGCTGCATTTTCCCTCTGATCAGTTCCTTCGGTTTTAAATGCGCGGCATCCGCCAGCTCGGAGAGCATCTCAAGCGACGGGTCGGAAAGGCTGACAAAGGATCCGTCCTTTAAGCGATAGTATTTCTTTTTTGTGCGGTAAACAGACAGCATCTCAAGCAGCTCCGCCTGCGGCACATCCTCCGTGGCAATCTCAAGCTCCAGCAGGCCAGAGGACACCGACACGCCCACGGATACCCGGACCTGCTTCACCGCCTGGTATCCCAGAAAACGCTTTGTGCACCGCACCTCTCCCAACTCCGTCAGCGCCCTCACGCCGCTCTCCATCAGCCGGAACATATTGTTCTCATCCCCGCCGCAGTGCAGTATCCCCAGGGCCGGGTCAACTGCCGGAAACCATTTCATGACAAGAAACAGCACCTCTTCCTCCCGGGATGTATCGCGGAATGGCTCCACCGGATCCGCCGCCAGGTCTTCCTCCTCCCGCAGCACATCAAACACCTGATATTCCCGCTCTCCGTAGCAGGAAAACATCTGGCAGGAAGCGTTTCCTTCCTCCGCGTCCAAATAAAACGTGAACCGGACCTCCGGCAGAAGACACGCGTGAATCCGCTCCGTGTCCTGCTCATCCACCACAGCGATCTCACGGAGTTCCGGCAGGATACGGTAATAAAATTCCGCCAGATGGTTCCTTCCGACCGAAAAACTGAAGAGATTCCCATCCGTAAGCTTCGCCAAAGCCTCTGCCCGCGCGAGAAACTCCTTCTCCACCCGGCAGAAGTTCCCCTTCTCGATGTAATAAGCCGTGTCGGTTCCCTGGAAAAGCTCCGGCAGGGAACCCTTCACCCGGATCCCGTGAAACTCCTCCTGCTTCTTTTGCCCGTCCGGACGTTCCTCTGCAATCCGGATCTCCACCTTCGGGTTGCGGCGGGCTGCCACAAGCATGTCCTTTTCTTTTTCCCTGCCGCTCCGATCCTCATATTCAACCGCATCCGTTCCCAGCTGATCATAAAATTCGTCCAGCCGCCAGCCAAACAGGTTCAGCTCCCCTCCGACATTTGTCTTCCCGTTGTAATAATAGCGTGACTCCGCCAGACGCTCTAAAAACTCTTCCTCTTCCCTCACAATCCGGCTGATAAAGCGAATCCAGCCCCTGCCCCTCTCCGTAAAATGATCCGGATTGTGATTGATCTGAGTGGAGGATCCGTAGGTATCCGTCGCCGAATTTTTCACATTCTCACAAAAGGCCGTGAGATTTTTCACCACAAATAATTTTTTCTCCCCCACCTTAAAGGAGACCGTAAGCCTGTCGTCCTTTTTGATCAGGCGCGGCGTCAGTACAAGGCTCCCCTCCTTTACCGACGCCGCATCCGACAGCAGAAGGTTCTCTCTCCTGCTGCGGTACATCGCCAGCAGGACGCTGCCATACCGGTCCGTCGCGTCTCCGATATTGTGCGAGGCAAGATATTCCTCCAGCAGGAGCAGCGCAGCAGTCGTGAAGGCGCAGTCCGCTTTCGACGGATTCCAGGAATAATACATAGATTTTCTGCATTTCGGACAGCCGCAGTCAATCCCCAGGACAGCATTCCGCGAAAAGCCGATCCCGATCCGAAATTCATTCTTACCGCTTTTCCCGACCACGGTTACCTGTCCGCCGATCTCACCGGTACTGCGGCTAAAGCCGGTAGAAATCTCCTCCATAACCACCGCTTTCTTTGCCAGCAGATCAGAAGCCTCCTTCAGCCGTGCCGGCGTGATCTTAACGGATTCGCGTACCGCTTTCCCGTCGAAATATGTGTACCGGTCCAGCGCCTCTAACTGCTCCTCCACATCCGCGCCGCCAGTTTCCTCCGCCTCTTTGTCCAGCGGCGTCCCCAAAAGCTCATATTCCCTCTGCCGTATTCTCTGTTCCTCCAAAATGCCGGCTTCCTTTTGCTGCCGTGCCCTTTCCGCCGCCCTCTTTTCCTGCTCCTCTTTTTTGCGCTCCTTCTCGCGCTGCTCCGCCAGGCGCTTTGCCTCTTCCTGCTCTTTTTCCCGCTTTTTAGCGCGGCGCTCTGCCTCCTCTTCCTTCTTCCTGCGGATCTCCTCCCGACGCGCTTCCTCTGCGGCCGCCTTCTGCATCTGCTTAAGGCGCGCTTCCTCCGCAGCTGCTTTCTGCTCCGCTTCCCGTTTCTTTCGCTCCGCTTTTCGCGCTTCTCTGGCCTGACGTTTTTCTTTCGCAGCTTCTGCCTGACGACGCAGCTCTTCCTCCTGCTTTGCCGCCTCCGCAGCCTCCCGACGCGCCGCCTCCATCTCCTGCTTCGTCCGCCGTTTCCGTCTCGGTTTTGCCTGCGCTGCTTTCGCTTTTTCCGTCTCCTCCGCAGCCGACGCTGCGCCGGCCTCCCTCTCCCGTTCCGCCTGACACAGCTCCTCGTCATATTTTACCCACTGCGCCATCAGATCGGCCTCGAAGGATTCCGATTTCTCCTGCCTGCTGTTTTTTCCCGCATCGATGGCATAGAGAACCGCCGCCATGTGCTCGCAGCATCTCCCGCTTCGCGCCACCGGGCACTGACAGCTCGTCCGAAGGGCATCACTGCCGTATCCCCGGACCGACACCTCATAACGCTCACGCCCGAGAACAGCCCCCGTCCAAATCCCCTCCGTCTCCTTTAACCCGTCCACCCGGTTTTTCGCGCAATAATTTTTTCCGCGCTCCAGTGTACTTTTATCAAACCTTTTCTTCCAGTCGCCCATTCTTCTTCTCCCGGCTGCCCATTCCTGCGAACTACTGTTTTCTCTGCCTGCACTCTGTAAGCTGTCACCCCTTTTTCACCCGGGTCCTGACCTTCTGCCGGATTCTGTCCATCATACGGCATTCCGTCTCCGCGATCTTCTCCTCCGCTCTCCCGAGCAGAAGCCTGCGCACCGCTTCTATCATGCTGCCTATCACCACCAGCAGCAGGGACGTTCCCAGCAGGATCAGCTCATGCCAGCTGCTTTCCCGCCACGCCAGGTAATCAAACAGATAGGTGGTGATCACGGTCCGCAGCGTCCACTCCATGATAAACACCGCCGGAACCATGCCCGCAATCTTATTGACCAGCCGGTTTTCAAAATGGAAATTCCGAAATACCAGAAAGATGCAGACTGCCTCCGCGATCGTAAAGAGCGTATTATCCCTGGCAAACCTGTTCTGAACCGTGCCCGTCACTACGTAAAGACCGCCGTTTAACGCAAAATTTACAATTGACGTTCCGGCAAACACTGCCAGCAGTTTTCCCGTCGAAAATATGTGATCTTCATGGTACATCCGCAGGTACCGTCCGATCAGATAGAGCAGGATCATATTTACAATCCCTTTTCCGCCGTCCTGTGTGATGTCAAAAAAGAAACATGTCGTGATACCGGAAAAAATGACAAGCATCGTGACAATCAGGGCAAAAAACCTCTCTCTTGTCAGCTTCTCCGTCATCTCGTTTAAAAACGGACTTAAAAAGGCCAGTGCAAAATAACAGGTAAAATACCAGGAAAACCGCCCGATCACCGGCAGGATATAGGCGAGCTTCTGACTGCCGTCCAAAAGCCCCGCCGTGCCCCAGACATACTGCAGCGCCAGCCCGATCCAGCAGTAAAACATCAGCATCAGATCCAGCTTTATCATCTTTTTTACATTCAGCCGGATCCCGAACCAGCCCGATATCAGGATAAACAGAGAGACTCCGATATTTCCGACCGTACTGATCGCGATACAGAGCCATGCGCTCAGCTCATTATTCGAGTAGCTGCTGCTGCCGTGCATCCAGAAGATCAGCACCAGCGCTAAGATACGGAGCAGCTCGAAGCTGGAATTGCGGGCTGCGCGTTGTGTTTTTCCTGTCTTTCCTGTTTTATCCGTCATCTGTCATTCACTCCTTTTCCCGCCATTTCCCCAGGCGCTGCCGGTCTGCTATTCCGTCTCTTCTTCCCGCTCCGACAGTTTTATCACAATCACATCATTGATGATCCGGATCGATCCGTTTTCCGGGTATTCCGCCATCTCCTGCACCTCTGGCCACTTCGCGATTTCATCCGTCTCCGCCGCAAAGAGGAACTGCGGATTGTATCCCAGGTACTGGATCATGATATGCCACCTGGAATAACTGTTGATATTCGACTCCATCCGGCCGCCCATGGAAAACTCCGCCTCATACATACTTCCGCTCATGTGGCTGCTGTCCTCAAAACGCTCCCCGATCACGGCAAAGGGAAGTCCGTCGCGGTATCCCTCCGCGCTTTTGATCTGCGTCACCATGGTCTGAAAATACGCCATATCGTGCTGCTGCGTATACCACATCGTCTGATAGTTCCCGTTCGCGTACCAGAGATAGACGATTGTAATTGCAATCGCAGATACCGATATTCCCCAGTGCATCAGCCTGCCGCACAGCCGCTGTCCCGGCGTACCGGCAGCCTCCATCCCACGGTCCAGCCAGATCAGGATAAACACGTAGATAAAGACCATCGGAAACACCATGATCGCATAGATCCAGACATCGCCCGCCATCAGGTAAATCAGGAACACGGCAACCGGATACGCCAGCAGCGACAGCACCAGAAGCACCAGCTTCCCTGTATCTTTTCTCTTTTTTATGATCACATAGACCGTCAGCGCCGCAGAGACCACATACATCAGCAGGATCCCGCCTTTGACAATCGCGGTCGGATTCTGATCGAACATGTTGTTTTTACAGAACCACAGAAAACTGTAATAACACCGGCCGATCATCCGCGGAAGCTGCGAAAACTGAAATCCTCCGATGTTTTCAATCCCGCGGTAACCGCCGAGCGGCACATTCCAGTACAGAAGCGACAGCCGCATCCCGATAAAATACCCGATCATCCCGAGCGCAAGCGATACCACATAGCGCACGGCCATGAGTATGATATCCTTCACCGTCGTCTCCCGGTCCGAATACGCGCAGGTTAAGATCACACTCAGCACAAGGATGCTGGCGGTATTCGGAAAATATGCCTGATAGGTTCCGACCGCACAGGATAGAAAAAAGATCGCCAGAATCTGCAGAATTATATTTTTTCCGTGCATCACCATCAGATAGCCCGACAGCACGCTGAAAAAGATCCCGACCGCATAGTACCCCGCCGTGAACATAAAGAAATTCATGCAGACCACAGACGGCATCACGACAAAAAAGATCCCCACAAATCCCGACAGCACCATATCCTTTATCCCAAACATCCGTGTGATCAGCAATGCGGAGAATGAAAGCAGGATCAGCGCAAAAAGTCCGTTAAACAGCGGCAGAGAATAGTTTCCAAGGAAATCATTCATCCATTCCCCCATGAACTGTAAAAACCATCTGCCGGATTCCGTCCCGGTGCCGTAGCCGCCCGGATTGATCGAAAGATCATCGTAATTGTACAGCTTGTTCGTGTACTGAAACAGATGCGCCGCCAGCCCTGCCGCCAGCGCACAGAAAAAGGTACACAGCTCCTGTTTTTTTAGTCTCGTTTCCGGTTCCGTGAGAAGCTCTGTGAGCGTTTTGATCCTGATTTCTTTCATGCCTCTTCTCCTTCTTTCTTCCACCTCAGCCTGACTCTATGCAGAAACTGATTCACGCGGGCAGGGATAAAATCTCCCATTCCCGCCAGTGCTCTCGCGCATCCCGGAATCAGTACAAATACATAGGGATACGTATACTGACTTTTCGCCTCCCAGACAATATGAAGCAGAAATCCCCCGACAGCATACAGCAGCGCATACCAGAATCCCTCACTCCTGCATGTTCTGTTCAGAATATAAGCGCACGCCAGCGCCAGAAATGCGAACGTAAACAGAATCGTCAGCAGGTTCGTCCTGTGATTGCGAGAAAACACGAGATCCGCCAGCCGGTACGTCATGTAATTGATGCCAAGAATCATGAACAGATTCACAAGAAACAGCAGCTGTACATTTTTGCTGAACTTCCCCAGCAGCCGCTCATATGTGATCATGCCAAGCTGCCACGGATGATTTCTGATATCCTGTCCCAACTCTAAAAACGAAAAATCCCCCTGCGCAGACAAAAGCGCGCCGTTTCTGACATGCATCGCATCCGCGCGGAGCATGGTGCTGATGTTTAAAATCCAGTATATCCCGGCAATCAGATACAAAATCATAAAAAAGCGGAATACGTCTCTCTCCTTCAGAAACGACAGTTTCTCCTGCAGGATCAGAAGTATCCCAAGCCCGGCCGCCGCGAAAAGAATCGCAATGACGGACGTTCCCTCAATCTCAATCACCTCATACAAATTATAGCCGACCCGGCATGTCTGCAGCAGATTGCAGATGAGAAGGACTCCCGCGGACAGAAGCGCAAAGAAAAGGATGACCTTATCTCCCAATCCGTACAGTCCGCTGCAGCACTTCTCCAAAAGATTCCCGCCAGCCCTCCTGCAGCCGGTGTGTTTCCTTTCACCCACTGATCCATTTCCTCCTGATCTTTGCCATATTCCTTTTACCGTTCCGTTTTTTTCTTCCCGCACCGTCTCTTCACCGCGTCGATTCCCTTCCCGAGCAGCAGACATCCGCAGACGGACGCCGTGACGCGTGCGATGATATAGCAGAATTCCGCTGCGCCCGAAAGCTGCTCCACATGAATCACCTTTCCCGCAATCATATGAAACACCTCGAGTCCGAAGATATGAAACGCCATCAGGATGATCGTATTCTTTCCGATATATTCCACCGCCGCCCCGATCCGGGTCTTTTCCAGCAGCTGCGCCGTCCAGATGCAGAGCATGGAGCCGGTGATTCCGATCAGAACAAAAAACGGCACGCTCCAGCGCTCATAAACCCCGTACTCCCGCACGGACATATTGATGCCCGGATTGCAGAAGGACAGCAGAAGATACGCCGCCAGTACACAGAGAACCTGCCACAGCCTGCACCCCTTTTCATAAAAACCGGCTCTGCCGAGCAGTGTTCCCGCAATCATAAAGATCGTTCCGACACAGGCGATATCAAGGCTCCACGGCAGTAAGACCGGAAGCTCGGCCAAAAGCATCGTGACAGCCAGAAGCGCCGCAAGAATCAGGATCAGATTCCTTTTGCATTTTAAGGCGGCGTCGATCACCAGGTGATAGATGAGGCTCGTGACAAAAAAAGCCGTCAGATACCACATCGCCCCGTTTGCGACGGTAAACAAAAACACATTATCCGTATGCGTACTCATATCATACAGACAGAACCTCGAATACAAAATCCCGAACAGCGAAAACTTCGTCTCCTCCATCGTCCTGCCGAGCACGACGTAGATCCCCAGCAGAATAAAACTATATATAAAGTAAGGGAGCAGAAGCCGCTTTGCCTTTTTCCCGATGTGCTCCCGGTAACTTCTGCCCTCCCGGTAGAAAAACCCGGAGATCACAAAAAAGATCGGGATGTAAAAATTGATCAGATAGCTGCTTAAGCCGTGCGCATGTGAGACGATCACCAGCATGATCCCGAGCCCGCGCGCGATATCCAGGCACCGGAACCGCGTCTCATTTCCCGCTGTCTGCATCCGGTATTCATTCTCTTTCTCTGTCTGTACGGTTCTTTCCATGCTCCCTTCCTCTTCTTCCTGCCTGCCGTTTCACACGACTCTTTCCTGTTCCCTGTACCTGCCGTTTCGCACGGCTCTTTCCTGCTCCCTGTGCCCGCCGGCTCTTTCTTTTACCTGCTGCCGCCGTTTCGCATTCTTTTCGACCCTTATTATAATCGCGGAACCTCCGCCTGCCTTTCCCCCGGTATGGCTTTCCGGGTGCAGTGTTCCCTTCAGCCCGCGGCGGGCCGCCAGCTCTGTTTTAAAAACGCCTGCTCCCACAGATACGGCTGGATCCGGTTCCACACTGCCGTCGCATCGCCGAACCCGGTTTTATCCCCGCGGAGCACGGCGTGCAGCGCAGCGCGGATCCCCGGAACATCCTCCACCAGCGAACAGTTCGCGAACCCGGCGGAAAATACCGTATCCAGATAAAATTCTTTATAATTCCCGCGCATCCAGTCCGCCGCAGGCGCGTTAAATCCGATCTTGGTCCGCCGGTAGGCAATCTCTTTCGGCATATACGGCGCGAGCGCATCCCGGATGATCGATTTCGGAAACGCGTTGTGCAGCTTTGATTTCCAGCCGATGGAAAACGCGAACTGTACAATCCGGTAATCCATAAACGGCATCCGGATCTCCACCCCGTTTGCCATGCTGTCCCTGTCGTAATTGCGCAGCATCGTGGGCAGGATCGTCTCATGCGTCGAGACAAACAGCGTCTGATTCAGATGGTCTAAGGTTTCCCACTTCTCATGACCCGCATACGCGCTTTTGACCGACACACGGCCGAGCACCTTTTTCGCATAATATTTCAGCAGCTCTTCCCGGTGGATGCGCGTCCTCCGCCACTCCTGTATTTTCCCCGTTTCCGTCTCCGCATCCTCCGCCTGATTGTAGTACGCGCTGGTGATCAGCTTCGCGGTCGCCTTGTCGAATCCCGCATCCGGGTACGCCTTGCGGATGTCGAATCCGTATCCGGCGAACAGCTCGTCCGCCGCGTGCCCGTCGATCGACACACGTGTGCCGTCCTCCCGCTCTCTGCGGTAAAGCTCCATCATGGGGATCTGCGGGTTCTCCCACAGCTCCTCAAACAGGTAAAGCTGTTCCAGAAAGCGGCTGTCGGAAATACGGTCGCTGACATCCAGATACGTGCTGCTGATGCCAAGGTGATCCGTCACCATCCTGGCATACTTTGTCTCATCCAGAGGCGTGCCCGGAAAACACGCAACATATGCGTGCTGCCAGTCCTCATTCATCCGCGCATCCGCATCATGTCCCGCGAGATGCGCCATCGAACAGATCACGGCGGAAGAGTCCAGCCCGCCGGAAAGCGCGGTCCCGATCGTCACATCACTGCGCATGCGCAGCCTGCAGGCATCCAGAAACAGCTCGCGGAACTGTTCGGTCTGCTCCCCGTAGGAATCCGGCGTCTCAATCAGATGATCCAGCGTATTCCACCAGCGGACCGTCTTCATCTCACCGCCTTTTACCCAGGCGAAGCTGCCCGCCGGAAAACGCGAGATCCCCTCGATGAGGCAGTCTTTTCTCCCCTCATAATGGAGATTTGTTTTATAAAAATCAAACAGCTCATGATTGGGCCGCACCGTATCAAGCATCGGCACCAGCGCCTTCATCTCGGAGGCAAATGCCAGCCCGCCTCCTTTTAGTCTCGTGTAAAACAGCGGCTTGATGCCAAAGCGGTCCCTGGCGAGAAACAGCACGTGCTCCTTTGTATCCCATACCGCAAAGGCCCACATCCCGTTAAAGCGGAGCAGGCAGTCTTCCCTCCACTCCGCAAAGGCCGCCAGAACCACTTCCGAATCGCTCTCCCCGCGGAACGTATATCCTTTTTCCACAAGCTCCTTCCGCAGCTCTAAAAAATTATAGATCTCCCCGTTAAACGTCAGCCAGTACCGCCCGGACGCGTCGGACATCGGCTGGCTGCCCGTCTCCGTGAGATCCAGGATCGAAAGTCTTCTGTGCCCCAGTGTCGTGCCGCCCTCCTGCCACAGCCCGAAACCGTCCGGCCCCCGGTGCGTCATGGTATTTAAGCAGGAAAGCGCCTGCTCCCTGTCTGTTTTTCTGTTCACAACCCCGTATATCCCGCACATCGCGAACCTCCTCCTATGTATTCCCCGCTCTCTGGCCGGGCGCTTACCTGCCGCAGCCGCACAGCGCCGGTGCGCTGACACGTTTGCCTTCCGCCGGATCCGGCATCAGACGGACATTCCGGCAGGTCGTCTGCACGCTAACGCTTTCCCCTGGTCAGCCAGAGATATTTTACGTTCGTCTTCAGATACCGCCCGAACAGCCGCTTCGGATCCTGCAGCAGACGATAAAGCCACTCCAGACTCGCCTTCTGCATCCACATCGGCGCCCGTTTTATCGTCCCCGCATGATAATCAAATCCCGCACCCACACCGATCATCACACCGTGCACGCTCCCCCGGTGGCGGTACATCCAGTTCTCCTGCTTGGGCGCGCCGAGCCCCACCCAGATGATGTCCGCCTGCGATTCGTTCATGCGCCCGACCGCTTTTTCGTCCTCTTCTCTCGTCAGCTCACGAAACGGCGGCGATTCCATCCCGGCGATCACAAGATGCGGATATGTTTCCCGCAGCTTTTCGGATAACAGCCGGATCGTCTCTGGTTTTCCCCCGTAAAAATAATGGCGCAGACCGTTCTCCCGCGCGAACAGCCGCCCCATCAGATCCGGTCCCGTCACGCGCTCCGCCTCCGCAAACCCGTGCTTTCTGCTGTAGGAGGAGAGCGGTTTTCCGTCCGGCAGCGCGAAGGCCGCGCTGTTTTGTACCTTTTGGTATGCCGGATCCTCATACGCCGTCACCGTCGTATGCACGTTTGCGACACAGATGTAGTTCCCCCTCAGCCCTTCCATCTGCGTCTCAATCGCCGCTACCGTCTCATCCATATTCGTGACTGCAATCTTTGTCCCAAGTATTTCACAGATCTTCATGTTTATCCCCTTGTCACTGTTTCCAGCGGAATGCCCCCCATCATTGACGGGATCAGGCTGAACGTACTCTGATAGCTCCCCAGGATCCGGCTGCATTTTGAAAGCGCCAGCATATCGATGAGCGCATCCTCAATCCCTTCTCTGGAATCCCTGTCAATCCGCTTGTCCTCATAAAAAATCAGACGCTCTGCCGGAAAGGCTTCCTTAAGCTCCCGCTCCACCGCTCTGTCATCCGTCGTCACGTAAAAATCAGCGTCATGCTCCGCGATCTCCCGCCGCATCCGCTCAAAAAACAGCTCCAGCGGACTGTTTTTAATCGCCTCCGCGTGATCCGTCCGGCGGATGTGCACGCCGACCGTGCGCTCCCCGATGCGCGAAAACACCGCTCCGCCCTTTTCCCGGATCGCCGCGGACGGGCGGAGAAACGAAAAGCTTTCCGTCGTGATCTCACACAGATTCGTATAGGACTTGATATAGAGCGCCGGTTCCTGCCGGATCTCCTCCGCGAGCTCCGCAAACCGTCCCTGCTGCTTATACTGATCGATTTTATCACACGGAAAAAATACCGAACCCTGGTTCCGGTATTTTTTCTTGATCCGATTCCCTTTTATTGTTCCAAAAAAATCTTTTTTATACCCGTTCTCGCTGATCTCAATCACCTTAACGCCCGCAAATTCAAACAGGTCCGCTGCTTTCGCATTGCATCCCGCCTCCCGCTTCCAAATGACGACCAGCTCCCTGTTCATTTTTTCACAAAGCTCATGTGCCGATGCCAGCGCCAGAAGCCGGTTGCCCAGCCCCGCGCACGGTTCCAGTATCACCATATCGTTCCTCCCTGTGTCCGCCCGACTGCCCCCTCGGATGCGGCAGCGACCGGTTTTTACAGCCGCACGCTCCCGCAGATCACGTTACTCCTTCCGCCGGTCGATCGTGACGTGACCGTCCTGAACCCGGTAGATCATATCGCAGTTTTGTATCGTGGAAAGCCTGTGCGCGATGATAAACATCGTCAGTCTGCCCTGCAGATGGTCGATCGCCTCCATCACGGCTGCCTCCGTCTCATTGTCGAGCGCCGAGGTGGCCTCGTCGAGCACCAGAATCTCCGGCCTGCGGTAAAGCGCCCGTGCAATCCCGATCCGCTGGCGCTGTCCGCCCGAGAGCCGCACGCCCGCCTCGCCGATCACCGTGTCCAGCCCGTCGTCCAGGCTTTTGATCAGATCCTCCAGCTGCGCCTGGCGAAGCGCCTCCCAGATCCTCCCGTCATCGATCGGATCCGTATCGCCGAACGCGATATTGTTCCGGATCGTGTCGTCCAGCATATAAATCGTCTGCGGGATATAGCCGATCTTTTCATGCCAGCTGCGCAGGCCTTCATGAATATCCCGCCCATCCGCCAGGATCTGCCCCTTCTGCGGGGTTAAAATCCCGAGAATCAGATCGACAAAAGTAGTCTTCCCTGCCCCTGACGGTCCGATAAACGCCGCGGAACAGTTTTTCGGAATCACCACGTTCGCGTCCGCGATCACCGGCTCGTCCGTATTCGGATAGGAAAACTCCAGATGACGCACGACAATTTCCTCATTTAAAGAAATCTGCGCTCCTCTCTCTGACTCCCGCGCTCCCGCCGCTTTTTCCGCTGCCGCCTCATGCATCTCGCGGTATTCGTCGCGCACCTTTTCGATGACGACGCCGTTGTGCACGATTGCGGCAAAGTAGGAAGAAATCTTGTTGACCGACGGGAGCAGCTTAAACGCCGCTGCCGCAAACAGACCGAGAATCGCCACAAAATGTGCGTTATCCGTCGTCCCCGCGCTCACCCTGGCCGCAATCACGGCCATAAGCCCGCCGATGCAGAGCGTCTCCATCACCGGTTTCGGCACGGAGCTAAGAAACGCGTTCTGCTTGATGACATGCGTGTAAATCTCGTTCTGCTTCTCAAAATCGTTCTGAAAATAGTTCTCGCGGTTTGCGATCTTGATCTCCTTGATCCCGCCGAACGCCTGCTGCATACATTTTAACAGATTCGCGGAGTAAAGCCTCCTTTCGTCCCCATAGCGCATGAGGATCCGGCGCAGCCCCCTGATCATGATGAAAAACATGATGCCGACGCTGACCGCAACGCCCATGGTGATCGTGACATCCTGCACCAGCAGGAAGATGATAATGATCACGCTCACGCACAGCTCCGACAAAAGCTGCAGGGAATTCTGCACCGCGGTGTAAAACATCTCGGGATCCGTGTTGATATTGCGGATCAGCTCAGAGCTGTTGATATTTAAAAAGAAGGTGTACTCCTGACCGATATAATACCGCATCAGCTCGTTCTGCATCTGCTTTTTTCCGTAATAAGCGAATTTGTACTGTAAATTATATACATAGATCAGAAACAGATTTTTTAAGATATAGACGACAATGATCACCACTGCAAGCCAGACCACCAGTTCATTGAGCGACTCCATCTGAAACGTGTCGTATGCCCAGCGGATGTAGCCCTCATTTAACAGCGTTTCCGGCGCGACCACCGCATTGATAAACGGCATGATGACACCCACGCCCAAAAGCTCCGCAAAGGACTGAAGAAATATAATAACGGTCACATAGACCAGACTGATCTTTTGTCTGTGATCAAACACTTCCAGTGCATTCTTTATCTGTTTTATCATAATCATGCCTTTCTCTCCGCCCGCAGGCTTGTCTCTTGTATCATCATAGGCACATTTCTTTCGCTTGTCAAATCTTTTCTGTATGTTATAATCGTTTTATGGTGCGGCTTTCGCCCGGGGCAATACACTTAACATGGTTCCCGGCCGGTGTCAGCCGCAGCTCATATCACGAAAAAGGATCGGTGCACTATGGACAAAACATTACAGAAACAACGCGAATCCGGCTTTGAACTTCTCCGGATTCTCTGTATCACGGGAATCATTTTTATGCATACCTTCGGGCCGCTCAATGACAGCCTCAACACCGCAAACCGCGAAATCAGCATTTTTGTCAATGCCGTCGCGAACGCCGGCGTGACCTGTTTTATCCTGATCTCCGGCTGGTTCGGCATCCGCTTTGACTTAGGAAAACTGATCCGGCTCGATCTTGCGGTCATTTTTTACACGCTTTTGGGCACGCTTCTCTCCGGGGAGATCGGCGCAAAGTCCCTGATCCTCTCCTGCATCCCGATCCTCTCGGGACGCTACTGGTTTTTAAGCTGCTACTTTGCGCTCTGCCTGTTTTCCGTCTTTCTCAATCCGCTGGCGGAGACGGCCGGAAAAAAACGGCTCGGCAGCCTGCTTTTGCTGATGCTGTTCCTCTTTTCCTTCCTGCCGACTTTCTTTTATTATGAGCTGATTCCGGACGGCGGCAAAGGCTTCGTGCACATGACGATGATCTATCTGATCGGACGCTATCTGAGACTTTACCTCACAAAACCGCTGAAAACGGGCCGGATTCTGGCGCTTTACCTTTTATCGACACTCGTCATTTTCACTGCAAATACCGCGCTCTCTGTCTTAAAGGGGACGCAGATGGGGATGTTTGCCCGGGATAATTCTCTGTTTATCATCGCGTCCTCCGTGCTGCTTTTACTCCTGTTTCGTGAGCTGCACTTCCACTGCCCCGTCATCAACCATCTGGCGGGAAATGTCATGCCGCTCTACGTCTTCGAATCGTTTGTGCGCATGTACATCCTGAACCGTCTGATCCGTTTGGACGCGCACACCGGCAGCCCTCTGCTGATCATGTATGTCGCCGGTTACGCTGTGCTTACCGTGGTCATCTGTATGGCAGTCAACGAATTGCGACGACTTACCGTTGCGCATCTGGATGACCGGATCGCTGCGCTTCTGATGAAAGGATACCGCTCTGCCACGCCGGGCGTCACCAGGCTTGGGCAGAACGCCTGCACAAGACTCTGTCATTATCTGGAGGGGACAAAATGAATCCGAAAAGCATTTATAAAAAATACCGAAAAAAGAAGCAGTTAAAGGCAGCAGCCCCCTATATCAGCATCCAGCCGTCCGCCGTCCTCGGGGAAAATTTTAATTTAGAGCTTCACGCTCCGGCCGCCGGCCGGCAGTATCTTTCTATCGGCGTGAAAAGCATGATTGATTCTTCTTTCGTCTTTGAGACGGACACCGGACAGATCACCGTCGGCAGCCGCGTGCACATCGGCGGCGGCACACAGCTGATTTCAAGGAGCGGCATCACGATCGGAGACGATGTCATCATCGCCTGGAACTGTACCATTTACGATCACAACTCCCACTCCGTTTTGTGGTCCGAACGAAAAGACGATGTCAGCCGCGAATGGGAATGCGCCGCAAAGGGACTCTCACCGATCGCGGACAAAAACTGGGACGTCGTAAAAACAGCGCCGATCCGTATCTGTGATAAAGCATGGATCGGCTTTAACGTCACGATTTTAAAGGGCGTCACCGTTGGGGAAGGCGCCGTCATCGCCGCCGGGAGCGTCGTCACAAGGGATGTTCCTCCGTACACCGTTGTCGGAGGAAACCCGGCGCGCGTGATCCGCACGCTTTCAGACGAATCGGGTTCTTCCGCGGACGCCGGGACGGACTGATGCGGCGCTCGCCCGGTCACTCTCGCCCGGGACGGGCCGCCGGGCAGAACTGATGCGGCGCTCGCCCGGTCACTCCGCCGGGCCGGCGCCCTCCTGCACAGCCTGTTCTGATGCGGCGCTCGCCCGGTTACTCTCGCCCGGGACGGGCCGCCGGGCAGAACTGATGCGGCACTCGCCCGGTCACTCCGCCGGGCCGGCGCCCTCCTGCACAGCCTGTTCTGATGCG
>CAJUNX010000003.1:123462-153233 GCA_910587865.1 uncultured Roseburia sp.
GCGTTCGCCCGGTTTACAGCACCACGTACCGCCCGCTCCCTTTCATGGAGCGCAGGTACATGTCCACGCAGGACTGGCTGGAGCCGATATGCAGCTCCGAGGCGACGCAGACTTCCATGATCGCCAGAAGCTTCGTCAGATTCGCCTTCCGGAACTCCCAGTCCTGCTGATTGAACTCCGTGTTATAGTACCCTCTCTCGTCCTCCCTGGTCAGCGTCCACAGTTTCCAGTCCGGTCTCTTTTCCCGGATATACGTCACATTCCGGTAATCGTCCGTAAAGACGAACACAGGCATCCCCGCATGTCCCATGTCTTCGATCTTTTCAATAAAAGCATCCGCTTCCACCAGCTTGTCATATTCCTGATATTTGTCCCCGCCGCGCACCTGAATCGAAATATAATGCTCCGGCAGTCCGATTCCCCGGATCAGCTCATCCATCCGTTTCCGAATCTCCGGCTTCGGGCAGATCGCCACTGCAGACAGCTTCGCGAATTCGCTCTCACAGGTTCCGTCCATGCCAAACAGCGGCCAGCGAACCCGCGCCTGTTTGAACGCATCGCTGATACACATGCACCAGAGATCCTGCGTCAGATAATCCGCTCCCGTATTCGCCTTTAACTTCCGCGGATAATAATGCCCTTTTGTCCAAAGCCGGTGCGGCCGTATCTGGCTTAAAAAATCCGTCGGGCGATAGTTCGCCACCGCGTTTAAGGGATCATGGCTGATCGGGCAGAACGGCTCGAACAGCTCCTCCCATCCCTTCCCGCCCGGTCTGGAAAAATTAGCGTCGTCCGCATACAGCTCAAACCGGATGTGGTTCAGATAGCAGAACAGCATAAACTCCATCATGCTGTCCAGCTCCGAATACAGCCCTCCGCTGAATCCGACGTGAAATATCAGACGTTTCCTGCACGATTCATTGATTCTTCTGTACTCTTTTTTTTTTGCCGCGAGTTCCTCCGCCAGCGTCGGCGAAGCTTCCTGTGCTTCTCCCGCCGGTTCGTACAGCGATGCGATCCGCTCCCGGTTGATCTCCTCGATATCCCTTTTTAAATCCTCACTGTTGCGGTACTGCAGCACAATCTCCGGCACTGCAACCGGATGGCGCAGAAGACTGCCTAAGGTGAGAAAAAAATTCTGTAACCGAATCAGTTTATCCTTCATAATTCCTCTCATTCCGCCGTCCTGTCATCGGGCTTAATATCGGATCTTTTTGTAGCTCTCGAGAGCATTAAAACCGGCACAATCCGGAAAATCCTTCGTATAGTCGTCATAAATCAGTATATTGATCCCATGCGGCGTCGTCACACTGTTCACCGGCCCGAGTTTCACTGACTTCTCCATCTGCTCCGTCACCTCACCGGTCAGCGGGTCTTTCACCTCCCGCGGCTTTCCGTCGATTACAAGTGTCTTCGTTCCCAGATCCAGATGAAACTGATAGCCGCCCTCTGTTTTATCATCCGCGTAAAAAATCACATCACCATGCTCCACGACCATCACGGCCCCCTCTTCGATCTTCAGCCCGTGCGATGCAAAGATCTCCTTTACATCCAGCTCACCGTAATCATAAAGCCCGTCCGCCGAGACACAGAAGGTATAATCCTCATTTTCCAAAAGCAGGGTCAGAAGCTCTCCGAGATCTTCCGTATTCCGCGCCTCAAAGTTGCGCCGGAGCCGTGTGTAATGTTCCGCGTTGCGCTCCCAGGTACGATATGCCTCGTCCCCCCTGTGATCCTCAATGCTGTACCGGTTCTTTAAATACCTGCCGAGATACAGGGAAAACTTCTCACTGCCGTAGTAGTTCAGATGTGAGGATTCGGCACAATCCGTCATCGGACTTAATCCCATCTCATTGTACCGGTCATTAAAATCCACATAGGCAACCCCGTGCTCCTCCGCGATCTCCCTGACCCGGTTATAGATCATCTTATCCGACGGCATGATCCCCTGGTACGGGGAGACCATAAGCAGCAGCTGCGTGTCCGTCTCTTTTGCCAGATCTATGATTTTTTCCAGATACTCCTCACTCTTTTTCGTGATCGGCAGCGTGTCCGTGATCGTGCTCATATCCGAAAAAGATTCAAAATATGTCGTGCTGACGCAGTTTTCGTTAAAGCCCTTGTAGTCCGTGCCGTTCGGATCCCCGTTGTACCGCTTGAAATCATCTTCTGTCAGGGACTCATATTTGGCGTGATAAACCGGGATCCCAAGGATATAGTTCATCGCATCTTCCTCGTCCGCCACACTGGCCAGGATCGATTCCGTCCTGTTTTCACCAAACTTCAGCCCCATTGTATTCATCGCGATCCTGGCGTCGTCGATCACGTCGTTCATCTCAATCGCGCGGTATATATCGATCACCACGAGATCGGGCGTCTGCTCCTCAATCGCTTCCTTCATATAATAATACGTATTCCACAGCGGCTGGTTCGAGCCCGCCAGATCATACGCGCTCATCCCGAATTCTTCCCACAGAATCGCCGGATTTACATCCGTATAAATATGGCTGCTCCCGATAAACACCACATCGACCGTATCCGGCGGCTGCCGGTAAAACATCTGGGCCACATAGCATCCGTCAATGGATTTAAGCTTCAGCACAAAATTCGCGCAGAGGAGCACGCCCGCCGCGAGTGCGCAAAACAGTACGCCCTTTATCGCATTTCTGATCGCCTGTCCTTTTTTCTTCATCCTTATCCTCGCTAAAACTGAAAATAAATAAACTGCTTCGCGTCATACACCTGTCCGTAAGCCCCGTATACAATCACCAGCACCAGCATAAAAATCAGTACCAGCCACCGGAACCACAGATTCTGCGCGGACAAAAATTCGTCGATCCTCTGTTTTTTTCTCTCACGGATCAGATCTGCGAGCAGAAGAACCGCCAGCGCAACAAGCAGTACATTCGCCTGCTGGCGGCTGATCCCCAGTTCATAGAGCGAACCGTTAAAAAGCACCCATGGATTCCATCTCGTCCCGATCCGCCGGATAAAAAGAAATGCATCTTCAATCGTTTCGGCGCGGAAAAAAATCCAGGCAAATGTCGTCAGACAAAAGGTCCATGCGATCTGTGTCAGCCGGTAGCTCTCACAATCCGTCTTTGTGCCCGTCCGCTCCACCGCTTTTCTGCGGAGCGGAGCCAGCATATCTCCGATGATCTGATACAGTCCGTGCAGTCCGCCCCAGACCACATACGTCCAGGATGCCCCGTGCCACAGGCCGCTGAGCAGAAACGTGATCATTATATTGCGGTATTTTTTCCACGTGCCCTTCCGGTTTCCCCCAAGCGGGATATACAGATAATCGCGGAACCAGGTAGACAGCGAAATATGCCATCTGCTCCAAAAGTCCCGGATACTCACGGCAAAATACGGCGCGTTGAAATTCTCCATCAGCGTAAAGCCCATCACCAGCGCAGCACCCGTCGCAATCAGCGAATAGCTGGCAAAATCACAGTAAATCTGAATGGAAAATCCCGCCGCCCCCAGCAGAAGTTCAAAGGTTCCATAGGAAAGATAGTGGTCAAATACCTGATCGACAACGATCGCGACCCGGTCCGCAATCACGATTTTTAACAGATAGCCGTACAGCATCACCATCAGTCCCTTCGCGATCCGGCTGTAATCCCACAGCTTCTGCAGCGGAACCTCCTTTACCTGGCGCAGCAGATTTCCCGAACGCTCGATCGGCCCGGCCACCAGCTGCGGAAAAAAGGAGACGAACAGGGCGTACCGGAACGGATTTTTCTCCGCCGGAACCGCTCCCCGGTAAACGTCGATCACATAGCCGAGCGCCTGGAAGGTATAAAACGAGATTCCCACCGGCAGAATGATGTCAAACCGGTTTGAGATCTCTGGCCAGGCGAACAGTCCGCCGAGCGCATTTATATTTTCCAGCACAAAGTCAAAATATTTGTAAAACATCAGGATTCCCAGGTTGCCGGCCACCCCGGCCGCCACCACCAGCCTGCGCCGCAGACCGGTCCGCGGATCTTCTTTTTTCTGAAGCGCTCCAAGCGCCAGCCCGCAGGCATATGTGATCAGGGTGGATACGGCAATCAGAACCGCGTACTGCGCATTCCAGCCCATATAAAAGTAGTAGCTGGCCGCCAGCAGCCAAAGATACCGCACTTTTTTGGGAATCACCAGATACACAAGCGCAACCACCGGGAAAAACATCAGAAAATCAATTGAATTGAACAGCATCTGTCAGCATTCCTTTCCTATGATCTGCCAGCCGTCAAGGCAGGTCTGGCCCACTCCCTTATATCCCGGAACCATTACAAGAGCATTCGGATTCCGGTTTAAATATGCCGCCCAGGCGGAAAAGGAGCTGTTTGAGAGGATCTGATTCTGACAGGCGGACATGAGAAGAAATTCTTCCTTGTCCGTAAAGGTTCCCAGATCGCTGATATAGCGGATCTCTCCTGGCTGCCATGACCGCCCGGGCTGCGTAACGTCCCCGATGCACTCCGCCGCCTTTTTTTTATCATTGGTAAATACAAAAAATGCGGCGCCGGGTCTTTCCTCACGCATCCGCCGAATGGCTTCCCTGAAATATTCCGGGGGAGGACCGCCGATATCGCCGCCTCTTACGTGGATCGCACAGGTCTCGTGCGCTGCAAACCTCTCTGACAGCTCCTGCACCTCCGCCCGCAGAGGCTCCCGCGGCACAAACATCTCCCGCAGCTCTGGCAGGCAGTCCAGGAAATATGCCGTATTCTGCCAGTATCCGTGCAGATATCTGCTGCGAAGCGTCTTTTTATAAATGCGCTCATCCACGGCATACCAGTCCTTCTCGATGATGACATGATACAGGATGTTCCGGCGGAGACGTTTGTAGATCTTCTGCCACACATTCCGGTTCGGAAACGATTCCTTCCCGTCATAGCATACCCGGAAAAAATCAAGTTCATAATCGCGCAGCGTCGAATTGTCACATTCCGAGATATCCAGCTTCAGTTTTTCTCCGGTTTTTCTGGACAGCGCGTATCCGCAGGCGTAATTGTACATCTGATTGCCCATACCGTCCCCGATCTTGATCACGATCATCCCGTTTCCTCCGTTTCTGACGCACTGAAGACCGCTGCGGCCGCCGGTTTCCGTTCCTTTCCCGCTGCAGGCCGCTTCGGCCGCCGGCTTCCGTTCCTTTCCCGCTGCAGGCCGCTTCGGCCGCCGGTTTCCGTTCCTTTCCCGCTGCAGGCCGCTTCGGCCGTCGGTTTCCGTTCCTTTCCCTGCAGACCGCTGCGGCCGCCGGCTTCCGTTCCTTTCCCGCTGCAGGCCGCTTCGGCCGTCGGTTTCCGTGCCCTGCCGCACTCCGGCTTACCCTCGCCGGCCCGTCCGCAAAATGGCATCGCAGATCCGGTCCACATCCCGGATTGCCAGATCCGCATAAATCGGCAGCGTCAGCACCTTTTTTGAAATCTCATGCGCAACCGGCGTATCCTCTGGATGATAGTGTTCCCGATAACATTCCAGCGCATTTGTCACCGGATAAAAATATTTTCTGGTAAAAATCCCCTCTGTCTTTAATTCCTCGTAAATCTCGTCCCTGCTTCTGCCGAACACCGCCGGCTCAAACACCGCCGGGAAATAGGCATAGTTCTGACGGACTCCGGGCTGTTCTGCGACAAGACGAATCCCCGGCACGTCAGCCAGCCGCTCACGATATCGTTCCGCCACTGCTTTTCTCTTTAAAATCTCATCGTCGACATGGCGCAGATTACAAAGCCCCATCGCCGCCTGAAATTCGTTCATTTTAGAATTTGCACCGATCTCATCCACGACCTCCTCGCTGCGGATCCCGAAATTTTTAAGACCGTACAGATCCGCCTTAAGCGTTTCATTCGTCCCTGGGAAACACACTGCGCCTCCCTCAATCGTGTTGTAAACCTTGGTCGCATGAAAACTGAACATCGACGCATCGCCAAACGATGCTATCCCGCGCCCGCGGTATTCCACCCCGAACGTATGCGCGGCATCGTAGATCACCTTCAGCCCGTATTTCTTCGCAATCCGGTCGATCTCGTCCACATTGCAGATATTTCCGTACACATGCACCGGGAGAATCGCGCTGGTTCGATCCGTAATCAGCGCCTCTATTTTTGAGACATCCATCGTATAATCCTCACGGCTGATATCACAAAACACCGGGACACAGCCGTTGCGCACAATCGCATGCGTCGTGGACACAAACGTATAAGGCGTCGTGATCACTTCACCGGTCAGGCCCATCGCCTGGATCAGAAGCTCTAATGCCATATGGCCGTTGGAAAACAGCGATACATTGTCCACCTTCAGATACTCCGCCAGCTCACGTTCCAGCCTGACGTGCTTCTCTCCCATATTGGTGAGCCAGTGGCTCTCCCACAGATCGCGGATCTCCTCCACGTATTCCTCAAACTCCGGCATCGAAGACCGGGTCACTAAAATTTTATCCATCTCTGCCTCTTTCCGCTTTGGCACGTTTTCCTTGCCCGCAGTGCCTTTGCTCAGCCCCGCTCTCTCGTCCGCTCCTTCCCGCTGCGGGCTGTCTTCGCTCCGCTTCGTCCGGATCAAACAGGCGCCTCCCCGTCAGACCGGGCAGCTGCAGCATTGCCTGTTGACAGGCAGGCTGCTTCTTCCCGGTCCGGCACTGCTCATTGTTATTAACATGATACGGGAAAACACGCTTTTTGTCAATGTGCGCGGTCCGGACAGCAAAATGCAGAGCCCGGATGAGGAAAAACACAGCCGGATACGGAAAGACGCGGCCGGGTGAGGGAAAACGCGGTCGGATAAGGGAAGAGGCAGCCGGATACGGAAAGACGCGGCCGGGTGAGGAAAGACGCGCCCTTGACAAGTAAACCAGATCGATTATAATGGTTACAGCTTCTATCTCAATATCCGAACAGAGGGAAATTATTATGAATCAGCGCATGCTATACCTTTACTATTATCTGAAGCATTTGCATCACCGGGTACGGGCGAAGTTCACGGGGAGCTACAATGTCCTCGCCGCACCGTTTTTAGGGAAACTGCCCCCTTCCGACGCGGAGGCGAACGAACGGATCCGGCAGTATATAAACAGCGAAAAGCCGTTTGCGCTCTGCCGCCTCGGGAGTGCGGAGTTCACCCTGATACAGCTCTACGATGAGTACCGCCTGTTTCACTCCAACCGGCTGCCGCAGAGCAACATGTTCAGTATCTTTCACGACAATCCGAACGAGGTCGGGCAGTGGGTTGACCTGTTCCGGGCGGACTGTCAGGATATCGACATCATGGCTTATTTCGACGATCATCCGATCGAAGAATATGTCATCCGCACCAGCTGTCCGAAATCCATGGAGCAGATCCGCTTAGAGCAGATCGAGGCCATGATGTATGACGATCCGTGGACCATGGCGCTCGAGGGGAAAAAGGTCCTCCTCGTCAGCCCCTTTGTGGATGCCATGGTCGCACAGTATCCTCACATTGACCGGATTTACGAAGGCCGGCGGATGCTACCCGAAATGGAGCTGAAAACATTAAAATCCGTGTGGTTTTCCGGATTTGAGGATGACGAATTTGACACCTGGTTCGATGCCCTGCAGTATCTCTATGAGGAAGCGATGAAGATTGATTTTGATGTCGCCCTCTTAAGCTGCAGTGCATTCGGTTTTCACCTTGCCCCCATGTTAAAGCGCGCCGGAAAACAGGCGATCCAGTACGGCGGCGCCTTACAGCTTTTGTTCGGGATCCGGGGCGCACGCTGGGACAATTACCCGCCTTACATGGGCTTTTACAATGATTACTGGATCCGCGCACCGAAGTCAGAAGCTCCGTCGAAGCGCTTTACAAAGAAAATGGATGACGGCTGTTACTGGTAAACAGTACAGCCGTCATCCATTCTGCCTCAGAAGCTCCGCTATCCCCCGCAAAAAAATCTTACCTGCGTCAATGCACATCTTTCCAGGGGATATGCAAAGCATACGTTCCAGATCACACGAGTCGTTTTACCGCCGGAATGCAGCGGAGAACCGCTGTCACCGCCGCCCCGGTCAGAAAGATCAGTCCTTCATAAATCAGAAGCGCCGTGATCACATGAAAATGACGCAGCAGCTGAAACTGATACAGCGGCACATAAACCTCAAGAAAGAAATCTGACAGCAGATAAATTCCAAAGGAGCATCCCCCAAGCCACGTCACAATCTTCCAGAATATTCTTACGCGGCATACATGACCGAAGCATCTCGCAAGATAAAACAGCGATGCCGCCATAGCCGTGATCGTCAGGTGCGTCCGGTCATCGAAAAACAGGTAGTTCTCCGGCATCCGCTGGTATTCCGCATAAGTCGCCGATACGAGGAAAACCAGACAGCACACGATCACAATCACACTGATCAGAACATACTGCCATTTTATCTCCACGTGATTTTCCAGAAAATACCCCAGAAAAAGCAGCCCGGCCAGCGTCGGCAGAAATACGGACGAAAATCCTGCGTTATAGAGAAGCCCTTCCCGATAATGAATCAGTATCGGCATCACGCCCAAAAAAACGACGGATATCGCAATGAGATACAGATACTCCCTGCGCCCCATTGCGGATGCAAGCCGCTGCAGCAGCGGAAGCATCACCAAAAGTCCCAGGTACAGATACAGATACCAGTATGCATTCGTAATCTTTTGCTGATAGATCAGCTTAAAAAATTCGATCAGATCAAATGACATTCCGTTTACATACCAGCTCCTGACATAATATATAAAAGAAAAAATGATAATATCCAGCACAATCCTTATGATCCGGGCGCCATTTTTTCGGTATTCATCCACATGACGGAGCAGCAGCACCCCGGAAATCATCAGAAACACCGGGACTGCCGTCTTGCTCATAAAAAAATATGTCACCAGGAAAAACCATTTCCGTCCATCCGGCTGCATTGCCAGAAATTCTCCGGAAGCCGTGTGATTGACGATCACAAAAAAGCTGGCGATAATCCGCAGGAGCTCCAGATATTCAATTTTCCGCTTTCCTTCCGCCGTGCTCTCCTGCATCTTCATCCCCTCCTTCCTGCACACTGCATCCTGTTCCCGTCATCCACGCCGTGACTGGACGTACTGTCCTCCGGACATCCCTTTCGGTATCCGGTACTCAGACACTTTCATC
Source organism: uncultured Roseburia sp. (assembly GCA_910587865.1). Classification (GTDB taxonomy): domain Bacteria; phylum Bacillota; class Clostridia; order Lachnospirales; family Lachnospiraceae; genus Roseburia. The sequence goes on from CAJUNX010000003.1 coordinate 132,587, forward strand.
ACAACGTGCCGTCCGACGGGCATCCCGCTCACCGGTATCAGTACCCGGACACTTTCATCGCAACGTCCCACCCGCCGGACATCCCTTTCACCGGTATCAGTACTCGGACAGTTTGATCACAACGACCCCGTCCACAACCTTCATCGAGCCGTAATCCGGATAACAGCCCATCTCCTTTACTTCCTCCCGCTCCATCAGCTCCACCGTCTGCTCATAGCCGCAGAAATCTGGTGCAAACCCAAGGAATTTTGTCAGGATATGCGCCCTGGAATAAGCGTTGATGTTCGACTCGATTTTCCCGTCCAGCCCGAAGGTCCCGCCTAGCATACTGCCCATGTCATGCGTCTCATCTTTGATCTCGTTTCCGATAAAGGCGACCGGCATGTCATCCGTATACCCTTCCAGACTCTTAATCTGCGTCACCATCGTCTCAAAATATGCCAGATCATGATACTTCGTATACTCCAGCGACATATAGCAGCCGTTGCCGAACCATACGTACATCAGTACCATCGCCACTGCGATCAGGCCGGATGCCCAGGAAAGCGCCGCCTGATACCAGAGCTTCACCCGCACATTGCGGCAGAACTGATCGATCCACACCACAAAAAGCACCGGCAGAAACACAGCCGAATATCCCATCAGCGTATAGGACCAGCCGGCCGGCGACATCAGATACACAAGGAAAAATGCCGCCGGGAGCAGCAGAAAGCCGAATACCATAAATCCTTTTCTGATCCACTCTCCCCGGTCCAGGAAAAACAGAGAGATCACGCTGACGCCAAGCACGAGATAAATCAGCAGAAAACACCGGCGAAGCAGGTGGGTCGGCGCAAGGTACATCACATGTCCGGACACCAGCGCAATCATATCCGCATAGCAGCGCTTCAGCGCTCCGAAGAGCTCGCTGGCGCTTAACTGTCCCATGGCATTCATCCCCTGGTAATTTCCGAGCTCCAGCCCCCAGTGCGCAAGGAAATATCTGTTTAAGATCAGATACAGCGCCAGCGCTGCCACCAGCACAAACAGATACCGGAAGGCCGTAACCAGTACGGATTTCCAGTTCTGATTCTTTTTGCAAAACGCACTTTCCAGCACCAGTGTGATCACAAAAATGCATGCCGCATTTGCAAAATATGCCTGATACGTCCCCAGAGAACATGTCAGAAGGATAACGGCTGCAAAATGCCAAAACAGATTTTTCGGAAAACGCACCGCAAGCCACGCCGCCAGCACACTAAAGAAAATCCCCACGGAATAAAAAACCGACGAATACATGAAAAAAAACATACATACGACAGGTGTAAACGAAGCCATAAATCCGCCGATTGCAGCTGCCGCCAGCTTTCCCTGCACGGCAAACAGATCCGTCACAAGCGCAGCCGAAACAGCGATCAGAAACAGCGAGAGCATTCCGTTCAGCAGCGGGAGCGAGTAATTCCCGAATTGAGACGCCATGTAATCGCCCGCCAGCTTTAAAAACCAGCGCCCGGATTCCGCGCCGGTTCCATAGCCCGCCGGCCCGTTTGCCAGTTCATCATAATTGTACAGCTTGTTTGTGAACTGATACAGATGTGTCATCAGCCCCACAATCACAGTGGAAAAAAAAGCGGTTTTTACCGTCGCAGGGAGCCTCCTCCAGGCATCCTGCATCCATCTGTCCGGTGTTTTTATTTTATTCGGAATCTGCCGCCAGGCATCCCGCATCCTGATCTTCTTCTGAATCTGCGCCATATTTACCAACTCCTTACTCAGTCTTTGCATTCGTATACATTATGTCCTATTCTTTTCCATAAGTCAAGATTTCAAACAACGGATACCGGTTCGCCGGTCATCCGCCGCGGCAGGCGGTACGCCCTTCCCCTTCCCGGCGTACGGCCCGGGCGCCGCTTTTACGACATATTTCCTCTGCGGGGAGGGGCATAAAAAAGGAAGCCCTGCGCGCCGCATGACTTCCTTTCGCTGTCTTATTCAATTTCCAGATCGGGCCAGTCGTCCACCGGCACAAACGCCACATAGGTTTTCCCGGTATTGAGCGTGATCTCATTTCCCTCCGCGTCAAAATAACGTGTCGGAGATGTCATGGTCGTCTTCTCCCAGGTAACCGGAATCGCTTTTCCGTTTGTGATGTAATAGCCGCCGCCGCTGCCAATGCAGTTGAAAATCATATATCCGTGCTCATCATACTGCTGGAATCCGCAGCTCTGAATCAGAAGATTCTTAAAGCACAGCTGCGCGTTGTCGTTGCCCGGATCCACATGGGCTTTGCCGTACTCGGAGTAATAATAGAGCTGATCCTCCTCATCATAATCCAGCCAGGATCCGTTGTGCGGGAACGGAAGATCCACCGTCTTTGCGTCCACCGCATCCGACGCACCGGAGAGATCTACCGGGTTATTCTCACTCGCAAACTGATAATGCGCCCCCTCGTAGTAGGAGTTATACTCCTTATCCACTTTTGAGTTGGAGAAATTCGCCTCCATATCGCCGGAACATATGTATTCCGTGTACTCTCTCGGTTTGCCGTTGTTCACACGGGAAAACGTCCCGCTGAAATTGTTCGTGGACGGCTCCGCAATATACTCGTCTATATAGAACGGACCTCCGTCATGACAGAGGATTGCATTCCACTCCGCAGACAAAATGACATTCGTCGGTCTCACACTCCGGATGCTTCCGATCTGCTCCACGCTCTCATAGTCCTTAAACAGCGCCATAAAACGGGTAATTCTGCCGTTCATCGTACTGTTCATCATCTCATACACCACGTCCGCCTTCGACAGTCCGTAATGCGGGAGCGCAATCGATTCGTTGTCCACCATCGCCGCAATCGGACGCTGATCCTTCAGTGCTTCATCAATCAGCTCGTTTGTCAGCTCACTGCGGTACATGCCGTCCGGAAGAACCTCCTCCTGTTCACTCTCCTCAGTGCCCGGGTCCACATCGGCTTCCACCGCGGTATCGCCGCCTCCTGTCTCAAGTGTCTCAACGGCATCCTGATCGCCGCCTTTTCCGCAACCGGCCAGTCCGGTCGTTAAAACCAGCGCAGCCAGCCATAATCGTACTCCTCTTTTCACCTGTAACTACCTCTCATTATTTTATTTTTGACCGTATCCGGAATTTTCCGGCAGCATATACTGCCGGAAAACCGCTTTGATACAGTCTCTCCGTCTCTTATCATATCACACAATCCCGGACATGAAAAGATTTTTTAATACCCGGTGTAGCTGATATTCATGTCAACGTTGCCATTAATTCCCGGCACGGAACCCTTCGACGTATACTGCCACATATTATATTTCCCGGTGTAGGTACAGGTCGCATTATACTGCGCCACCCAGATCGTGTAATTGCTCAGGCCCGATGCATTGAGCTTGCTGTTGTACCAGCTCTTGCTCGCATAGACACCGGCTTTATAACCGCTCGCCGCAACGGTCCGGCAGAATGCCTGCACAACCGCTGTCCTTGTTCCCACATCCAGACCGTTCGCCCGGCCGTTCGTCGCACTCTCCGTGTCGATAAACACCGGATACGTCACTTTATAGCCCGAGATCAGAGAAACCGCCATACTGGCCTCCTCGATCGCCTCCGCCTCATTGACGGCCTGGGTAAAGAAGTAAACGCCGACCTTGATTCCGGCCCTCGTCGCACCCGCAATATTCTGGCGGAAATACGGATCCTCGATCAATGCTCCCGTGGTAGCACCGCGGTAGCCGACACGGATGATCGCAAAGCTGATTCCGGACGTCGCGACAGCGCCCCAGTCGATATTGCCCTGCCACTTCGAGACATCAATCCCTCTCGAGCCGGAGCTCTGCGACATGCTGCCGTCCTCCGCGAACGTGTACATCACGCCGCCGATGACCTGGTTGCCGGTCACCGCCTGATTGCTGGCGTTATAATAATAAACCTTCCCGTCAATCGTCTGCCATCCGGTGTACTTCGGCAGGGTGTAAAATTTATCATTGGATGCATAATCCTTTAACGTCGCCGGCTTCGTCGCCTTCTCGTCCACATACAGCGTATTTCCCGCTTTGTCCTTTAACACGGTTCCCGTGTCGGACGGATTCTTGATGTAAACGGTCGTCTGAATCCGCTCGCTCCATGTCGCGCCTGTGTCATCCCGCTCATAGGTCACCGTTGCCGCGACATTGACATCTACCGTCCCTGTTTTCAGCTTGTTCGTAAGTGTGACCGAATTGCCGGTCGTCGCCGACAGTCCGACCCATTCGGCATTTGTCGTGCCCCATTCCACACTCTTAATAATCTTATTGTCATCCTTGATGCCCAGCGTCAGCGTATAGCTGTTGGATGCCGCATTGTCACTGTTGTACAGCGTCACGGTCTTCGGCAGGGAAAACGTCGCCGTCACAGCCTTTGTGGTCGGCTCATTCGCCTTTGCCGCAACACGCGCGACACCGTGTCTTGCCACGGAAGCCGTCTGTGTTGTCTCTGCACCGCCTGTACTATCGCCATTTCCATCTGTACCCTGTGACGGGTCTGTCGGTGTTGTCGGATCTGTCGCGCCGCCAGGAGTCTCCGAAGTCGTCTCCGATTCGGACGGCTGCGGATCCGGCTGCTGCGTCTCCGTCGGCTGCGGATTCGGCTGCTGCGTCTCCGTCGGCTGCGGATTCGGCTGCTGCGTCTCCGTTGGCGGTTTCTCCGTCGGCTTCTGTGTCTCCGTCGGCGGTTTTTCCGTCGACTCACTGTTTCCCGGCCCCGGCGCCTCCGTTCCCGGCTCCGGTGGCTCCGGCGTCACATGAATGGTCTTTGACACTGTCACAGTGTTCATCTCGCTGCTCGCGGATGCGTTTGTAAAATTCGACTGATCCACATCGGCTTTTGCGACCGTTGTCGCCGACACCGTGCTCTCTAACAGCTGCACCGTATCCGTAAGTGTCGATTCCACCGGCACGTTATTTACCGCTGTATCCTCAACCGACACATTGACCTCGCTCTCCTTCTTGATCTCGCCGGTGACGTCCACCTTCTTATACTCGATCTCATCTTTTACGGTAACTGAGATGGAACCGCCCTTGATCTCATAGCCCTCCACCTGCTGAAGCTCGACCTTGTACTTGCCCGCGTCGATCTTGTCTATGTATATGATACCGTCTTTGTCTTTGTCCTCATATGTCGCCGCGGATGCTCCTTTTTTATCCGGTGTCACGGACACGACAAACGGCTCGCCGGAGACCACCTTCGACTTCTGATTTTGGATTTTGATCTTTAAGTCCTTCTCAATCGATGTCCCGACCAGATAGAGTTCCTTCGCCTCCGCGGCCTCGGTCTCCTCCGTGACTTCCACCATCTCCGAGGTAATCACCTCCGTGTCCACCGGCACGTCCAGCGGAATCTGCTCCCCTCCGTCATCGGTTTCCACATCTGCCTCCGGCCCTATCATCACATCCGCAACCACCGCTTCCTGCGGCTTGTTCTGCATGTGATCATGGATCAGATATCCCCCTGTACCGACTCCTCCCACTGTGACAACGGCCGTCACGGATGCGATAATCGCCTGTGTCCTCGACAACCCCTGCAGCTTCGTCAGCACATTTTTTACCAGACTGATAATGCTGTTTCCTTCCATATCAGTAAATCCCTCCTGTATCACTGCTATCGATCTGCTTTGCTTCCACACGTCCTGCCGTCTGGCAGATATGCTTACAGACATGCCCGTCCGCACAACGTGTTCTGTTATTATAACGCATTTAAAATTTGATGTAAACAGCTTAAATCTTAATATTTTATGGTATTTTATGTCAGGCGCCGTCTATTTTCCACGAAATACCAGAAGCTTGCTGATCACATAATTTCCAACCGTCACAAGCACCATTGACACCAGCTTCGACAGATTGTAGTCTGCCTTCATCACCGTGGCAAGCAGAAACATCACTCCCATATCCAGAAGAAGCGTCAGCAGACGCGACAGCACAAAAGATGACATTTCCCGCAGAATGTTTGTTTCCCTGCTGTGAAATACAAACCGGCGGTTCGTGACATACGCAAATAAAACCGCACCCGACCAGGAAATCACATTGGCAATCTGCAGCTGCACCGCATCCGTCCCGTCCAGAACAGTCCAGACACATCCGTAAAACAGCGCCATGCTGACTACGGTTGTCAGTCCGCCAACCACCAGATAGTTGAAAAGTTCTTCGTATTTTTTATAAAGTACTCTGATCCGCTCCATCGCTTTTCTCTCCTGCCCCGTTTAACATCTGTGAAATAATATACTTTGGCCTTCCCTTGATCTCATCATAAATCTTGGCAATATAATAACCGACAATCCCAAGGCTGATCATCAGCAGGCTTCCGATCAGAAGCAGCAGGATAATCACGGTCGTAAATCCTTCCAGTGAGTGTCCCATCCAGTATGAAATCAGGGTCTGCACGCCGAGCGCCGCGGAAAAAATCAGAAACAGCACGCCGAGAATCGTCGTGATATGCAGCGGCGCCGTCGAAAAAGAAGTAATATTGTTCAAGGCGTACCGGATCAGCGCGCCGGTCGACCATTTGGTCTCCCCTGCCTGGCGTTCCCGCACCTCAAAGGCAACCGTCGTGCTCTTAAATCCGACCCACGATGACAGCGCGCGGAAAAACACCTGCTTTTCCGGCATCGCCAGAAGAGCGTCAATCACCTTGCGGTCGAGCAGTTTAAAATCGGACGCACGCGACATATCGATGCCGGTCGCACGGCTGATCATCCGGTAAAAGCTCTTTGCCGCAAGCCGGTGCCCGGCGCTCTCCTTCCCGCGGTCTGACTTTACCCCTTCGACCACTTCATAGCCCTCCTCCCACAGACGGTACATTTTTACAATCGCCTCTGGCGGATGCTGCAGGTCACAGTCAATGATCACGCCGCAGTCTCCTCTCGCGACAGCCAGTCCGGCAAACATCGCCGCCTCCTTTCCGAAATTCCTGGAAAAAGAGACCGCCTTTGTCGCAGGATACTCCCGGCACACCGCCGAAAGCTCCTCCCATGTCCCGTCTTTTGAGCCGTCATTCACAAAAATCAGTTCATGTGCAATCTTCTCTCTGTCTAAAAGTTCGCCGATCACCGCATTCGTTTTCCGAATCATCCGTTCCTCATTATATGCCGGTATAATCACAGACAGCATGTCTATCTCCTTCTTTCCTGTTTTCTGCTCCGCTGCTTTTTGCAGCTTTGAACCGCACGCGTTTTTAATATTGCGTCGCCCACTGTGTCCCGCTGCAGGTGAGCACCCGCCCGGCCTCATTTTCAAACACAACGGTCTGCCGGTCCAGATAGTCTTTGGTTGACTCGTAGTATTCGTCGCCATTCAGCAGCACGATTGTTTTTATGCCGCGCTCATTGAGATTTTTAAGATTATCCACCGGCATAAAGTGCCATGTATAAAAATCAGAAGATTTCGTCCCCGTGAGATTCTCATACATGATATAGTCGATATAGGCCGACCGGTTCGCCATCAGCGGGACCGTCCCCGCCGCATAATGTTCCGCCGCATAAGAAAACAATTCCCGCTTCGCCGCAGAGTAATCCTCCGCCATCGCCTCGTTTTCCGCCCAGCCGCCCTCTGGCCTGGCAAAGACAACCGCAGCCTCATTTTCATACAGCACACGGCAGTACTGGTAGTATTCCGCAAAACAGCCATACGAATCCTCTGTTTTTGCCACCGTGATCCCGTTCACCTGATCTTCTTCCAGCGTCCGGATGACATCCGGAAATTCGTTTTTATCCAGCCGGTATCCGTCGGACGCCGCCCCCTGCAGGCCGTCATTCCAGTACTGCATCGCTTCATCCGCCGTCACGATCGCAGGCCGTGTGATCCCGTCCGCCTTCGCGGCAGAGGCCACGGCTTCCAGAAATCCCTCCGGCAGCCGGTACGCTCCATAATCCGCAAGCAGCCCGTCCATGCTCTGCCGGTACAGCGGGAAGAAATTCTTCGTCACCCCCGGCTGGTTGTAGTCGATATTATGGTGCCACATTTTAAAATCATAATTCGTCAGCGTCAGAACGCCGATCGCCGCAATCATCCCGCTGTAGGAAAAAAACATCGACAGCTGCTTCGTCTCCGCCATCAGCGCCAGCGCCGCCGCCACAAGGATCCACCCCGCTGCCCACAGGATATAGTAATTCAGAAAATAATAATACGTATCCAGCGCAAACCCGTACCAGCGCGTGTATAATATTATCACCGCCGCTGTCAGAATTACACCTGTTATGCCGGCAGCCACTACGGCTTCCTTCTCACTGACACAGTCGGCATTGTGCAGAGTCCAGATCTTTCCCACACGGTTTCTTCCTATATAATAGCATGCGTACACGGCCACAAACACCAGCACCGGGATAAAAAACAACAGATCTCCGTACATACAGCGATAGATGCCCGTCGTTTTGTCGTACCCGGCAGACACTCCGTCAAGTGCGGTAAAGAATGTACGGAAAAACCATACCACCGCCAGAAGATCACATAACAGAAGGATCGCTGTCACGCCCCAGAATGTCTTTTCCGGAACCGTTTTTCCGCCGTCTGCAGACGCATCGGATCCGGCTCTCCTCCGAACCGCCCACAGCCCGGTCGCCGCAAAGAAAAGCGCCGGGGCGAAACATGCGGCATATTGTCCGCCGCAGCAGACACATGCAGCCGCACAGCCCAAAACCTGAAAGATCCAAAAGCGCCCTTCCGCCTGTTTTTTCCCCGCTGCCGTCAGCACAAAAAAGCCGTATAAGAACAGCAGCGCACCCGTATTCCAGTAATCATAATTCGCCCAGAGAAGGCTTAAGGACGGATATCCGAAAAAGTAGCAGATACCAAGCACCGGCGCGGCATACCTCACCGTCTTTTTACTGCTGACCGCAAGTACCGCCGCATAAAATACTCCTGCCTCAAGAAGTCTTAAAAATATCTCCGCGGCAATAAATGCCTGCACGGACTGCGTCTCTCCCAGAAACGGCGCCGACACCCCGATAAAAAATGCCTCCATCCCTGCAGAAAATGAGATCTCTCCCCGCCCGCTGCCGTACTGCAGCAGCCGCATCGCCGCAAGATACTGCTCCGCTCCCACAGAACTTCCGTACTGCGGCTTAAGGGCCGACGTAAATACATGCCCGGCAGTGCCGCAGGCAAACAAAAGGACTGCCGTCATGCCTGCCACATCCGCCGCTTTCCAGAAAAAGCGCGCCGCCGCACGCCGTCTCCATATCCCGCCCCACAATACTGCCGCAGGAATGAGTAATATCGCCATCACCGCCGCAGGATGTACGCGCCCGATCAGCCTGTCCGAAATCCAGACGCCCAGTACGACAAAGCAGCATGAAAGCATGACGGCATTCACCACAGCCGTCATTCCGTTTTCTCTTTCTCCGCTTTTCGGATATAACACCAGCCCTGTCACTACAGCAGCCAGAAGGATCAGTATGATTATCGATATCAGCATAAACGCCCCCGGTCTGAACATGATATCTTTCACTATAAGTCACGAAGCCGGGCATGTCAAGTGCGAGAAACATTCCGAAAACGGCGGTGAATCACGGTAAAACTCACAGTGGCTGCTGTTTTTTTAAAAGCATTCTGCCCTCGTCAATCTCCACCCTCTGTATCTCCCGGACAAACCGCTCATGGTCAAACAGCTCCCAGCCCAGCTGCGCAAGCAGCGCGCCGGCAAGCTCTTCCTCTCTCCACACACGGTTTCTGCAGCCGTTTCCTTTTGCCCCTTTGCCGCGCTCCCTGCAGCTCCAGGCTTTATAATAGCCCTGCGCATCCCGGATTGTCCTGCGGCAGAACGGTGAACCGCACGCTCCGCAGAATACTTTTCCGAAAAAAACATGGTGCGCCCTGCCTTTTCTGTGAACTCCGCTTTCCTGTTCTTTTTTATACCTGTGCAGAATTGCCTGCGCCTGCTCCCAGGTCTGCCGGTCAATAATCCCTTCGTGATCCTCCCTGATATAATAGGTGGCGTACCTGTTCCGCTCGTCCGGCCGTTTCGTCAGAAAATTCTGAGGCGCCCGCTTCTGCAGACACTTGTCACCTACATATGTCTCATTTGTCAGAATCACATGGATCACCGACGCGACAAATCCGCGCTCCGAGCGCATCCGTTTCGCCCCCATCCGGTTTAACTCCCTGGCGATCTGCGCATAACTCTCCCCTGCCACAAACCTGCGGAAGACCTCCCGGATAATCCACGCGTCGCCGTTTGGCACCAGCTGTCCGTCTCTTGTGTCGTAACCCAGAATCCGGTTGTTTCCAAGATTGTACTCTCCCCGCTCAAAACGCTCACGATACCCCCATCTGACATTCTCCGAGATGGATCTGGATTCATCCTGTGCGATCGCGGCCAGCAGTGAAAGCATCATCATGCTTGAAGACTGTGCCGTGTCAATCCCTTCTTTTTCAAAATATACGCTGACTCCGTGGGCTTTTAATAATTTTGCATAAGACTGCGCGTCAACCACATTCCGGCTGAACCGTGAAATCGATTTTACCAAAATACGATCGATCTTTCCGGCAAGCGCATCCTCGATCATGCGCAGAAATTCCTCCCGATGCGCCGTGCATATTCCCGATTTTTCATCCGCATACACCCCTGCAAACTCCCACTGCGGATTCGCGCGAATCTGTTTTTCATAATGTCCCTGCTGGATTCGAAACGATTCCTCCTGCGATTCCAGCTGTGTGGATACGCGGCAGTATGCCGCCACTCTGGTGCTGCGCCTCTCACGCTCTGGCGCAATCCTCGTAATTTTCATTTGTATTCTCCCCTGTCCATGCCGGTCTCCTGCTTTGTGTCCCGTCGGAGTGCCCCTCTTTTTTCTCTTTTCCCCGCCACTTCTCCACAAGATACGCCGGCATCTCCGAGACCCTTCGAAGCCCCGAGGGCACACTGCTCATAAGTCCGCACTTCCAGTGTACATAAACCCGGTGATCCTCCGCTTCTTCCACCTTCATGACCGGCGCCATCCGGCGCTCATATCCGCTGTGCAGCCCGAAGGTGACAGCGTCAATCAGATCATCCACCCAGTAATAATCCACTCTTTCAAACGCCTCTGTCCGGCGCTTATATGCCTTTAAAACGGCTGATGCCTCGTCTTTTCTGTCCCGGATCCTCCCGATGTCAAACGTCCGGTATGCCTCTAACACCGCCTGCTCCACCCGGTCGGATCGCATCACAAAATGTCCCGCCGCGCACACCCAGCCTTTCTGCTGGCTGCCCACGGGGATTTTCTTTTGCTTCATACTTTTTCCGCACACAGGGCATCGGATGTAATCTCCGAACGGATAGGTCAGATTCGCATGTCTTCCTTTTTTTACTCCCCCACGGCTGTTCATTTCCAGTATGTTTCTGCACCGCTCAAACTGTTTCCGTTCAATAATGGGCGCGTGATGTTCCCTGATGTAGTACGCCGGTATCTCGGAAAAATCATTTTTCACCTCATGATGGGACAGATGGCTCTCCGTATATTTTTTCTGCAGCAAAATATCGCCGCAGTATTTCTCATTTTTCAGCATCCGGAATATCACCGAGGAATCCCAGGATGCGCCGCCGCCCGGGGTCGGTATCCCATCCCTGTTTAATTCCTCCGCAATCTGTTTCGTGCTTTTTCCTTGTTCACATGCAAAGAACACTCTTCTGACCACCTTTGCCTCGTCCTCCACAATCACATATGTCCTCTCTCCGTCCGACATATAGCCATAAATCTTTGCCCAGCGGTCAATTCCCTCCTCATAGCGTTTTCGGATGCTCCATTTTACATTTTCCGAGATCGATCTGCTCTCTTCCTGTGAAAATGCTGCCAGGATCGTAAGAATCATCTCGGAATAAGAAGATCCGGTGTCAATCCCTTCCTTTTCAAACAGGATCTGAATCCCCATTCCCTGCAGCTGACGGATATATCCGAGGCATTCCAGCGTGTTGCGCGCAAATCTCGAAATGCTCTTTGTAATGATGCAGTCAATTTTCCCCGACTCGCAGTCTGATATCATCTGCATAAACTGCACTCTCCGGGCCGCCGAGGTCCCGGTCACCCCCTCATCCGCATAAATACCAACCAGCGTCCAGTCCGGATTGGCCTGAATTTTTTCCGTGTATACCCTCACCTGCATCTCAAAGCTCATCTCCTGCGATTCCAGCTCCGATGATACCCTGCAGTAGGCGGCAACCCTGCGTTTGCGCAGACTTTTTTCGTCCTCCGTTTTTTTCGCCGGTCTGAAAATTTTTGTGGCAATTCCCTGGCCGGCGCCGTCCGGTATCATAATGTTTCCCGTCCTCTCCTCATCCTTTCGCACTCTGCTCATTTCTCTTCCTCCTGTTCCGCCCTGCACAGGCTCTCCTCTGCAGAAGGCCGCCGGTCGTTTAGCTGCCGCACTGCTTTCCTGCATCGCTCCAAAAGCAGTCTGTCCGTTTCCTCCAGCGGCATTTTCTTCCCCGTGCAGAGAAGCTTTCGCCCTATGAGCTCACCCGCCAGCTCAAATATTTCTCTGCTTACGATTCCCTCATGGTGTCCCTCGATAAAAAACTGCTCCACCTGGCCGCTGTTTTTTCTCACTCTTCTGCCCTGCTCCGTAAACGTTGTGTAGGTCTTATTCGTCATGTAATCCCCGGTATAGCATATGTTTTTCAGCAGGTAGCGAAGTGTATTTCTGCTCCATCTGCGGCTGCCACCGCGGCACTCCTCCATCCGGTTTAATTCCGCTACAATTTCCGTATAATTTTTCCCCTCCAGCGCCAGCCGGAATGCCGCTTTTACCACTTTTGCCTCCTCCCGTTCCACGCGCCAGGTATTGTCCTCCTTCACATAACGATATCCATATCCCGGATGCTCCCACGGCCTTCCCTGTGCATACCGCTTTTTTCTCGTCCAGGCCAGGTTTTCCGCGATGGATCTTGACTCCTCCTCCGCAATCGTTGCCATAATGGATAAAATCAGCTCCGATTTCTCATCCACCGTGTCCAGCGCCTCCCTCTCAAAATAAACGCTGACCCCGTATTCCTGCAGTTTCCGAATGCATCTCACGCAGTCTCCCATATTCCGCGCAAACCTGGAAACGCTCTTTGTGAGGATCCTCTTAAATTTCCCCGCCCCGGCATCCCTCATCATGCGCTGAAATTCCTCCCGCTTTTCTATGCACCGCCCGCTTCTTCCCTGATCCCCATACACCTCTACAAGCGTCATCCCCGGATGCGCTGATATGTAGTTCTCAAAATGACGCTTCTGCATCTCAAAAGAACCGTCCTGCATATCCGCATCCGTGCTCACCCGGCAGTACGCCGCCGTCGGCACGGACTCCGCCCCCGCGCCTGCCGCCTGTGCGGTCTCTGCCGTTTTCGCTGCCGTATCGCAGCCCTGACATGTGATCGTTTTTGTGATGTTCATTCTGCATCTGACCTCCCTGCTTCCATCCTGTTTCAATGGATTTTATTCCTATTATAGTATGGTTTGGGCGGGGTGGAAAACAGGTGATCGGATATCTTTTATGCAAAACTTGGAATATCCGTGCAGTGAGGGTAGAGGGTTTTTGACAGATTGTAAATCATATATGTAAAGCGTTGTAAAGCATCCGCTTGACACGTCTGACAGATCTGTTATAATAGTGTCAGATGAAAGGTGGTGAGGACATGGCTCAGACAACGATGGTGAATTTCCGGATTGACGTCGACACAAAAAAAGAAGTGGAGGCGGTCTGCGCGGAAATGGGTCTGACCCTGACAGCAGCGATCAGCGTTTTTCTCAGTAAAGTAAAAAAGGAACGCAGGATACCGTTTGAAATTACGGCGGATCCGGATCCCTTCTACTCCGAGAGCAATATGCGGTACCTGGAGCGTATCATAACGGATATCCAGTCGGGAAAGGCACATTTTACAGAACATGATCTGATCGAGGACTAGGAATATGCGGCTGCTATGGGAAGACAGGGCATGGGAGGATTACAGCTACTGGCAGGAGCATGACAGAAAGCTGTTAAAACGCATCAATATGCTGCTAAAGGATATTCAGAGAAACGGATATGACGGAATCGGAAAACCGGAACCACTGACCGGAAACCTGAGCGGTTACTGGAGCAGGCGAATTGATGATAAAAACAGAATCGTATACTGTATCAAAAATGATATGGTTTTTATCCTTTCATGTAAAGGACATTATGAGTAGTAAGGGGAACTGAAGGTAAACTGATCTGATAAGCCGTGGAAAGCCACGGCTTATTTTAATGGGAGACAAAATGTCTCCTTTTTTAGTGGAGAAACTCAGCATCGCATGTCAGATTCAAAAAAAGGAAACTGTCACAAGTTCATAAAGGCCGGGCTCATTCTCGGCGGAATCTTCACCGTTGCATTCCTGGCAGCTAAGAAGTACGCGGAGACGGACTCGATGGATCAGGAAAATCCATATCTGAAAACCGGAGACGGGAATGAGCATGAGAAGATCATGTCATGCTCCAAAGCAACATTTTACGAGAAGTATGTCAAACCCGGGCTGGATAAAACCTTATCCTTTACCGGACTGGTTCTGCTGGCTCCGGTCTATATCATAATCAGTATTGCGATCTGCCTGGATGATCCGGGCCCCATACTCTTTACGCAGAAGCGGGTCGGGAAGGACGGGCATTTTTTTGAACTGCACAAGTTCCGCACCATGAAAATGGATACGCCGCATGATGTGCCAACCCACCAGCTGACGGATCCGGATCAGTATATCACCCGGGTGGGCGGATTCCTGCGGAAATACAGCCTGGATGAGCTGCCGCAGGTGTGGGATATTTTCCGTGGAAAAATGAGTATCATCGGCCCCCGGCCTGCGCTGTGGAATCAGGCGGATCTGATCGCGGAACGGGAAAAATATGATGCGAACAGCGTGATGCCGGGGCTGACCGGCTGGGCGCAGATCAACGGACGGGATGAGCTGAAGATTGAGGATAAGGCTGCACTGGACGGGGAGTATATCAGAAGGCTGCGGAGCGGAAACCTGAAGGGGTTATTCTTTGATCTGAAATGTTTTTTCGGGACGGTAAAGTCTGTGGCCGGGAGTGAAGGGGTTGTGGAAGGCGGGACCGGGACATTACAGCAGGATGAAGCTGCTGGTGAACCAAATCGCTCAGAACCGGGAGCCAGAAAACAGAAAAAGGACAACCATGCATGGAAGTTAAAGAAGCCACATGGAAAAAAGGATGTGATCCCGCCCGTTGATCCTGCGGATGCCGGATTCGAGGATTACGGGTATAAAAAAGAATTCCATATTGATAAAAACGCAGCGAAAAAAGTCCTGATCACCGGGGCGGGGAGTTATGTCGGGGAAAGCTTTCAGAACTATGCGGCGGAGCATTACCCGAATCTGACAGTGGATACCGTGGATATGGTGGACAGTTCCTGGAGAGAGCGGGATTTCAGCGGATATGACAGTGTGTTCCATGTGGCAGGAATTGCCCATGCGGATACCGGGAAGGTTACAGAGGAAGAAAAAAAGAAGTATTACGAAGTAAATACGGATCTTGCGATTGAGACAGCAGAAAAATGTAAGGCGGAAGGCGTAAAGCAGTTTATCCTGATGAGTTCCATGATCGTTTACGGGGAGTCTGCGCCTTACGGGAAGAAGAAAGTCATAGATGAACACACGGTTCCGGCTCCGGCAAATTTTTACGGGGACAGCAAGTGGCAGGCGGATCAAGGGGTAAGAAAACTGCAGGATGACGGATTCAGAGTGGCTGTGATCCGGGCGCCGATGATCTATGGGAAGGGATCGAAAGGTAACTATCCGTTGCTGGCAAAGCTGGCGAAAAGGCTTCCGGTATTTCCGAATGTGGAAAATGAGCGGTCGATGCTTTATATCGGAAACCTGTGTGAGTTTGTGAGCCTGCTGGTGATGAGCGGGGAAGGCGGGGTGTATTTTCCGCAGAACGAGGAGTATGGAAAGACATCAGAACTGGTGAGGCTGATCGGGGAGGCATCAGATCATAAGGTCAGGCTGGCAAAGTGGATGAGACCGCTGGTTGCTGCGGCAGGACGTATGCCGGGGAAAATCGGGAGGCTTGCCGGGAAGGCGTTTGGGAATAATATCTATGGCCAAATGCTTTCACAATATAACGATCTAAACTATATAAAATATATAACACTAAAATCAACAGTGTATGCAGGATTAGATCAGGGGTAGACATATGAAAAATTACAGTGTATTAATGTCTGTCTATGAAAAAGAGAACCCGGACTATTTGGATCAAAGCCTTAAAAGCATGGTAAACCAAACTATAACACCAAATGAAATTGTTTTAGTAGAAGACGGTCCACTGAATAATGCGCTTAACAGTGTTATAGAAAAATATCAAAGAAACTATCCGTCACTATTGGTTCTTGTTAAACTTCCTGTCAATAAAGGGTTAGGTTATGCCTTAAATCAGGGACTGAACGTGGTTCGAAATGAACTGGTCGCCAGAATGGACTCTGATGATATATCATTTCCTGAACGATGTGAAAAGCAGATAAAAGCCTTTGAAAAAAATCCGCAATTATCGATTGTGGGAACACAAATCGATGAATTTATAGAATCAACAGACAATATTGTTTCATCGCGTATTGTACCGAGTTCTTATAAGGAGATTCAGAGATTCTCTAAAAGACGAAGCCCCTTTAATCATCCAACAGTTATGTTTCGGAAAAGTGCTGTGGAAGCTGTTGGAGGATATAAAGCTTTTGGGCGTAAAGAGGACCTGGATCTTTTTATTCGAATGATAAATGAGGGCTTTAAAGCAATAAATCTTAAAAAATCATATCTGTTTTACAGAACTAGTCCCGATAATTTACAAAGACGGAAAAACTGGGTAAATTGCAAAGAATATATACAAATTATGTATGGTTTTCATAAAAAGGGATGGAATAATGTTGGAGATATGATATACGTAGTCGCAGGACAATGTGTCATGTATTTTGCTCCTGCTAAAATTGTAGATATACTGAGCAATAAATTATTAAGAGAAAGAAAATAATACACATATTTATGAAAAAGGCAGTAATTTTAATTATTCATACAGAGATCAATTATTGCAATATGTTTATACAGCAATTAATAAAGGATGGGACAACAGATGTATTTGTTCACGTAAATGCAAACGTTAATGAACTAAAGGAGAAAATAATAAAATCGGATTGCGTTCATATAGTAAAAAATAATGTAATTATTGACTGGGGTAGTCCTGGATTAATGCAAGCTATCATCGAATCGTGGAAAGAGGTAATGAATTACGGAGCTTTCGATTATATTATTACATGTTCAGGACAAGATATTCTTTTACGGGAAGGGCTGGATGATTTTTTGTTAAACCATCCCCGGGAAATATTTATAGATGCATATGAAGATGATAAAAACCGAAGAGTTCTTCTGCTAAATAATTGGCCCAAATTTTATTTTCGCAGAATTGATTGTAAGTTTAACCCTGTCAGAATTATGCGAAGGTTGAGAATAGAAATACTAAAGGCAGGATTTTCGTTTGGCAAAAGAAAAATATCTTATGATGTAAATAAAATAGTATTTTACAAAAACTATTTTTGGTCAGTAATACCAGCCGAAGTTATTCAATGGATATTAGATTATCTTAAGGAGTATCCAGAGTATTGGGATGTATTTAATGGCGCAGTTCCGGAGGAAGGATTTATAGCGACGACGATTATGTTGTCACCATATAAAGAATGGATAAAATATGATAACGGAATATCTCATTCGTTGACATTTATCAAACCATTTTATAATAACCATCCACAACTTCTGCTTGCAGAAGATATTAAAGCGGCTGAGACATCCGGATTATTTTTTGGAAGAAAGATCGATCCTGTTAAAAGTTTTCAGTTCATAAATTATTTTTATGATAAGCAGGCAGATAAATGAGGAAAAATTATGGATAAATTTGGTATTTTACATGTTTGCTCCATTAAGTATCGCAAAGGAGATGGAATGGTAAATGTAATTCCTGAGCATGTAAAAAATCAAAATCGCTATGCTGATACTGTATTGATTAATCTGCAGAACAAACGATTTGAGCTTGATACAATTCCCTCTTTTAATTATGGGGATTATAAAAGATATGGATTGAAAACATTATTACAGGGAATTCAAATCGACATTGTAGTGATTCATGGAATATATCAACCTAATATAATAAAATTTTGGAAGAGGCATATTAAGGATAAGATTCCATATGTTGTAATTCCTCATGGAGCAATGTCATATGGTTTACAAAAAAAAGGATATATAAAAAAGACTATATTTAATCATTTATTTTCATATCATATGTGCAGAAATAGTGCAGGAATACAATTTTTATCAGAAGACGAGAAAAGAAACTCGAAGAAAAGTTTTTATAGACATTGTTTTGTGCAGTCAAATGGGATTTATTTACCTAAACAGCACAAGGAGTTTTCAAAACAAAAAAAAGAATTTGATATCAGGATTTTGTATATCGGAAGATATGACGAATATCACAAAGGACTGGATTTACTGTTACTGGCATGCTGCGCAGAACAGGATTTTATGAGAAATCATCATATATATATTGATATGTATGGCAGATTTGAAGACAGTGATATAAATAAAGTGAAAACTTTTGTTGATTTAAAGAGACTTAATGATATCATCAAACTTCATGATGGTGTATATGGCAGGCACAAAGAGAATAAATTTTTAGAATGTGATTATTTTATTCATACATCACGTTTGGAAGGCATGCCAATGAGCATACTTGAGGCATTTTCTTATGGAATCCCTGTTTTGGTTACAGACAAAACAAATGCAGGCTGTGATGTAAAAAAATATAAAAATGGATTTGTAGAAAAAACTTCAATTGAGGGTATTCGTTCTTTGTTACATGATGCGGTGGATCATTTGGATGCATTAGAAGAAATGTCTGCATATTCATTAAAATGTGCGAAACAATATGACTGGAATACAGTCGCAAAAAAAACTGTGGAAAAATATAAACAACTTTCCACAGCACAAGTATAAAGGGATATCGAATGGTATATTGTGTAATGATAATCATAACGGGCTTATTTGCTCTCATGGGTGCTGAAAAACTAAAGATGGATAGCAGGTATTTACCAAATCAAAGGAAAGGCTTATCTAGTTTAATTTCACGCGAAAGAATACTTGTTTTTTTGATGCTTGCATTCCTATGGTTTCTGACTGCATTCAGAGGCGAGAATGTCGGCAGTGATACATCCGAATATTTAGGCTGGTTTGTGAGGATTGGAGAAGGAACATTTCACGATATATTCAAAGGCTATTATATGGAGAATGGCTTTTTGATGTATCTCTACCTAATAGCTAGAATTTTCGGCATTCATCCACAGATTATGCTCATTATAACAGCGTCGATATGCTTTTTGTTAATGGGCCACTATATTTTTGCCAGTTCAAAAAATTTTTATTTATCACTATGCCTGTTATTCTGTTTATTATTTTCAGTTTTTACAAATGAAATACGTCAGGGAATGGCAGTCGTTATATCTGTTTATGGATATTTGTCATATAAAGAAAAAAGATATATAAAAAGTTTTTTTCTTATCTTATTTGCAGGGATGTTTCATGCTTCAGCGTTAGCTGTTTTTCTTTTGTATCTGCACAAGTTTTTTCCAAAGGATTTAAAAAAGATCTATATAATAAATGGCGTATTATGTGTATTATCTTTCAAAATGGTATTTAATAATCTGCTATTATATTTATTTCCACGCTTTACAATATATTTTGAGTCGGAAAGAGCAGGAAACGGACGACTTGCACTAATAATAGAAATTTTTATGAGTTCTGTATTATTGTTCTTCGCGCATAAAGCATACAGAAAGAAAAAACACAGCCTGGAGCTGGCGGTATTTGAAATGTATTCACTTTTCTTTATTTTTGCATTAAATATGTCTCTGATAAACAGAATAACTTACTATTTTTCCGCATTATTAATTGTTGAAATTCCCAATATGATACAACAATCTCAGATAAAAAACAAATTTGTAGTAGGAATAGCAATTTCCAGTATGTTTTTAATATGGTTTACAATCGTTCTTGTTTTCAGACAATCCTGGAACAGATTGATACCATATGAATTTTATTACAATAATATTCAATATCAATGTTAGAGAGCAGTATGAAAAACGTAAAAATTTCTGTTATTATTCCTGTATATAATGTAATAGATTTTTTAAAAGAATGTTTAGGTTCTGTTTTAAATCAAACATATAAGAATTTGGAAATTATCCTTGTTGATGATGGGTCAACAGATGGAAGTTCTCAAATTTGTGACGAATATAAAAAAAAGGATCGTAGAATACAAGTAATCCATAAAGAAAATGGTGGTTTATCAGATGCCAGAAATGCAGGAATAAAAATCGCGCAGGGAGAGTATTTTTCGTTTATAGACAGTGATGACTGGATCCATGAAGATACATATCGAATTTTATTTTAAAACCGCCTTTTTGCGTATTTTAAAAATATTTTGAATGGCAACAGGACTAAGCCTTTTTGAAAATGCCCGGCAGAAAAAGGCGCTAACTACCCTATGCGGCGTTTGCCTATAAAACCCCCACCGCATGATATTTAGAACAAAAACAAAAGGCAACAGTCCATTATGAACCCTTCCTAAACAATCCTTATTCTGCTTTCAATTCTCTCTTATATTTATAGAATGTATTT